>DASYBO010000569.1:0-25817 GCA_036500685.1 Pseudonocardiaceae bacterium | reverse complement strand
CGCCCCCTCGCCGTGCTCGCCGCCGCGGGCGTACCGAGGTCCGTCCTGGCCAGGTCACTGCTGTGGCAAACGGCCGTGCCGGTCGTGCTCGCGGTCGTCGTCGCGATCTGTGGCGGCATCGGCCTCTCCGCCCTGGTGATCAGAATGGTCAACCTGCCGCTGCGGATCGATTGGTCGACCATCGGCATCTTCTCCGCAGCGACGCTGCTACTGGTCCTCCTGGTCACCGCGCTGACCCTCCCGGCCCTGCGCAGCACCATGCGACTCTCCGCCCTACGCACCGAATAGCGCGGCCCCGCACGGCGGCGAACGACGTCATGATCTTCTTCGGTGAGATCGACCGGGCCAACAGCTCCGTCGGCGGTGGCCGTCTCGCCCGGCCCGTAGAGGTGCGGCTGTAGGACTACGGCGGGCACAACATTCGACACTACGACAGGGGCGAGCGAGCCGATCAGCCCGCCGCGAGATAGGCGATCGGCTCGCTCGCTCGGAGGCGAGGACCCGTCTGGGTGGGTGAGCCCGGCGGAGCACGAACAGCAGGGGGCTTTGCTCCGCTAATCAGGTCCTCGCTGGCCGGTTGGCGTCACCAGTGCGGCGGCGCGGGTGTGCTGACGGAGGGCATCATCGGCTGGGATGACATGGTCGGCTGCGTCGGCGTGGTGGGCTGGGTCGGCATCGTCGGCTGCGTCGGCATCGTCGTGGTCGGTTTGGTCGGCATGGTTGTCGTCGGCATGGTCGTGGTGGGTGCCGTGGCCAGGAACAGTTGGCCGCGCGCGGCCCCGGCGGGGAACCTGCCCGTGGTCAGGTTGGTGTAGAACATGGCCGGATCGGCTTTCATCGCCGCGATCGTCTTCGCTGGCACGTTCATCGCCATGCCGGCGACGGCCGTGATGCTGGGCGCGAGGCCACCGGGAGCGGTGAACAGGGTGGCGACCGGGGCGCCGTTCATGACCACCGCGCCCGCGTCGACCGTGAAGGCGGTTGGCGACGTGAGGCCGCTCCAGCTCACCGCGTAGTTGACGCTGGTGGTGCCGAGCCCGAGGAAAGCGCTCGCTCGCGCGTTGGTGTCACTGGCAGTCGACACTTCCTGGTCGCCGCTGTTCAACGCGGCGAACGGGCCGACGTGCATGATCCGCTGGAAGTCCACCGGCGCGATCCTGCGGAACTGCCCGCGCACGGCACCATTGGGATATTTGGCGTCCCCCATGTTGAGGTAGAACTGGCTGGGGTTGTTGACCAGCCGGACCAGCAGCCTGGCATCGTTGACGGTGACCGAACCGGCGACGGCGGTCAGCGTGGCCGACATCGGCGCGGTCACCATGGGGATGACCGACCCGCCGGTCGTGCCGGACGCGCCGGCGTGCACGCGGGCAACGGTGGGTGCGGTGAGGTTCTGCCAGGTGATCTCGAAAGCAACCTGGTTTCCCCTGATACGCAGTAGCTCCACGGCTGTTCCGCGTGGGTCGCCCATCGCCGACCGGGGCGTCTTCATCTGCTCGTTCCTGCCATTGAGGTCGGCCTCGAGGTAGATCGCGGTGGGCGAGCTCGACGTGAAGTCCGCTACTGAGGCCACTTCAGGCGCCTGTTTCGACGGCTGAGCCGTGGTCATCGCGTAGGCCGTGCCAGCCGAGACGACAGCGGCCGCGAGTACACCGATCACGATTGGGGTTTTACGTAAAGCCATTGTCAGCCTTCCCGATCTTGGGTTGTGACATCGTCCCCCTGGCTATAAAGACGCACGTAAGTCGCCGAGGTTTATCGGGCCGTGATAACTACTTTACGTTAAACATCAAGGAAATATTCACGCCAATTCGGCAGATGGCGAAGTGGGCCGGTGATCTGCGGCGCGAGCGATCCGTCGCCTGCCCCCGGTCGGCGATACCGCCAATCGAGTGACGCACAGTGAAGAGCGGGCCCGGCCCGATGCGACAAACCAGCAGCCCAGTGCGTCGCTGACACTCAGACTGCGCCAGATGGACCACTGCGCGCACCCAAGGAGCGCGCGCCCGGTGCGGCCACGCCACCTTCACGGAAGCGGTCTCTTGACATCGGTGCTAACTTGCTCGTTATCAACCTGAGATCACGGACATTAGCTTCTCCATTGGACTCCGTAAGCATTCCGTTATCTTTTAGCGCCATTAAGGAGTTCCGTTTTGTCTCGCCAAAAACGACGGGGTCCCTACCAGCCCCAGATGATATCCACGCGTCGGTCTCGCCGGACGGCCTTACTGGTCTGGGCGGTCGCGCTGCCCGCGGCCCTGCTCGCCGTCACCGCGGCCGCCTTCGCCTTCCGGTCCGCCAATGCGGCAGCGCCCGCGGCCGCCGCGGCCGTCCCCAACCCCAACTGCAGCTTGATCGTGCCCGCGAATCCCCTGTCCGCGGCCGGTCTTGCCACCCCCTACCAACTGACCGCGACCAACGCGGCCAACGGGGCGTGCAAGGAGTCGAACGTCAACCAGTCGGCCTTTGTCGAGGCCGCCGTGCTCACCCCGGCCGGACAGCTGTCGCTGTACGACCCGCTGGTGATCGACCGCGGCACGCAGCCGGCGGCAGCGCCCGTGGCCGCACAGGTGCCAGCGGGTTCCACGGTCGGCATCTGGTTCGGCTTCAACGGCACGACCCTGACGCTGCGATCCGCCAACGGCAACTCCCTCGCCCAGGGCAACTGCGTGAACGGCAGCAGGGGCTCGGTCTTCGGGCAGTTCGCGTACTGCGGCGCACCGGCCTTCTTCCAGGCCGCGAACCAGGCGATCGCGGCCAAGACCCTGGTGGTTCCGCCGGTCGGCACCGCAAAGGACGGTGCACCGTGTCCCACCACCCGTGACTTCTCCCTGGTCGACCAGGACCAGAGCGACAACGTCGTCACCCATTACCTGGCCAACGCCAACGGCCAGATCGCCCAGAAGAACAAGGCCAACACCGCCGCCATCGGCGCCAACGCCGTCGACCTCGCCAACGGCAGCGACAACCTGCTGCTCTCCCAGTTCGTCGACCCGGCGCTGGGCTGCACGCCGTTCACCGCGCCCGATCAGTCCAGCGACATGCAGCCCAGTGGCTCATTGCCGCTTGACGAGTTGTCCGCGGGGGCGAACCAGCAGGCACCGGTCGCCCTTGTACCGCTCAACGACCCGATGACGCTGGTCAACGCGGCCCAGAACACCACGAAGACCAACGCCTACCGCGCAGGCGTGGACCAACTGCCGATCGGCGGTGGTGGCGACAACGGCAGTGCCACCACCTACTGCACGAACCTGTTCACCAACGCGGCCGGCATCAAGCGGGTGTTCAAGGACCAGGCCATGTTCCAGCTCGCGCCGTCGGTCGACGCCGCGATGGCGACGAACCTGTTCACCTTCCTCGGCATGCGGGCCAACCAGTCGTTCACCAACCTGGGCTGCGGCAATCTGCTGAACATGGCCAACCCGATCACCCTGACCATGAACGGCAACCAGGTGATCACCGCGGCCACGTTCGGCGCGGCCGGAACGCCGCCGGTCACCACCTGCACCCCGACCGGCACGACGACGACAACCGCCGGAGCCACCACAACAACGCCAACTGGTGCCACGACGACGGCACCGGCCGGAGCCACCACGACGGCGCCAACGGGAACCACCACGTCCACCGCTGCCACAAGTGGGACCACGACGACGTCGCAACAGGCGCCGAGTAGCACCACCGCCCCAGCGGCAGGCGCGACTAGCACCACCGCTCCCGCCGCGGGCGCCACCACCGGCACCTGTGCCCCCGCTACGTCGACGTCATCGCCGAGCAGCACGACGACCGGCGGGATGACGAAGACCAACCATCCGCCGAACCCGTGGCGGTGGCACCACCGACCCCGGTGGTAGCCGGGATCGCGGACCGCTCACCGGCACACCACCTCTCTCGCCTGAGTGTCGGCCACGAGGATGGCCGCGCCCACGAACCCACTGTCAGAGGACCACCCATGACTGCGATTCGCGGATATGCCGACACGGCCCTCGGACAACTGCACTATGTGGAGCACGGTGCCGGTCACCCAGTCCTGCTGTTGCACCAGACGCCACGCTCGTCGGACGAGTTCCGTGAGGTGCAACCGTTGCTGGCGGCCGGCGCGCGCACCGTCGCGATGGACATGATCGGCTTCGGCCTGAGCCCGACCGGGCCGAAGCCGCAGACCATAGAGAGGATGGCCGAGGGCGCCTTCGCGTTGCTGGACGCCCTCGGCATCGAGTCGACCGTCGTGTTGGGCCACCACACCGGCGGGGCGGTGGCGATCGAGATGGCCGCCTCGCGGCCGGAGCGCGTCGACGGTCTCGTGCTCTCCTCGACCCCGCTGACCGATGCCGCGTTCCGCGCCGCACGGGCCAACCGGGCCGGCGTCGACGAGGCCGAGAGGACGGATCGCACCTGATCACCTTGTGGTACCAACGGCTCCCGCACTATCCGGCCGCGCGCCCGGATCTGCTCAACCGCTTCATTCGCGACGCGCTGGCCCCGGGAGTCGATCCCGCCGAGGGACATCGGGCCTGCGCCCGGTACCTCATGGAGGATCGCCTTCCGCTGATCATCGCGCCCGTTCGGCTGATCGGGGCGACGGCGGATCGCTTCGCCCTGCCCGATCTCGGTCGGCTCAGGGCCCGGCTCACGTCCGCACGCCACGTCGACGCGACCGTGATCGAGGGTGGGACCGTCTCGCTCATGGAGCAGAAACCGGTCGAGGTGGCCGTCGTCGTCCGTCAGCTGCTGGCCGATCTTGCCGCAGTTCCGCGCAGCGCGTAGCGGCGCGGCACCGGATCAGGCCATCAGGTTCGTCTCGGTGATTCCGGGGCCCTGACCGGCGCGGATGAACCACTCAACGCCGAACATCTGGCGGAACTCGGCTTCCGGCAGGTCGGTGAACAGCTTGGACTGCACGGTGGCCTGGCTTTCGTGGGCCACGAAAGCCTTGCGCTTGTATTCGGTGTACGCGCTGACGTCGACCTCGCAGGTGATATTCGCTGCCGCAGTGCCGAACTCCGGGCCGGAAGGCAGCTCGACGCCGGCCTTCTCGGCGTACTTGCGCTGGTTCTCGGCGATGTGGTCGCGGCTGATCGTGGCCTGGTAGACCTTGGGCGTGCCGGCGAGTTCGGCGGCGCGCAGGCCGACGCGGTGCACCTGGATGTGGTCGAAGTCGCCGTAGACGCCGCTCTCGTCGTACACGGTCAGCACGTCCGCGTTCTCCTCGCGGAGGATGGTGGCGAGCTTCGCCGCCGCCTGTTCGACATCCGCGTTACGGAACACGCCTGCGGCGCCGTCGGCGGTCGCGGCGATCATGCCGGAGTCGGTGTAGCCGAGGAATTCGATCCGGTCGACGCCGAGCACATTGGCCGCCGCGTGGGCCTCGACGGCTCTGCGCTGCGCCAGACTCTCGCCCTCGTCGAGCAAACCCTCCGGCAGGTAGCCGAGTTCGCCGCGCGTGGCGAGCACGAGGACAACGCGGTGGCCTTCCTCGTGGGCTTTGCGCATCGTGCCACCGCAGATCGTGGTGTCGTCATTGGGATGCGCGTGGAAGGAAACCAGGGTGGCCATATTTGCGAATGTAGGTGGACCTGGTTGCCGGTGGCCATCCTTCGATGAGGTAGGCCTCGGCGCCACCCAGCTGAGTAGGTGGCCTCGTCAGGGCCTCTCGTTACGCTCGACCCTGGCCCGTTTCCTCGGTGAGAAGGACCCGCCATGAGCTACGCATACGACCCCGAACTGGCTCCCTGGGCCACGATGCTGCCGCAGACGGACCTCAGCGACGTCGCCGCGATGCGGGCCACGGTGCTGGCGAACGCCTGTCGGGTGCCGGTCCAGGAGATGCCGGCCGACATCGCGATCCGCGACGTGGCCGTGCCCGGACCGGCCGGGGCGCCGGAGGTCCCGGTGCGGGTGTACGCGCCGACGGGTCGGCGGGAGCCGCAGCCCGCCGTGCTCTACATCCATGGTGGCGGCTTCGTGATCGGCAACCTGGGGTTGTCCGATGCCGAGTGCGCGTGGACCGCCGACCACATCGGCGGCGTCGTGGTCGCGGTGGACTACCGGCTGGCCCCGGAACACCCGTTCCCGGCCGGCGTCGAAGACTGCTATGCCGCACTGCGGTGGATGGCTGACCAGGCCGACGAACTCGGCATCGACCGGACCCGGATCGCCGTCACCGGGCGGAGTTCTGGTGGCGGGCTCTCCGCGGCCGTGGCACTGTTGACGCGGGATCGGGGCGGCCCTGCGTTGTGTTTCCAGCTCCTTGACATCCCCGAGCTGGATGATCGCCTGGACACTCCGTCGATGCACACCTATGTCGACACTCCTATGTGGAGCCGATCCGCAGCGGAATTCAGTTGGAAGTATTATCTGAGCGGATCAATCGTCGATACATCCACTGTGGATGTTCTTCAGTATGCCGCGCCCGCTCGTGCTACCGATCTCTCCGGGCTGCCGCCGGCCTATGTCACCGTGTGCGAGTTCGATCCGTTGCGGGACGAGGGATTGAGCTACGCGCAGCGGCTGTTGCAGGCCGGCGTGAGCGTCGAGCTACATTGCTACCCTGGCACCTTCCACGGTTCGACGATCGCGCTGGAAGCGGCGGTGACCAAGCGGATGCTCGCCGACCGGAAGGACGCGCTGCGGCGCGGCCTGCGGGTCGGCTGAATTAACCAGCTACAACTGGCGAAAGCGGGCGGGGTCGTCGACCCCGCCCGCTACACTTTCCTCGCCAGAACCCGCTAGCGGAAGAAGCTGTTGATCGACTCGCCGAGGCCGACGGGGTCGATGCCGTAGAGACGGTCGTGTTCCTCGGCGGTGCCGTAGACGCGCGCCTCCCGGTCCCGCCAGACCCCGAACGACCGCAGTCGGTGCGGGACGTCGCTGAGGGCTTCGGCCACTTCGTGCGCCGAGGTGCCGCGCAGGTACGGCTCGACCAGCACCACGTTCGGCTGGGCCGAGCCTACCGCCGCGCGCAGGCCGATGTGGTCGAAGGGCCGGATCGTGGACGCGTAGAGCACGGTGGCGTCGATGGTGGACGTCGCGGCCAGGACCTGGTCCAGCACCGGACCGACCGCGATCACCACACCGGCGCCGCCACGGCGCAACACGCTGAATCCGCCCGAGACCGGGACCGGCTCGCTGTTGGCCCGTTCGGACAGTCGCAGATAGACCCGCCCGTCCCCGGCGATCGCCTCCCGCAGCAGCGGCTCGACCTCGTCCTCGTGCCCTGGCACGTGCACGGTCCAACCGGGCAGCGTGTCGAACAGCGCGATGTCGCCGGGCGACTGGTGGGTGCGGCCCCACGACGGGTCGTCGTACGAACCGCCGATGCCGACCAGCACCGCGCCGACATCCTGGTGGCCGAGGCCGATCTTGAGCTGTTCGAAGGGCCGTTCGACCAGGAACGAGGCATACGTGTGGACCACCGGTCGGTGCCCGGCCAGCGCGAAGCCGCCGGCGATGTCGATCATCGCCTGCTCGCGGATGCCGAGGTTGATCACCCGGTCCGGGTACTCCTTCTTGGCGTCCCAGAAGAACCACGACGAGATGTCCGCGGTCAGCACGACCACCCTGGGATCGGTGGCCAGCGAGTCGATCACGGTGTCGGCGAACACGGTCCGCATCTGTTTCCTGGTCACCGAGGCGGTCATGCCGCGCTCCCTTCCGCGAGCTGGTGGATCTCCGCCACCACGGCCTGCGGCCGTCCGTCGGGTTCCCTGGTCAGCGCCTGATAGAGCGCATCGTGGTCGCGACCGTCCACTGTGGTCGCGTTCCAGCCCTCCTGCTCGAAGCGCCGTGCGATGCCGCCCGGCCAGCCGAGGCTCGCCGTCTTGTTGTCGATCACAACCGCGGTGAGGCGGTCGAGCCCGAAGCGTCCTGCGATCGAGATGGTCTCGTGGTTGCTGCCTTCGTCGAACTCGCCGTCGCCCATCAAGACCACGACACGAGCGCTGCGACCCTGCGCACGCAGGCCGAGCGCGGTCCCCACGCCCAGCGGGAGCCCATGGCCGAGCGAGCCGCTGCTGATCTCGATACCGGGCACCAGCGTGTGGTCCGGGTGCATGCCCAGCGGCGAGCCGAACTCGCGCCAAGTGTCCAGCAGTTCCGGCTCGAAGAAGCCCCTCGCGGCGAGCACCGCGTAGTACGCCATCGGGCCGTGGCCCTTGGACCGGTAGAACCGGTCCCGGTCCGGGTCGTCGATGTTCTCCGGCGACACGTTGAGCACTCGCTCGTAGAGCACCCAGACCGCGTGCAACGTGGACGCCGCGGCCCAACTGTGCTTCTCGTCCCCGGTCATCCTGCCGAAGTAGCTTCGCAGGGTCTGTTCGGTCAACTCCGTCGTCGTCTGCATGGTCGCCTCTATTGAGCCGGCTTGCGGGCCGTCATGAGGGCGTAGCCCAGCATCGACTCCGCGCTGAAGTTGTCGAACCGCGACAGGACCAGGTTGAACTGCTCGGTTCCGATGTGCGGCTCGGCCTGCTCGCGCAACGCTTCGAAGCGCACCGCGGCCTTGCCCCAGGAGGGCCTGGTGTACTGGCTGACGTCCTCGGTCGCGTCGGGCACGAGACCGGCCTCGCGGATGTGCGAGAGGTATTCGTCCAGCCCGACCACGGTCAGCACGCCCTTGCTGGCCTCGTGCACGCGGGCGGCGTCGGGTTCCTTGCCGTCGGTGCCCTGGATCAGCAGGAAGTCGGCGATCGCGAGCCGTCCACCGGGCCGCAGCACCCGCGCGGCGTGCCGCAGCACGTGCCACCGGTCGGGCATGTGATGCATGGACTCCATGGCCCACACGATGTCGAAGGACTCGTCAGGGAAGGGCAGGTCCATCGCGTCGGCGAGTTGGAAGGACAGGCGGTCGGACAGGCCCGCGGCCTCGGCGCGCTCGTTCGCCCGCTCGATCTGCCGCTTGCTGATCGAGACGCCGACGACCTCGATGTCGTGCTTCGTGGCGAGCCTGATGGCCGGCTCGCCGATGCCACAACCGAGATCGAGCAGTCGATCGCCCGGCTTGATGCTCAGCATGCCGCTGAGCTTGTCGGTCAGCCGATTGGTGGCGTCTTCGAGCGACGTGGTGTCGTCTTCCCAGTAGCCGTGGTGCAGATTCTCGCCCCAGACCTGGTCGAGCAGTTCCGCGAAGTCGTCGTAGCCACGGCCGATTTCGGTCGGCGTCGGCGTCGGTTTCGTCACGAGTACCTCTCAAGCATCGTTTGCCTACAGGTGAATTCGGCCCGCTACTGCATTGCTTTCCAGATGGCGGCCAGTTCGACACGCGATGTGACACTCATCTTCTGGTACACCTTCTTGAGATGGAATGCCACGGTGTGCCGAGAGATGAACAACTGCCTGCCGACCTCGTTGTTGGTGTGTCCCTGGCTCACGAGTTCCGCGACGGCGTACTCGGTGTTGGTGAGTCCGTGCGGCAGATCGCCGCCATGGTCGACGTTGCGGGTCGCGCCACGGCGCACGCCGAAATCGCGAAGTTTGTTGACGACACGGGAAGCGTCGCGGGTGGCGACGATCGCGGTGTAGGAGCCGAGCACCGATTCCAGAATGCGAACCGTGCTGCCGCGGTCGGAACCCCGCTGTGCCAGCAGATTGGCCATGTCCTCCCGCGCGGATGCCACGCACCACCGGTCGGGATAGAGATTCGCCGCCTCGAGCAGCTTGTCGCAGTCCCCCTCCAACAGTCCGGAGGCGTGCAGCGCCGCCGCCTGGATGACGGCGAATCGTGGATGTTTGGCCGCCGTCGCCCAGGCCGCGTCGACCGCGGCGGTCGCGACGCCCTGAGCGCCCATCTTGGTGGAGGCGCGGACAAGCCACGAAGCAGCCGATGGCTCGGATACCAGCAGCTGGCGAAGAACGAGCGGGTTGGTGACGATGCCGTCGATGAGCGTCGCCGCGCTCTCCGTGCGACCACGTGCTTCCGCGGACTGCGCTGCCACAAGAGCGCCTGCGGCCTGCCCGAGATAGCCGAGCAGGGCTTCGCCGGTCAGCTTGTCCACATAGTGCTGGCAGGTGCGCATGTCCGCCCTGCGCAGCGCGCCGAGGGCCATCACGACATAGCCGATGGGCAGTAGCGACCGGGCCCCGCAGGACTCCGCGAGCCGCAGCCCCGTGTTCACTTCGGACAGACCGTCCCCAACGCGGCCCATCACGAACAGCAGCTCACCCCGGATGACGTGCGACGTCGCCGTCATGCGTGCCGAGTCCGGCGCCCCCCGTTGCATTTCGATGGCATTGAGCGCACGCCAGCCCGCCTCGAGTTCCCGCGCCTTGGTCAGCAGGGCGACGTGCCAGAACGGGGCGAGCTGACACGGCTCGTGATCCTCGTCGCAGCGCGCGTCGACGGCGGCGGCGGCATAGCGCAGCCCGACGTCGAGTCGGCCGTCGTACCACGCCAACGCGGATCGCCGGAAAAAGCTCGCGGACTCGCAAGGGCCCGACAGGAAATCGTCTACGCTCCCGGCAATCGGATGTTGCGGAAATTGGAACCGAGGAGTGTAGCGGTTCCCGTCGATAGGTGGATTTATGCCGACGTCTGAGGCCGGCTGCAAAATGGAAGACACAGATCCCCCAGTGATCCCGTTCCTCATGTTATTACTGATTTTGCGACCATCAGCCAATAATTGGGACAGTACCGGCGGGGTTGCCCCACGTCCATTACACGCACCGGCCGCTTCTTGCAAGTGGCAGCAACCTGCCCGAGCGAGATCATCGTGTTTCTCCGCACAGGTGCATCAGCGCCTGTGCCGCCAGCCGGTAGCCGTAGGCACCGAGGCCGACGACGACACCGCTGGCGAGCGGAGCGATGACCGACTCGTGCCGGAACTGCTCACGAGCCCATACGTTGCTCAGGTGCACCTCGACCCACGGGTGTTCATAGCTGGCCAGCGCATCGCGCAGACTCCAGCCCGCGATCATCAGCGCGCCCGGATTGACGATCGCGCCGATCGTGGCGCCTCGCCGTTCGTGGATGGCGCTGACCAGGTCACCTTCGCTCTCGCGTTGGATCGAGTCGACATCCCAACCACAGACGGCCACCTCTTCGGCGACCGCCTTCTCGATGTCGGCAAGCGTGTCGGCACCGTAGATGTCCGGCTGACGCCAGCCCAGCGCGCCCAGGTTCGGACCGTTGAGAAGAAGGACGACACCCACTGGACACCCTCTCTGTTCAGCCTGGCGACTTTTCCTGGCATGGTTCTTTCCTAAGAACGTAGGACAACGGTTCCGGACGGACATCCCTCGACGTGATAGCGACCGAATGGCGAACTGTCAGGTCGAGGGATGCTGGGCCTGGCGGCCATTCCTATCGTGGGGAAGAAAGGCCTCATCTTCGACACCGGAAAAGGACGCTGACTGTGCCTCAGACCGCGGAGCGCGTTGAGAAATGGGTGCGTCGGTATCACCCGGCACCGAGCAGTCGAACCCGCCTGGTATGCCTACCGCACGCGGGCGGTTCGGCGAGCTTCTTCTTCCCGGTGTCCAAGGCGCTGGCCGCCGACACCGAGGTGCTCGCGGTCCAGTACCCGGGCCGGCAGGACCGGCGTCACGAGACCCCGATCGACAACATCCCGGACTTGGCGGCACAGATCGTCGACGTGCTGCGCGACCTGGACGACCGTCCTTTCGCGCTGTTCGGCCACAGCATGGGCGCGACCCTGGGCTACGAGGTGGCGTTGCTGGCGCGGGACGCCGGGCTGCGCGCACCCGTGCACCTGTTCGTCTCCGGTCGACGGGCTCCCTCCCGCTACCGCGACGAGCGGGTGCACGAGTTGACCGACACCAGCATCATCGCCGAGCTGCGGACGTTGAGCGGCACCGACGCGGCCATGCTTGCCGACCCGGAAGTGCTGGAGATGATCCTG
This sequence comes from Pseudonocardiaceae bacterium, assembly GCA_036500685.1. GTDB lineage: Bacteria > Actinomycetota > Actinomycetes > Mycobacteriales > Pseudonocardiaceae > CAJCJE01. Next base: position 13,965 of record DASYBO010000569.1, on the reverse strand, counting down.
CCGGCCATCCGCAGCGACTACCGCGCCGTCGAGACCTACCGGCACGACCCGGACCGGAAACTGGACTGCCCGGTCACGGTGTTCACCGGCGACAGCGACCCCCGCGTGTCCGTCGACGAGGCGCGCGCCTGGGCGGAGCACACGACCGGGCCGACGGACCTGCATGTCCTCCCTGGCGGCCATTTCTTCCTCGTCGACCAGGCCGCGCAGGTGATCGCGACCGTGCGGGACGCCCTGGCCGGCTGAGATTACTCACGTCGGTGATGGTCCCGGCGGGCGGCGTAGGCGACCCTGGTGATGCTGGGGACCTGTGCTGACTGGAGGGGCAATCCGTGACGAAAGCTGGAATCGGGCGTGCGCTGGCGCCCAGTGAAAAGGTCCACTTCGGCAAGGAGGCGTACATCGGGTACACGGTGCGCGCCAGCGGCCGCCTTGACCCGGATGCCCTCACCACCGCCTACGACGCCGTGTGCCGCGCCTATCCACAGCTCTCGGCCCGGCTGGACATCGGCGACGCGGGACCGATTTTCGTCGAGTCCGATGTCCAGCCAGAAGTCACCTTCCGCGAAGGGGATCTCGACGCACCGCTGGCCGGCCTGGATCTGGACCAGCGGCGGACGCTGACCGCGCTCAACGTCGTGCGCGCGGGCGATGAGGCCAGCGTGTGTCTGGCCATCCATCACAGCATCGCCGACGCGCACAACGCCATCGACGTGGTCACGACGCTGTGGTCCTGCTACACCGATGTGGTCAACGGTGTGCCCGTCGACCTGCCCAGCCACCCGTATCCTCGGTCGCTGGAGGACTTGCTGGCCGAGCGCGGAATCCATCCCCACGCCGCTCCCGCTCCCACTCCCCCGATGCCGAATCTGCCGGTGTCCTTACCGGACCCGGTTGTGCGGTATGTGTACCAGCATCGCCTGAGCGCCGCGCAGACCGCGGCCATCGCCGAACTGGGCCACCGCGAACGCCTGACGATCAACAGCCTGCTCTCGGGCGCGATCCTGCTCGCCGAGGCGGAGATTCGCGACCTGCCGCTGACCGAGTTGGTGTATCGGTACTCGGTGAACCTGCGCAGTCGTCTCACGCCACCGGTCGGCTCGACCGAGGGTACGAATGTGCTCGGCGGCGTGGGTTTCAAGGTCTCCCCCGACCTCGCCCCCGATGCCGTCACGATCGGCAGGGCGATCGGCGCGCAGTTGCAGGCCGGTCTGGCCGACGGGTCCATTCAGCGCAGCCTGCTCGACATGCTCAGCAGGCCGTTGCCCGGCGGGAAACCATGGGATCCGAGCCTCGCCCTCAAGGTGGTCAGCGTGATGAACTGGGGCCAGGTTCCCATGATGCGCACGCCGGCTGGGTTGCGGCTGACCAACTTCCACTCCGCGTCCCGGATGCGCGAAGCCTCGGCCCTCGGCGGCTACGTGGTGAACACCTTCGACGGCCGGATCGGCATCGACCTCGGCTGGCCCGAAGGGGATCCGCAGCTGTCAAAGCGGGTTGAGTGCCTGCGTGCCCAGTTGAGTCGCCTGACTCCGGACCTGTGAGGTGTGCCGTGACAGACGCTGACGTCGTCATTGTCGGCAACGGGCCGATCGGTGCCACGTTGTCGGTGCTGCTCGCGCAACGCGGCTGGCGGGTGACCGTGCTCGAACGCCGTCCGAAGCCCTACCGGCTGCCAAGGGCGACCAGTTTCGACGGCGAGACCGCCCGGCTACTCGCCGGCACCGGGATCGGCCCGGACCTCGGCCGGATCACCGCGCCGGCCAACGGCTACCAGTGGCGCACCTCGCTCGGCGAGACGCTGCTGGACATCACCTTCACCACAACCGGCCCCTACGGCTGGCCCGATGCCAACACGATGCACCAACCGGCGCTGGAGGAGCTCATCGCGACGAGGGCGGCAGCCCTGCCCAACATCACGGTGCTGCGCGGGCACGAGGTCATCGGCATCGCCGACAACGACGATCTCGTGGACATCACCGCAACCACCGACGACGGTGCGACGCTCAGCCTGTCCACCCGGTGGGTCGTCGGCTGCGACGGCGCCAACAGCTTCGTCCGCACGCACATCGACGTTCCCGTCACCGACCTCGGCTTCTCCTACGAATGGCTGCTCTGCGACGTCGAACTCCACGAGCAGCGCGAGTTCATCCCGACCAACGTGCAGATCTGCGACCCGGCCCGGCCGACGACGCTCGTCGGCAGCGGCCCTGGCCGGCGGCGCTGGGAATTCATGCGCCTGCCGGGCGAAAGCGCCGCCGAGCTGAACAAGGACGAGACCGCCTGGCAGCTGCTCTCGCCCTTCGGCGTCACGCCGGCCACCGCGACCTTGCTGCGCAGCACCACCTACATCTTCCAGGCCAGGTGGGCCGACCAGTGGCGGGTGGGGCACGTCCTGCTGGCCGGCGACGCGGCCCACCTCATGCCGCCCTTCGCGGGCCAGGGCATGTGCTCGGGCATCCGCGACGCGGTGAACCTCGCGTGGAAGCTAGACCTCGCTCTGTGCGGACTGGCCAGAGAGTCCATTATGGACACCTACACCGAAGAACGTCGCGGGCAGGCCACCGAGGCGATCCTGGCGTCGGTCCAGTTGGGGCGGGTGATCTGCGTGACCGACCCGGCGGCGGCCGCCGAACGAGACGCCACCGTCCTCGCCAACCGGCGGGGCAGGCCACCGGCTCGGCCGGAACCGGCCAAGCCGCTCACGGTGGGGCTCCTGCACCGAGTCGGCACGGCGGACGTGGTCGAGCCGTTGACCGGAGCGTTCATCCCGCAGGGACGAGTGCGCCGGCAGGACCACACCGGACTGTTCGACGACGTCGTCGGCCACGGTTTCGTGCTGCTGACCACTGAGGATCCCGGCGCCGTGATCGACGCGGATCGGCGTTCCTTCCTCACCGAACTCGGCACCCACCTGGTGCGCGTGCTGCCGCCCGAGAGCGGGCCGGTCGAGGACGCGGCCGGGGCGATCGGGGTGCTCGATGTGGACGACGTCTACCGGTCGTATCTGGCCCTGCACAACGCGTCCGCCGTGCTCATCCGTCCTGACCACCATATTTTCGGTGCCACGACCAGCGCGCACGGCCTCGCGGTGCTGGTCGACGATCTGCGAGACCAGTTGCGCGCCGCGGTGCCGACCGGCTGAGGGTGGCGGACACCAACGAGAGCCCGGGTCCTCGAACCCGGGCTCTCGTTGGTGTGAAAGGATTTCTCAGAGGCTGCGCATGCTCGCCATGATGCTGCGGAGTTCGACGGTCAGGTAGTTGCTGTGCGGCAGCAGTGCGGTGAGCTGGTTCAGCGTGGTCCACAGGTACCGGTTGTCCGGTTCGGCGGCGAAGTCCTCGTCGTCGACCTCGATCACCAGGTAGCGGTTCTGTGCGTGGTAGAACCGGCCGCCCTCCTCGGAGTGCAGGACGTCGAGCCGGATCCGGCTGGACGGTGCGGCCAGCGCGTAGTCCAGATAGGGTGGGCGGTGTTCCGGCGCCGCGTCGGCGTAGTTGCCGGGCTGGCAGTGCACGGTGGCGGTCAGCTCGGCGATGTTGAGCGTGCCGGCGTCGCTGCGGGCCTGCACCAGCGCGTGCAGCGTGCCGCCGATCCGCTTGACCAGCAACGCGAGCAGGCCGGCCTGCTTGGGGGCGACCAGCGGCTGGGTCCAGGCGGCGATCTCGCGGTTGCTCGCGTGCACGCCCACCGCGACCACGTCGAAGTACTTGCCGTCCTGGTGGTCGATGACGTCGGTGCCGAGGCGCCAGCCCTCGTTGACGACCTCCTTGAGCGGCACCCGGTGCTGCAACAGCTCCAGCCGCGCCCGCACCTCGGTGAGCCAGCTCAGGATCTCCCCCGGATCGTGCACCGCCCTGCCGTGGCCGGAGAGCGAACGCAGGACCGCGTCGGCGAACGTGTCGTCGCCGGCGTCCAGATGATCCAGCCGCGTCAGCGCGGGCGGAATGCAGGACAGGACGGTCCTGGAGTCCATGTTGACCATGTGGTCCAGCAGTAGCAGGCGGCGGATCTGGGCCAGCGTGAGCCAGCAGAAGTCCTCGTCGAGTGGCACGTCGTCCTCGGTCTCGACGACGATGTTGCGGTTTCGCTTGTGCAGGAACCACGAGCCCTGCTCGGACTGCAACCCGTCGAACAGCACCCGGCCGCGGGACTCCTGCCGGAAGTACTCAAGGTACTTGGTGGCCGCGCCGCCGTGCACCTTCATGTAGTTGCTGCGGGTGGCCTGCACGGTCGGGGAGATCTGCAGTCCGTTGATGTTGCCTGGCTCCATCTTGGCCTGCATCAGGCAGTGCAGGACGCCGTTGAACCGCTTGACCAGGATGCCGAGCACGCCGATCTCCGGCTGCACGATGATCGGCTGGGTCCACTCGCTGACCCACCGCCGATTGGTGTGGACCCGCAGGCCCTCGATCGAGAAGAACTTCCCGCTCTCGTGCACGAGGTTGCTGGTGTCCGGTGCGAAGTCCCATCTGGACAGATCCGCGAACGGGATCAGATCCACCTGAAAGCTGTGCGCGCGGACCCGCTCGTTGAACCACGAGTAGAACCCCGCCATGGACATGACCGCGTTGTCCGCCGTTGCGGTGGATCGCACGTACCGGTCGGTGTCCGCGTATGCCGCGCTCGCGATGTCGACCATGTGGCCCCCTCGATGTCATGCCGCTCGCGCAGCTCGGGATCGGCGAACGCCAAGCCCTTCCTGGGTGCCAGGCGAGCGTAAGACCGGTGCCGGACAACGGGCATCCCCCGGCCTGATAGGGCGATATCGGACCACCGTGCTTCCTTGGTGCTATCAGAGCGAGGGATGCCGGCCGAACCGCCGCAACCTAGCCTGGGAAGGCCATGACCTTGTGCTGCCAGGGAAGGAGATCTGGTGAGTGCGGTACGAATCGGCATCATGGGATGCGCGAGCATCGCGCATCGCAAGATCCTCCCTGCCATCGCGGCCCTGCCTGGCCTGGAGATCGCGGCGATCGCCAGCCGCGACATCGACAAGGCGCAGGCGATCGCCGCGACCTATGGCGTTCGCGCGGTCAAGGGTTACGCGGCGCTGTTGGACCTCGACGAGGTCGAGGCGGTCTACATTCCGCTGCCCAACGCCATGCACGCCCTCTGGATCGAATGCGCCCTCTACGCCCGCAAGCACGTGCTGGCCGAGAAGCCGCTGACCACCAGCGTTTCCCGGACCAGCGAGCTGATCGGGATGGCGCGTTCGCGCGGTCTGGTGCTGCGCGAGAACGTGATGTTCCTGCACCACAGTCAGCACGCGTCGGTGAAGGCCCTGCTCGACGACGGCGCGATCGGTGAGCTGCGCGCCCTGCACGCCACCTTCACCGTGCCCAGGCGTCCTGCCGACGACATCCGCTACAGCGCCGAACTCGGCGGCGGTGCGCTGATGGACACCGGGGTGTACCCGGTGCGCGCCGCGATGTCCTTTCTGGACGGTGAACGCGGCGACGAGCTCGATGTCGTCTCCTCGGTGCTCAGCCGGCACGGCAGGCCCGTCGACTCCGCAGGGCATGCCCTGCTGTGCACCGGCAGCGGTGTCGGCGCCTGCCTGAGCTTCGGCCTCGACCACTCCTACCGGTCCAGCTACGAGCTGTGGGGCAGCGAGGGCCGCATCGTCGTCGAGCACGCCTACACCCCGCCCGCCGACCACGTGCCGGTGGTCCGCCTCGAACGGCAGTCCGGCGTCCAGGAGATCCGGCTGGCGCCCGACGACCAGATCGCCAACGCGCTCACCGCGTTCGCGACGACCGTCCGATCGGGACAGTTGACCGACAACGACAGCGTGCTGCGGGAGGCGGTTCTGCTCGACGCCATCCGCGCCAACGCCAGCCCTCACGTCGAGCACGCCATCGAGCCGGTGAACGCCGACCGGCAGCTGATATCCGGCTGAGCCGGCAGCACAGACAGCAGCGCCTAGCAGGCCAGGAGGGCCACGATCGTGACGATGACGGTGAACCAGGAGACGGGGACGTCCCAGTTATTGGCCGCGCGGTTGCAGATTCCACCGATTCCCTACAGCCATGCCGCCGGATCCTGGGTGTTCGCCTCCGACGGGCGGCGCTATCTCGACGGCGCCAGCGGGATCATCAACGTGAACATCGGCCACGCGCATCCCACCGTGGTCCAAGCGCTGCGGGACCAGGTGGGGATCTGCACCTACGCAAACCCTGGAACCTTCGAGCCCACCCAGATGAAGCAGCTGGCCGCCGCGACGGCTCGGGCCGTGCACCGGCCCGAGGACCGGGTGATGTTCACCCCAACCGGCACGCACGCGACGGAGTCGGCCGTCGCGCTGGCCCGGCTGGTGCAGCGGGCCAGGGGCGAGACGGGCCGGCACAAGGTGCTGACGTCCTCGCTCGGCTACCACGGCAACAGCGCGTTCATGCTGGCCTTGTCCGGTCATCGCTCACGGCGGCCGCACCAGGACGACAGCTTCGGCGTCGCCCCCTCCTTCGATCCGCCCTACCCTGGCCAGCATCTGAACTGCCCGTTCCCCGCCTGCCGGGCCGAATGCGTGAGTTCCGTGCGCGACGCCATCCTCAACGCCGGACCGGAACGCGTCGCAGCGGTGATGATGGAACCCGTCAACGGCACCACCGGCGGCGGATACGTTCCACCTGCCGGCTACCTGCGGGCGCTGCGCGACGTCTGCGACGAGTTCGGTGTGCTGGTCATCCACGACGAGGTGCTGAGCGGCCTTGGCCGCACCGGACTCCCGTTGACCTCGCACTACGCGCCGGGCTCGGCCCCGGACATCGTGACCCTGTCCAAGGGACTCGGCGCAGGCTACGTCCCGCTGGCCGCCACGATGATCGCGCCGGAGTTGGCCGAGGAGATCATGTCCAGCGGCAAGTGGCTGCCGCTGATGGGCACAATGTCGGCGACGCCGTTGCAGGGCAGCGCGGGGCTCGCGGTGCTCTCGGTGCTGGACGAGCTCGGCGTGCTGGACCCCGACGAGGTCAAGGGCGCGGCCGTCGGCACGCTCGTCGCCGACGCGACGCGCAACCACCCGCTGGTCAAGAATGTGCGCGGCCTCGGCTACTTCTACGGCATCGAACTGGCCCCCGGCACCCTCGGGGACGTCATGCGGATCACCAGGAGCAACGGCCTGCTGCTCTACCCGTTCGTCAAGTGGCACCCGGACAGCACCGGTGAGGGCCTGCTGGTGGCGCCACCGCTCAACGCGACGGACACCGACCTGGATTTCCTCGGCGAGGCGCTGCGTACCTCGCTGGCCGAGCTCGGCGACCGCACCAACTAGAAGCGGTCGTCGCGAACTAGAGCGGTCGTAGGAGAAACGAAGGCCCGGGACAACGTCGTCCCGGGCCTTCACTCCGTTGCGGTCCCTAGTGTTGGCGGGCCTGGCGAAGCTCGAGGCATTGCGCGTAGCTGGGCAGCAGCCCCTGCTCGGCTGCCTCCCGCAGGGTCGGTGCGGCGGCGTCGGTGTCGGACAGGATGGGCTCGCCGGGAAGGGTCAGCGGCAGGCCGATCTCCGGGTCCAGCGGGTGCACGGTGAGGACCTCCGCCGGCCGGTAGAGCTCGGAGAGCTGGTACTGGACGCAGGTGTCGTCGGCAAGGGCAACGAAAGCGTGTCCGAGCCCTTCCTCAAGGTAGAGCGCGGTGGCGCCGTGCGCGTCGAGGACGCTCATGTGCCACTGCCCGAAGGTCGGTGAGCCGGTCCGCAGATCGACGATGAAATCGAGCATCGTGCCCCGCACGCAGGTGACGAACTTGGCAAGGCCGGGCGGCATGGTCGCGCCGTGGATGCCGCGCAGCACGTTGCGGTGCGAGATCGAGCAGTTGGCCTGGACGATCCTCGGCCGGTACCCGAGTGCCTCGGTCAGCACGTCTTCCCGGTAGACCTCGGAGAACTCACCGCGTTCGTCGCCGAAGGACCGGGACGAGATGAGGTAGGCGCCGCTGATCTCCAGCGGGCGCACCGTCATGCTGCGGGTGCTGACGTTGCCAGTACTCATGATTGGGAAGCCTTTCCCACTGACGTGCCCGCGCCCCTTGGCAAGGAGCGCGGGCAGGAGCTTGTTGCCAGGTCCCGTGTGTTCAGGACGTCTTGTGCACGAGCCATTCGACGCGGCGGGCCACCTCGTCGGGCAGCGGCAGTGCGGCGATCTCCGCGGCCAGCCCGGTGGCGGCCTCGGTGTAGGAGGGATTGGTGATGATCTCCTGGCAGACCTTGGCGATGACCTCGCTGCCGGCCTCCTCCGGCGTGAGCACGACCGCGGCGCCCGCCTCGGCCAGCCGCCGCGCCATCTCGGCCGTGCGGAACATCGCGGTGTCCGGGATCAGCACCTGCGGCACCCCGAAGCTCAGCGCCGTCATCATGGTGCTGCCGCCGGTCTGGTGCACGATGACGTCGCAGGTCGGCGCGACGACGTCGAGCGGGATCCAGCCGAGGTGGACGTTGTCGCTGAGCCGCTCACGCATGGTCGGGACGGCATCGTCACCCACCGCCACCACCACTTCCACGTCCAGGGTGGCGATGTTCTCGACGACGCTCTGGAGGAAGTCGAACTGGCCGTAGCTGGCGACGCCCGTTCCGAGGGTCACCAGGATCCTGGTTTCCGCGCCCTTCTTGTACATCCACGGTTCCAGTCGGCGCTGCGCGTTTCCGGGGATCCACCGCATCATCTGCGCGGGCGCGACACCGGGCGGACGCAGGCTCGGCGGCGTGATGTCGATCGTCAGGTCGGGTTCGGGCAGGCCGTCGAGGCCCAGCTCGGCCAGTTGGTCGTGCAACTGCTCCTCGGCGCCCTCGTCCATGAGCCGCGCGTCGTGGATGTCCCAGCCGTGCCGCACGTAGGGGATGTCGAGGTGCTGCGCCAGCAGCGGAGCGGAATAGCAGGATTCGCCGCCGATGACGACGTCCGGGCGCCAGTCCTCGGCAAGGGCAAGCAGGTTGTCCATGGTCACGTACTCCATGTGCGCGTACCAGCGGCCCGCCATGCGCTCGCGCTCCAGTGGCTTGTCCGGCACGAACGCCAGCCCGCCCTCGGCGATGATCTGCCGCGCGTCCTTGGTCGGGTCGGCCACCGGCACCGCGGCCTGCCCGACCTCCGTGATCGTCGGAATCATCTGATCGATCGACACCGACATCATGACCTGATGCCCCGCGTTGCGCAGCGCGTTCGCGAGTGGAACGTGACTGAATACGGTTGACGGGGCGACCCCCGCGAGAATAAGAACCTTCACATCGTCCTCCCAGCGGTGCCGCGCCTGTTGGCTCATGCCGGATCCAGCTTGCCGACAAACGCGGCCCGGGGTCATCTTCAACGCGGGTAGTTCTCCCGCCCTGCCGCGCATCGCCTACCAGGTCGAGGGATGCCTGCGGCGTTTTGGCTGTTTTAGCGTGATTCCAAAGAACTACCAAGAAATCGACGCCTACCTCGTAGGGGATATACACGACATGGTCGACTCAGCCCGATCGCGCCTACTGGAGCAAGTCCGCGGCTACCACGACGTCCAATCCCCGAGAACAACGCCGTTCATCCCTGGACAGACCCCGATTCTCTCCTCGGGGGCCGTTCTCGATGCCGACGACCGCGAGTCCCTTGTGGCCGCGGCGCTCGACCTCAGAATCGCCTCCGGCGGGATCGCGACGAAGTTCGAGTCGTCCTTCGCCAGAACTCTCAAGCGGCGCAAGGCGGTGCTGACGAACTCCGGCTCATCGGCGAACCTGCTCGCGTTGAGCACACTGACCTCGCCGGAACTGGGCGATGAACAACTCAAGCCGGGCGACGAGGTCATCACGGTCGCTGCCGGATTCCCGACCACGGTGAACCCGATCCTGCAGAACGGCCTCATCCCGGTGTTCGTCGACATCGAACTCGGCACCTACAACACTACGGCCGAGCGGGTCGAGGAGGCGATCTCGCCGCGCACGCGGGCGATCATGATCGCCCACACGCTGGGCAACCCGTTCCCGGTCGCCGAGATCGCCGAACTGGCGCAGCGACACGGCTGCCACCTGATCGAGGACAACTGCGATGCCGTCGGCTCGACCTACGGCGGCAGGCTCACCGGGACGTTCGGCCGGTTCTCCACAGTGTCCTTCTACCCGGCGCACCACCTCACCATGGGCGAGGGCGGCATGCTGCTGTCCTCGGACATCAAACTGGCCAAGCTGGCGAAGTCGTTCCGCGACTGGGGCCGTGACTGCTGGTGCGAGCCGGGCGAGGACGACCGCTGCCTCAAACGCTTCGACCTCAAGCTCGGCACGCTACCCGAGGCCTACGACCACAAGTACGTCTTCTCGCAGGTCGGCTACAACCTCAAAAGCACAGACATTCACGCCGCACTCGGGTTGAGCCAGCTGGCCAAGCTGCCCGAGTTCACCGAGGCGCGCAAGCGCAACTGGCGCCAGCTGCGCGAGGGCCTTGACGGCCTGCCAGGGCTGCTGCTGCCCGAACCGACGCCGGGCAGCGATCCGAGCTGGTTCGGCTTCATCATCACCGTGCGGCCGGACGCGGGCTTCGATGTCCCGGATGTCGTCAGCCACCTGGAGGCACGCAACATCCGCACCCGGCGGCTGTTCGCCGGCAACCTCACCCGCCACCCTGCCTACATCGGCCGTCCGCAGCGCATCTCCGGCTCGCTGACCAACAGCGACATCGTCACCGAGCGGACGTTCTGGATCGGCGTCTACCCAGGCATCACCACCGAGATGATCGAATACGTCATCGGCACGCTCAAGGAATTCGTCGCAACGCACTGACGATTTGTTTTCGCTTCAATCGCGGTCGGCCTGGCCTGACATGTCCGCTCGGGTCATGCCGTCGGGATGCCCGGTCGGCCATTGGACCAGTTCGATGCGGTAACCGTCCGGGTCGGTGAGCCAGGCGGTCCAGAAGTCGGCGGAGCCGTTCGGGGAGGTGGGAGGTTCGGCGTGGATTCCCCGGACGGCGAGTTCGGCGACGGTGTCCCGCATGGACTCCACGTGGATCACGAAGTGGTTGAGACCGCCGGGATCGACGCTGCCCCTTGCGGGATCGTGGACGAGTTCGATGCTGACGAACTCGTCGCCGGGGAGCGCGAGCATCGTCAGGCTGCCGAACGGGGTCTCGGGTACCTTCCCGATCACCTCATAGCCGAGCCCGGTGTAGAACTCGAGTGACCGCGCCAGATCCGCTACCCGAAGGCCGAAGTGCAGGGTCCTCACAGCACGTCCTTTCCAGCCAACCCTCAATGCTCGCATTCTAGGAGACGTGCGCCCCGACCACGGTCACGGTGCCGATGGTCGCGACAGAGCCTTCGTCTGGTTCAGGTCACCGATCGTCTGCCACAGCCGCAGCGCCAGCCAGCGGTGCCGGCGCGCCAGGTCGTGGACGCCGGCAGCGGCGTCCAGGTCGCCGATCAGTTGCCAGCACGCAGCCTCGTCCTGGCGGTCGCCGTGTCGGTGGAAGACCTCGGCCGCGCGCACCAACGCCGGGCTCGCCCGGTCCCGGTCGTACTGTCCCGCGTAGACGCGGCCGATTTCCAGCAGCGTGTACGCGGCGCACCGCTCGTCGGCCAGGTCCTCGAAGGTGGCCAGCGCCTGCCACAGGCAGCTCAGCGCCTCGTCGGGATCGCCGCGCTGATCGTGCAGCCGACTCAACCGCCGCAGCACGACCGCGACCCGATGCCCGTCGTCGAGCGCCTTGGCCTGGCGCAAAGCCCTGTCGAACCAGGACTCCGCCGCGTCGAGCTTGCCCTGCACGAGCCGCAGCACGCCCATCGAGCAGGACAGCTGGGCTTGCAGGTGCCGGTCGCCTTCATCCATCGCGATGACCAACGCCTGCTCGACACCGTCGACGGCTTCGTCGTAATGGCCCTGCACCCGGCTGACCGTGGCCAGCATCGCCACCGACAACGCCTCGCCGCGCCGGTCCTCGCCGGCCTGACACAGCCCGACGGAAGCCTCCAGTGCGCGGGTGGCCGCGTCGAACTCGTCGCGGTAGATGTGCAACTGGCCAAGGCCGCGCAGCAGCACCGATGCACCGCGCACGTTGCCGGCGGCTTCGGCCGCGTCCAACGCCAGCTGGTGCCCGTGCTGCCAGTCCTCATACAGGCATCGGTGGTCGTAGTAGGTCACCGTGCCGGCCGCCAGCTCCCACGCAAACTCGTCGAGTCCCCAGTCAACGGCCAGTTTCACCGCGCCGAGCAGGGTGTCGCGTTCCGCGTCGAACCAGCCGGCCGGGTCGGCCATCAGCCGCTCGACGACCGCGTCGGGCAGTGACCGGCGCGGGGCCGAACCGGGCGCGCCGACCAGCAGCCCGCCCGGCAGCCGATCGGTGCCGCGCCCGGCAAGATCCAGCCAGGTGGACAGCACCCGGATGATCGCGTCCCGCTTGTCCGCCGCCGGCAGCTGGGCGGCGATCTCCACGGCACAGGTCCTGATCAGGTCGTGCAGCCGGTAGCGCGGCTGGCCGATGGCGTCGGTGGCGGTCAGCCGCAGGAGGCTGGCGTCGACGAGGATGTCCAGCACCTGCTCGGCGTCCGAGCGATCCAGCAGCGGGCCGACCACCCAGCCGGGCAAGGTGTAGGGGCCGAGCAGACCCAGCAGGCTCAGCGCGCGCACCGCGTCGGGCGGCAGCATCCGCAAGCTCAGTTCGACGCTGGCCCGCACGCTGAGGTCGCCGATCCTCAGCTCGGCCAGCCGCCGGGACTCGTCCTCGATCCGTTCTCGCAGCACTCGCAGCGACCAGGCCGGGCGGCCGGTGAGCTTGGCGCCGGCGATCCGGATCGCGAGCGGCAGGTTGCCGCAACAGTCCAGGATCGCGTCGGCCTCGGCCCGTTCCCGCTCGACCCGCCGCCGCCCGACGATGCCGGTGAACAACTCCCGTGCCTCGGCCGGGCTCAGGACGTCCAGGTCGATGTGCCGGGCGCCGGGAAGTTGCGTCAGCAGCGTGCGACTGGTGATCAACACGGCGCAGCCGTCGGCCCCGGGCAGCAGCGGCAGCACCTGATCGGCGTGACCGGCATCGTCGAGCACCACCAGCATCCGGCGCTCCGCCAGCAACGACCGGTAGAGCGCGGCCCGCTCGGCCAGTCCGTTCGGGATCGCGCTACCGGAGATCGACAGCGCCCGCAGCGCCTCGGCCAGCATCAGCGCCGGGTCTCGCGGCTCGTCCGAGGTCGCGGCCAGGTTGAGGTAGAGCTGCCCGTCGGGAAAGGTGGCGCTCGCCAACCGCGCGGCATGCGTCACAAGACAGGACTTGCCGACCCCGGGACCGCCCATGATGACCGCCACCGGGGCCCGGTTCGGCACCGAGAGGTCGAGCAGTCGGGCGAGTTCGGCCAACGCGTCGGCTCGGCCGACGAAGTCGGGCACGTCGAGCGGCAGTTGGCGCACCGGCATCGCCACGGCAGGCGCGGTGGCCGCCGCGCCAGGACTGTCCGGTGCGCTCGCCGGGACAGTGGCTGCCAGCGTGGGATCGGCGGCCAGGATGCGCCGATGCAGCGCCTGGATCGGCGGGGTCGGGTCGACGCCGAGATCGACCGCCAGCGTCCGGCGCAGCCGCTCGTAGACCTGTAGCGCCTCGCCTTGCCGCCGACACCGGTAGAGGGCGACCATCAGGTGTTCGGCGGCACATTCGTCGTAGGGGTGCTCGCGGAGCAGGGCGGTCAACTCCTCGACGACCTCACGATGACGCCCCAGGTCGAGTTCGATGCCAAGACATTGTTCGTGGGTGGCAGTGCGCTTGTCGTTCAGCCGGGCCGCGTCGAGCTCAAGGACCCGGCTGAAGACGTCGACAAGGGCGTCGCCGCGCCAGCAGACCAGTGCACGCCGCAGCGCGGCAGCCGTCTCGAACGGGTCCTGTTGTCCTTCGGCGAGGTGCCGCTCGTGCCCGACCTCCAGTAGATCGAGTTGGGCTGGCGCAAGGTGGATCTGGTAGCCGCCGCGCCGCCTGCTGATCAACGAGCCGGGCGCTCCGCACGCGGTCAGGTTGCGGCGCAGTC
>DASYBO010000568.1:0-2226 GCA_036500685.1 Pseudonocardiaceae bacterium | reverse complement strand
GATCCAGGACCTCACCCTGGCCGCGCGCAACGACGGCACGGTGACCGGGCTCAAGGTCGAACTGCTTGCCGACATGGGCGCCTACCTCGGCCTGGTCGGTCCTGGCGTGCCGATCCTGGGCGCGTTCATGTTCAACGCCATCTACAAGATCCCGGCCTACCACTTCACCTGCACGAACGTGTTCACCAACAAGACGCTCACCGACGCCTACCGTGGCGCGGGCAGGCCGGAGGCCACCTTCGCGATCGAGCGCCTGATGGACGAACTCGCCGCCGAGATCGGCGTCGACCCGCTGGAGATCCGGGAACGCAACTGGATCAAGCACGAGGAGTTCCCGTTCACCACGGTCTGCGGGCTCACCTACGACTCGGGCAACTACGAGGCGGCGACGGACAAGGCCAAGCAGCTGTTCGACTACGAAGGGCTGCGCGCGGAACAGGCAAGGCGGCGTGCGGCGAACGACCCGGTGCAGCTGGGCATCGGTGTCTCCACGTTCACCGAGATGTGCGGACTCGCACCATCGCGGGTACTCGGTTCGCTGGCCTACGGGGCGGGCGGCTGGGAGTACGCGTCGATCCGGATGCTGGCCACCGGCAAGGTCGAGGTGGTGACCGGCTCGTCCGCGCACGGCCAGGGCCACGAGACGGCGTGGAGCCAGATCGTGGCCGATCAGCTCGGTATCCCGTTCGAGGACGTCGAGGTGCTGCACGGCGACACCCAGTCCTCGCACAAGGGCCTTGACACCTACGGGTCGCGTTCGCTCACGGTCGGCGGCATCGCGCTGGTCAAGGCGGCGGAGAAGGTGGTGGCCAAAGCACGCAAGGTGGCCGCGCACCTGATGGAGTGCAGCGAGGACGACCTCGACTTCGCCGAGGGCAAGTTCACCGTGCGCGGCACCGAATCGTCGACGACGATGCAGGACGTCGCACTCGCGGTGTTCTTCGCGCACAATCTGCCGGAGGGCGTCGAGCCCAGCCTGGACTCGGATGCCACGTTCGACCCGGAGAACTTCTCCTTCCCGCACGGCACGCACCTGTGCGCGACCGAAGTGGACACCGAGACGGGCGCGGTCAAGATCCGCTCCTATGTGTGCGTCGACGACGTCGGCAAGGTGGTGAACCCGCTGATCGTGGAGGGCCAGGTGCACGGCGGGTTGGCCCAGGGCATCGCGCAGGCGCTGTACGAGGAG
Source organism: Pseudonocardiaceae bacterium (assembly GCA_036500685.1). Taxonomy (GTDB): domain Bacteria; phylum Actinomycetota; class Actinomycetes; order Mycobacteriales; family Pseudonocardiaceae; genus CAJCJE01. The sequence goes on along the minus strand of DASYBO010000568.1, from coordinate 1,037 downwards.
GCCGTGTTCGACGAATCGGGCACGCTGTCCACCGCGACGTTCGCCGACTACCTGCTGCCCAGCGCGGCCGATCTGCCCTCGTTCACCACCGGGCGCACCGAGACGGCCTCGACGACCAACCCGTTGGGCGTCAAGGGCGTCGGGGAGGCCGGCACCATCGCCTCGACGCCTGCCGTGGTGAACGCGGTCGTCGACGCGGTGCGCCACCTCGGCGTGACGGACGTCGAGATGCCGTGTAGCCCACAACGTGTCTGGCAGACCATCAGGAACGCGGGAGGTGCCCGATGATCCCCGCCGCATTCGAGTACGTCGCACCGTCCACTGTGGATGAAGCGGTGACCGCGCTCGCCGAGGCGGGCGAGGACGCCAAGGTGCTCGCGGGCGGGCAGAGCCTGCTGCCGGTACTGCGTGTCCGACTGGCCGAACCGTCCACAGTGGTCGATCTGGGTCGGATCGCCGAACTGCGCGGGGTGCGCGATGACGGCGACGCGATCGTGATCGGCGCGATGACGACGCACCACGACGTGCGGCGCGACGAGTTGGTGCGCACGCACGCCCGGTTGCTGGCCGAGGCGACGTCCACGGTCGCCGATCCGCAGATCCGACACCGCGGCACGTTCGGTGGTGCGGTCGCGCACGCCGATCCGGCCGGTGACCTGCTCGCACCGGTGCTGGCAATGGACGCCGAACTGCTCATCGCGGGCCCGAACGGACGCCGTTCGGTGCCGGCGAGCGAGTTCTTCGTCGACTTCTTCACCACCGCCCTGGCCCCGGACGAGATCCTGCTCGGGGCCAGAGTGACCAAACACACGAATTGGGGTGCGCACTACGAGAAGTTCAACCGGGTCGCGCAGGCCTGGTCGATCGTCGCGGTCGCGGCGACGGTGCGCGCCGATGCCGGCACCATCGTCGAAGCGAAAGTGGCCCTGACCAACATGGGCGCGACCCCGATCAGGGCGCAGGCGGTGGAAACAGCGCTGGTCGGTGGGCCGGCCACCACTGAAGCGATTCGGAAGGCGGCCGGGCACGCCGCCGAT
>DASYBO010000567.1:0-3212 GCA_036500685.1 Pseudonocardiaceae bacterium | reverse complement strand
ACGGTGATCAGGCCGGTGCAGGTGCCGCAGCCGCCGTTGTGCGGGCCCATGTTCTGGTCGACCGCGAGGCTCCACTTCACCACCGACTGCCCGTAGTTGCGGGTGTAGTCGATGATGTTGTTCATGTCCTCGTTCTGCTGGTTGCCGATCCACGTGCCGCCCGAGTGCTCGGTGTCGAACTGACCGATGTTCGGGTACTGGTTGTGCACCGTGGTCTGCTCGCCGGCACTGCCTCCGTCATAGCCGTGCCAGGCGACACCGCCGAAGTTCGGGTCGTTGCGCACGGTCGCGTCGTCGACCTCCTGCTGGCCGTAACTCCCGTAGGTGCTCCAGTTCCAGTCAAGGGCAAGGAGTTTGGTCGAGAGCCCGGCCGAGTGCAGAGCCGGCAACAGGTCGGTCACACCGAAGAAGTCAAGGCCGTTGCCGTTCCAGTTCATCGTCGGGTAGTTCGACCCGTCGCAGCAGCCCGGCTCGTTCTGCTCGGAGATGTAGTCGACGTGCACGCCCTGGGCCTGATACGCCTGAATGGTTTTGACGAAGTACTGGGCGTAGGCCGGGTAGTCCTGCGACTGCAGGAAGCTGTGGCTGGTGAAGTTGTCGTCGGACTTCATCCAGGCCGGCGCGCTCCACGGGTTCATCATCAGCTTCAGGTTCGGGTTGAGCTGCTCGGCCTGCTTGGTCAGCGGCAGGATGTCGGTCTGGTCGGCGTTGATCGAGAAGTTGGACAGATTCGGGTCGGTCTGTCCGGCCGGCATGTCGTCGTAGGAGTAGTTGTAGCGGGCCAGGTCCGACGCACCCATCGGGTTGCGCAGGAAGTCGAGGCCGATGCCGTTGTTGGGATCGAACAGGTTGGTCATCACCTGGTTGCGGGTGCTCGCCGAGATCGAGTTCGATGAGTTCAGCAGGTAGGCCGAGGTGTCCGTCATGGACGCACCGGCACCGACGAACTGCTGGTACTTGGTGTTCTCGTTGACGGTGATGGTGTTGGCGCTGCTGCCGGTGCCGGAGCCGAAGCTGACCGGCGCCTGCTGTTGTAGGCCTTGGGTGACGTTGCGGCCGCCGGAGTCGTTGGTGGTGGTCAGCCAGATGTTCACGGCCTCGTTGGCGGCATGCGCGGGAGCGGCCATGCTGATCCCGCTGACCACGAGCGCGGCGCCGAACGTCGCCGAGGCCAGCGCTCGCAGGCGGGAATTCCCGCGGTGGTGATATCGGGGAGCGGATAAAATGGTCATCGTTGACTTTGCCTTTCCCGGTGGGGACTCACCAGAAGCGCGCTGAACCTCCGCCGAAGGAACCCATTGGGCTATTCGGTCGAATATCGCCTTTGACGATTTTTAACTGTCAATGCAACGCGGTTTGAGTTGTCTGGACCACTCTTTCTTTCTGTTGTGGTTTAACACGTAAATTATGGGACCGTCAAGAGTTGTCGGGCTTTCTGGCAGGCTGGGTCGTGTTCGGTTGGTCCAGACCAGAGGTGACAGGCGCCCCCGGTGGGGAGATCATGGCTGGGATCAACGGCAGCCAAGGGAGGAGCGCCATGACCAAGCCCGTCGGCAGAACAGTCCGCGACCTGCGCAGGGCCAACCGCTCGGCGCTGCTGTCCCGCCTGTACTTCGACGGACCGGTGTCCCGGCAGGAGCTGATCACCTCGGTCGGGCTCAGCGCGGCCAGCGTCAGCAAACTCATCGCCGACCTGGTCGCGGAGGAGCTCGTGGTGGAGGCGGGCTCCGTCGGCTCCGACGGCGGCAGGCCGCGCACCCTACTGCGGGTCAACCACGGCGCGTACGCGGTGATCGGCGTCGACGTCGGCGAGACCAGGGTCCGGGTCGAGCTGTTCGACCTTGGCCTGCAGGAACGCGCCCGCGCCGAGTTCCCGGTCGGGCCCGGCGACTGCGACCCCGCGCTGATCGTGGACCGGATCAGGGCCGGCCTGCATGTGGTGATCAGCAGCGGCGGCATCGAACCCGAGCGCATCCTGGGCATCGGGGTCGGCGTGCCCGGTCTGGTCCGCCGCGAACCGCCCGCGCTCATCGACGCCCAGACGCTGGGTTGGGTCGCCGTGCCGCTCCAGGACATGCTCGCCGAGGTCACCGACCTGCCGCTGTTCATCGACAACGGCGCGACCACCATGGGCCAGGCCGAGATGTGGTTCGGGGCCGGCCGCGGCGCGGGCGCGACCGCGATCGTGCTGATCGGGTCCGGTGTCGGCGCGGCCATCGTGGTCGGCGGCACGGCGTATCGGGGCTTCTCCAGCAGCGCGGGGGAGTGGGGCCACACCACGGTCGCGGTGTCGGGCCGGCGCTGCCGCTGCGGCGCGCTCGGCTGCATCGAGGCGTACATCGGGGCGGGCGCGATCATCGACCGGTACGCGGAGAAACTGCGCGACGAGCGGCCGCTGGCCGAGGACCAGGAGGTCGCGCTCGGCCAGATCCTGGACGCCGCCACCATGGCATCCGGCGACGAACCAGCCGAACAGGCCAGGGTCGTCCTCGCGGAGACCGCCACGTACCTCGGCATCGGCATCGCCAATCTGATCAACCTGCTGAACCCGGAACGGGTCCTGCTCGGTGGCTGGGCCGGGCTCCTGCTCGGCCACCGGATGCTGGCGGAGATCAAGGAGGTCGCCGGCCGCAACGCGCTGCGCTACCCCTTCGGGCAGACCCGTATCGACCTGTGTCAACTGGGCGCCCATGCCGTTGCCCGTGGCGCGGCCACCCTCCCGGTGGCCGAGTTCATCGCCGAGGGCGGTCGGCCCCTGCGCGGCGCGGTTGCACGCACCGCGCAGGAGCTGACCAGTTGATCCGGGAATCGTGATCCGGTAAGCGGTTCCCTCGTGTCACGACCGGTTGCGGGTCCGCCGTGACCGGGGTTGTTCAGGAATGACGTTTACGGGAGCGTCCATTCCTGGTTCGCGCTACCGGCGCAGTCCCAGATCTGTAATTGGGTTCCTGGTGTCGTCGAGAAATTCGTGTCGTCAAGACACTTGTTCGATTGCGGGTTGTAGAGTTCGCCGTTCGACTGCGGTTCCCAGACCTGGGCGCCGGTATTGTTGCAGTCATACAGATCGACGAGTGTGCCGTTCGCCGTGCCACCGCCGACGATGTCCACGCACTTGCCGAGAAGCTGCAGCGTGCTGCCGGCCTGCACCACCGTCACCTGCTGGGCGTTGGAGCCGTTGCAGGTGTAGATCTGGATCGGATTGCCGTTGGCGG
>DASYBO010000566.1:0-2192 GCA_036500685.1 Pseudonocardiaceae bacterium | reverse complement strand
TCGTCCAGAGTGACCTGTTTGCGGCTGATCACCACGTCCCGCACGACCTTGCGGATCTCCGCGTCCACGCCGCGTTTGCCCTGTCGCAGTTCGAGTTGACGGTCACCGCCGAACACCCGCACCGCGATCGGCTGCCCCGGCCTGCCGCCGACCCGGTCGGCCAAGGACCTGCGGTACTCGATCTCCACCATGTCCTCGGGCAGTGCCGAACCGAGCGTGCCGGTCAGCACCCGCGCGTAGGACTCCACATCGGACCGGTCCGACTTGAGCGCGGCGATCATCATGTGCATGTCCCACGCGGGCATGATCTCCCCGCCGCCACTGTTGGCGCTGTCGGTCACGAGTCCACCAACGGGAGAACGAGCTGCGGCTTGGCGATGGTGTGGTCGGCCCGAAGGGGCCGGATCGCCGTGCCGATCGCGAAGAACTCGGTGGTGTGCCCGCCCCAGCGGTGCGGCAGCGACAACAGTTGCACGCCGACGATGCCTTCGGCGTGCAGCGCCTCGGCTTCCGCCTGCATCCTGCTCATCGCGAGCTCACGCGCATCGTAGAGGGCCTCGGTGAACTGCGGGACCTCGATGTTCTGGCCGATGTTGCCGATCGCCTGCCAGAACCGCTGGTGCGCGATGTGGTATACGCACGAACCCATCACCATGCCCTGCGGCGCGTAACCGCTCTGGATCAACGTCCAGAAGTCCTGCCCGTTCAGGTCGGAGGTGAACGGTTTGCCGGTGTTCGGCTTCCAGTTCCCGCCGTCCTCCGCCTTCACCGCGGTGCCGACCGCGATGAACTCGGCGAGGTCGTTGCCGAACTCCTTGAACTCGATGTCCAGCCGGACGCCGACGATGCCGTCCGCGCCGAGCACGTCGGCCTCCGCCTCCATCCGCGACATGGCCAGCTCACGCGCGTGGTACATGGCGTTGGACAGGGTTTCCAGCTCCTGGTTCTTGTTCCACCGGCCGAACTGGAAACCGACGTGGTAGATGCTCGTGCCCAGCACGAGGCCCAGCGGGCGGAACCCGGCCTCGCGGACGAGCAGGAACTCGTTGACGCTGAGGTCCGAGGTGAACAGGGTCGTGGACTGACCCGGTTTCATCTCGGCGAGTCGACGCATCGCATCCTCGGGGATGTTCTGGTCGTCGATATCGGCACTGGTCATGGGTTCTCCACCGGATTCGTACTCATGGACGTGACCGTCATCGGGTGTCCTGTCGCCGTCGCAACGGCATGATCTTGAGCGCCGAGGTCGGCGCGGCGTGCCCGGTGTGGAAGCGCGCGATCGCCGTGCCGAACACGGCCGACTCGGCGCACAGCAACCGGGTGTTGTTCGCCTCCTGGTGCCAGGAGCGCAGGGTCATCTCGGAGACGATCGCGCCGTCCGCGTTGCCCTTCTTCGCATACGCGGCCAGTCGTTCCCGCGCGTGCGAGCGAACCGAGGTGATCAGCAGCGTGTACGCGTTCACCTCGGTGTTGCCGGCCATCAGCGAGAGCTGAGACGCGCTCGTCCAGTCCAGGTAACGACTTTCCACCGCGATGCCGATCGCCAGCCGGGAGGGCACCCAGCCCGCGTGCATCAGCTTGGCCACGTCCTGGCCAGGTAGCGGCGTGGTGAACAGCGAGCGTGGCCGCTTCGTCGACTTGGCCCGCACCGCGGTGCCGAGCGCGACGAACTCGTGGTTGTTCTCGCCGAGCCTGCTCTGCGTCAGCCTGATGCCGACGACGCCGTCCGCGCCCATGGCGCGGGCCTCGGTCAACATCCGGCCCAGCGCGGTGTTGTAGCCGTGGTAGAGCGCGTCGACATAGGGCCGGAAACTGACCGAGGACTGCAGGTAGCTCTGGCCGTAGCCGGCCCCGTACCCGTAACCGCCGTACCCGCCCACGAACCCGACGTACTGCACGATGCAGCCCATCACCTCGCCGACCGGGGTGAGCCCGACCGACTCGATGCCGACCGCGCCCGCGACCGGAAGCAGCGACGTGCGCAGTCCTGCTGCGTCGTAGCGGGCCAGCCGGGCGCGCGCCGAGTCCGGGAGCCAGTTCGCGTCCGTGTCGGCCACCCTGACCTCCTCGTCCGGACCAATTCCGGGTGCTTGATGTTCATCGTGCCACGACCTGGCGCGGTCCGGGTGATGACCATTGCTTACCTAGAGGTGATCTCTGGCATCCGGTCGAACGCGCGGGCGACCAGCAGC
>DASYBO010000565.1:0-11265 GCA_036500685.1 Pseudonocardiaceae bacterium | reverse complement strand
ATCGACACGACCTCGTTCTCCACCGGGTACGGGTCGTACTGGGGCTGCTTGAGCAGCTCCACCAAGCGCGCGCCGCGGTCGAGCTGGGCCTTGGACACCGGGTCGAGGTCGGAGGCGAACGCGGTGAACGCCTCCAGCTCGCGGTACTGGGACAGGTCGATCTTCAGCGAGCCGGCCACCTTGCGCATGGCCCGCACCTGGGCGCTGCCACCGACCCGGGAGACCGAGATACCGACGTTGACCGCCGGCCGGACGCCCTGGTTGAACAGGTCGGACTCGAGGAAGCACTGGCCGTCGGTGATGGAGATGACGTTGGTCGGGATGTACGCCGACACGTCGTTGGCCTTGGTCTCGATGATCGGCAGGCCGGTCATGGAACCGCCGCCCATCTCGTCGGAGAGCTTGGCGCAGCGTTCCAGCAGACGCGAGTGCAAGTAGAAGACGTCGCCGGGGTAGGCCTCGCGGCCCGGCGGACGACGCAGCAGCAGCGAGATCGCGCGGTACGCCTCGGCCTGCTTGGTCAGGTCGTCGAACACGATCAGCACGTGCTTGCCCTGATACATCCAGTGCTGGCCGATGGCCGAGCCGGTGTAGGGGGCCAGCCACTTGAAGCCGGCCGAGTCCGAGGCCGGGGCGGCGACGATGGTGGTGTACTCCAACGCGCCCGCCTCCTCCAGCGCGGTCTTCACACCCGCGATGGTGGAGCCTTTCTGGCCGACCGCGACGTACACGCAGCGGACCTGCTGCTTGGGGTCGCCGGACTCCCAGTTGCTCTTCTGGTTGAGGATCGTGTCGATGCAGACCGCGGTCTTGCCGGTCTTGCGGTCGCCGATGATCAGCTGGCGCTGGCCTCGGCCGATCGGGGTCTGCGAGTCGATCGCCTTGATGCCGGTCTGCAGCGGTTCCTTCACCGGCTGCCGGTTCATCACCGAGGGCGCCTGCATTTCCAGCACGCGCGAGTCGTCGGCGACGATGTCACCGAGGCCGTCGATCGGGTTGCCCAGCGGGTCGACGACCCGGCCGAGGAAGCCGTCGCCGACCGGCACGGACAGCACCCGGCCGGTCCGCTTGACCTCCTGGCCTTCCTCGATGTTGTCGTAGTCACCGAGGATGACCGTGCCGATCTCCCGCACGTCGAGGTTCAGCGCGACACCGAGCGTGCCGCCCGGGAATTCCAGCAACTCGTTGGTCATCGCCGAGGGAAGGCCCTCGACGTGCGCGATGCCGTCACCGGTGTCGGCGACGACGCCGACCTCTTCCCGTGCTGTCTCGGGGGAGAAGGTGGAGACGTAGGTCTCGATCGCACTCCGGATCTCGTCCGACGAGATCGTCAGCTCCGCCATGGCTATTCGGTCCCTGCTCTCGATCAGTTCAAACTCTTGACGTATGGGGGCCGTGCTCGGCCTTCAGTTCGGCAGCTCTTCGCGCGCCTTGCTCAACCGTGCGATGACGCTGCCGTCGATCACCTCGTCGCCGACCCTGATCACCAGGCCGCCGAGCAACTCGGGATCCAGTTCGACCTGCACCGACATCTCCCGGCCGAAGATCCCCGCGAGCACCTGGGCGAGCCGCTGCTCCTGCTCGCCGGTCAGCGGTCCGGCCGCCACCACGTGCGCGACCGAGCGGTTGCGCCGGGCCGCGGCCAGTTCGGCCAGCTTCCCGACCACCACTTCCAGGCTTGCCGTCCTCGGCAGCCGGATGACCTGGTCGAGCAGCAGCCGGGTGATCGGGTTGACCTTGTTCGCGATCAGCCCGTCCAGCAGCTCCAGCCGACCGAGCACCGGGTTGTTGTCGTTGGACAGTGCCTCGTGCAGCCCTGGGTTGGCTTCCAGGATGCGGCCGAACCGGAACAGTTCGTCCTCGACGTTCTCGATCGCGTCGTCCCGCTGCGCCCTGGCCAGCGCGACCTCACGGGCGAGCTGCTCAAGGACGTCGAGCAGGTCGGTCGAGGTCGACCAGCGACTGGCGGTCAGGCCGGTCAGCACGTCGAGGGCCTGCTGGCTGATCTTGCCGCCGAACACCGTGTCCACCAGCCGACGCCGGGCGTCCGGGTCGGTCGAGGGATCGGCGAGGTGCCTGCGCAGCACGCGCTCCCGGACCAGCAGGTCCAGCACGCTGAACAGGTCCTCGCTGAGCACCCGGAGGTCATCGGCGCCCGCTTCGGACACGACCGCGTCGAGCCGCTCCTGGGCCGCACGCAGCGACTGCCGCGTCGCCGCCCGGTACTGGGCGTCGTCGAGAGCTTGTTCGCTCGCCGGCTCCATCACGCCTCTCCCTTGCTGCCCGCGGTACTACCCGCCATCTGCTCCAGTTCGCCGAGCAGCAGATCCACCGTCGCCGCCCGCTGGGCCTCGGTGGACAGGTGCTCGGTGACCAGCCGCGAAGCGAGGTCGACGGAGAGCTCCCCGATCCTGACGCGCAGTTCGCGGATGACCTGCTGCCGTTGCTGGACCAGGTCCTCCTCGCCGCGCTGCTTGATCCGGGCGACCTCGCGTTCGGCCTGCTCGCGCATTTCCACCACGATGCGCTCCGCGTCGGCCCGCGCGCCGTCGCGGATCTTGGCCGCCTCGATCCTGGCCTCGTTGACCGCGTCCGAGTACCTGCGCTCGGCCTCGGCCAACTGCGCGGTGGCTTCCTCGCTGGCCTTGATCTGGGCGCGGATCAGCTCCTGCTGTGCCTTGGTCGCCTTGGTGATCCGGGGCCAGACGTAGCGCCAGATCACGACGATCACCAGCACGATGCCGATGATCTCGATGAAGAAAGATCCGTCCATCAGGCGTCTCCCTCCGCGTCGACCTCGCCGAAGAACCGAGCGGTGGTTGCCGAGCTGGCCACGAGCTGCGTGCCGACGACTCGACTGGCCAGGGTGTTCGCGAACTCCCCGACGTGCCCGCGCAGTTCACGCACCGCCTGGGTGCGCTGGACGGCCAGCTCCTCGGCACCGCGCTGTGCCACCAGGCTGATCTCCTGGTGCGCCTGCTCGCGGAACTCGTTGAGCACCTTGGTGCCCTCGGACCGTGCCTCGTCCCGGACCCGGCCGGACTCGGTGCGGGCCTTGGACAGCTCCTGCTCGAACTTCTCCTGCGCGGCGAGGAGTTTCTTGGTCGACTCCTGAACATCTTCCGTCGTCTTGTGCACCATCTCTTCCCGCTTCGCCATCGCGTCCCGCAGCGGCGGGTAGACGAAGCGGGAAACGACGGCCAGCAACAGGAAGAAGATGATCAGTTCGACAAAGAACGTGCCGTTGGGCAGCAGAATGTTCGAACTGGCCAGATCTGTCGTCTTCATGACGTCCGCTCGCTACTTGGCGAAGCTGAACAAAATGATGGCCGCGAACGCGACGTTGATGAAGTAGGTACCTTCGGCGAACGCGATGGTGAGGAAGAACGGGACGAACAGGCGACCCTGTGCTTCCGGCTGCCGAGCGACACCGGCGATCAGCTGGCTACCAGCCAGACCGTCACCGATACTCGCGCCTGCGGCACCGCCACCGAGCACGAGACCGCCACCGATGTAGGCGCCGGCGTTCTCGATCGCCTGACCAATGTCAATCGCCATGACTCTGACTCTCCCTTACGGTGTTTCCATCGAAAAGCTTTCAACGACACTGCTGGTCGATCTTCGCTCAGATCGTTCCCGGGCTGATCAGTGACCCTCCCGAACCTCCAGCGCCTGGCTGAAGTAGATGATCGTCAACAAAGCGAAGATGAACGCCTGAATAAGACCGATGAACAAATCGAACAGCTTCCAGCCACCGTTGAGCGCCCAACCCACGTAGGGCGGCAACAGCGCGCCGATCACCTCGATCATCAGACCGCCGGCGAACAGGTTGCCGAACAGCCGCAGCGCGTGCGAGACGACACCGCTGACTTCCTCGATCACCCACATCGGAGCGAAGGCAGGCATGTGTCCCTTGAGGACGAACACGAGGTGCTTGCCGGCACCGTGGTGGCGCCGCGCGCCGGCGACGTGCCGCCAGACGAAGACCATCAGGGCCAAGGCGTAGACGGTGTTCACGTCCGCGGTGGGCGGCGGCAGGTAGTCGTTGCCGTTGAAGTGCACCGGCAGGACCGAGAGCCAGTTGCAGGCCAGCACGAAGGTGAACAGCGTGAGCGCCAGCGCCGGCAGGTACGGTGCGACCCGCTTGCCGATCATGGTCTCGATCTGCGTGGTCAGGAACTTGGTGATCGTTTCGAAGGCCAGTTGCAGGCCGGTCGGAACACCGGCGGTGACCTTGGCCCTGATCAGGAACGCCAGCAGGATCACGATGGCGGCGGCGACGACGGTGGAGATGATCGTGTCGCCGTTGAAGTCCATGCCAAGGAAGTGCCAGACAGGCGTGTGCGTACCCGGGTGGATCGACGTGTCAGCCATGACGTAGCCGGTCATCGAGTGCGAAGCTCCTTTACCACCGGGATGCCGGTGTTCGCGATGTTGATCAGCTGGTAAACCGCGAGGCCGATGAAGACACCGAGGCCGTCGGGACGAAGGAAGACGCCGAGCGCGACCGCGATCAGGGTGATCATCAGCAGCCGCTGGGCGGAGGAGCCGATCATCGCGCGCTTCGTGGGGTGATCCCCTGAGATGGCCTTGACCGTGGCGCGTTGCAGCAGCCGGGCGTTGAAAAGGCCGAGACCGAGACCGATGACGCCCAGAACGCCCATCACAGGGTGGCCGGCGACGATGCACCCGACCAGGCCTGCGACGCCCACGATCACGCTGATGATCAGTGGACGACGAAGACTCATGACCGTCGAAGGGTCAACCTTCGACGCTGCTGCCTGCAATCCTGACACGACTGGAAACCTCGATCTCGATGAGGGGATCTCGATTACGACCAGAACTTCCGGAACTTTGCGTATGCGTAAAGGCAGGCGACAAGTATGCCGACTGCCAACCCGACGAAAGTGAAGAGGGGTAGGGTGTGTTCGCGCTTGTCAGCGAAAAAACCCAATACCAATCCGCCGGCAACCGATGCTGCCACTCCCGACCCGACGCCGATCAGCGTCCATAGGCTCGGTGGCTTGTTCGGCATGGCCCGCCTACCGGGGGTTCACGGCCTGCACGCGACAATCACTCAAAGGCAACTCCTCGTCGATAGAGACGGCGACGGGTAACCCAACGCCAAGATCATGGTCTGCGACGGGCGCAGAAGACTATCCCCCGTGTTGTCGGGAGATGTCGGAACGCTACCACACGGTAAAACGGACACCGTGCAGGCCATGGGGAGGTTCGCACTGGTGCATACGTCGGCCCACAAACCTGACTGGGCGGACGCCCAGCGCGGTGCGGTCACCGTAGACCCTCCCGATAGTTCGTTCTCTCACGGAAACCTTATCAGCCCTAGTGAGACGCCCGTACTGCTCGGTCGGGCAAGCAGGACAAGCACCGGCAAACCAAGATCGACAGCCGATTCCCGCCGTTGCTGTTCGGCTCGATCAAGTAATCGATTCAGAGACCCTGAGCTGGGCGGATCAGAAAATCTCGACGAATTTGTTGATCAGGGCTCGCTGTTGGTCCTGCGCACGTCGCGCAGCCACGGAATGGTCGACACGACCAGCGCGAGCACCAGCCCGATCACGATGCCCAGGCTCACCACGTACCCGTTGAAAACGGTGAGCGCGACCGCGCCGAACGCGATGACCGCGGCCCACAAATAGATCAGCAGCACCGCGCGCCGCTGCGAATGACCGATTTCCAGCATCCGGTGGTGTAGGTGCATCTTGTCCGCTGAGAACACGCCGACCCCACGCCGAGTGCGCCGCACGATCGCCATCAGCAGGTCCAGCACCGGCACGAAGATGACCGCCACCACGACCAGCAGCGGCGAGAGCAGCGCCAGTTCACTGCGCGGTCCGGTCTGGTTGAGGTTGATCTTGCCGGAGGCGGAGATGCTCGCGGCGGCCAGCATCAGCCCGATCAGCATGGAACCCGAGTCGCCCATGAAGATCCGCGCGGGCTGGAAGTTGTGCGGCAGGAAGCCGAGGCACGCACCGGCCAGGCAGGCCGCGATCAGTGCGGGCGGGTAGCTCTCCACGCTGCCGTCGGTGCCCTGCAACAGAACCAGCGAGTAGGCGCAGGTGGCGGCTGCGGCGATCAGGCCGATACCGGCGGCGAGGCCGTCGAGGCCGTCGACGAAGTTCATCGCGTTGACCATCGTGACCACCAGCAAGACGGAAAGAATTCCGCCACTGTTCTGATCCAGGATCACCTGCGAACCGACGATGTTGCCGCTGCCGCCCCACGGCACCCACAGGTCGAGGAACTGCAGGCCGAGCAGCGCGAGGATGCCGGCGGCGGTGGTCTGGCCGGCGAGTTTGGTCCACGAGTCCAGTTCGAACCGGTCGTCGAGCACGCCGACGAGCACGATCAGGCCGCCGCCGATCAGCACCGCCCACGGGTCCAGCGAGTACTCCAGCGCGCGCCGCAGCACCGGGAGCTGGTGGGCGAGCAGCATGCCGCCGACCACCCCGCAGTACATGGCGACGCCGCCCATCCTCGGCTTGACCACGCTGTGCACGTCGCGCACTCGCGGTACGGCGACCGCGCCGATGCCGTAGGCGACTCGCCGGACCAGCGAGGTCAGCAGGTAGGTGATGGCCGCGGAGATGAGGGCGACCAGCAGGTACTCGCGGAGCGGGAGACCGTTCGGGGTGGCGTCGAGAAGAGGACCCACGATGTCAGGCTAGTCCCGTGCGGGTACCGGGAAGGTGATCCGGGCTCATCACTGCACCGCCACGCCGAGTACTTCGGACACGTCGGCCCTGCTGACCGCGCCCTCGCGCAGCATCCTCGGGCTGTCGCTGGTCAGGTCGACGATGGTGGAGGCGACGGCCTCACCGGCCGGTCCGCCGTCGAGGTAGACGGCGGCGGTCTCGCCGAGCTGCTCGCGGGCTTCCTCGATCGTGGTCGCGGGGCGCCTGCCGGTGGCGTTCGCGCTGGACTGCGCGATCGGACCGACCTCGCGGAGCAGTTCCAGGATCACCGGGTGCAGCGGCATCCGGATCATCACGGTGCCACGGGTGTCGCCGAGGTCCCAGGCCAGTGACGGGGCGTGCGGCAACACGATGGACAGGCCACCCGGCCAGAACGCCTCGATCAGGTCGCGCGCCCGGCCCGGCACGGACAGCACGAGGCCGTCGACGCCGGTCCACGATCCGACCAGGACGGACAGCGGCATGTTGCGGCCGCGGCCCTTGGCGTCGAACAACGCGTTGACCGCGTTCGGGTTGAACGCGTCGCAGCCGATGCCGTACACGGTGTCGGTCGGGAAGACGACCAGCCGCGAGGATCGCAGTTCGCCCGCTGCCGCGGCCAGGCCGGCGACGCGATCGTCCTGCCGACTGCAGTCGTAAACCGTGCTCACGCTGCAATCCTGGCACGGAACGGTTTCGACCCCGCATCGGGCCATGGTTGGCGCGCTACAGGGAACCGCGGCGCGCGGTGCTGAACCTCGGTCGGCCTGCCAGGTCGGTGTGGTCCTGAACATCGGTGAGCACGCGTCGGGCGGCGAGCAGTTCGGTGACCGCGTAGCGGTGCGTGTCGTCGTGCTCGATGGCCACCCCGCCGCCGAGTTTGAGCAGCCGCGCGGCCGCGGCGACCACCGGCCGGATCACGTCGAGCCCGTCCGCGCCGCCGAACACCGCCATCTTCGGGTCGTGCTCGGCCACCTCCGGCGGCACCTCCGTCCCTTCCGGAACGTAGGGCGGGTTGCACAGCACCAGATCCACCGTTCCGTCCACATCGGACAGGATCGACGGGCTGGTGACGTCGCCCGCGTAGAGCTTGATCGGGGTGTCGCCGTTCTGCGCGCACAGTTCCGCGTTCTGCCGGGCCCAGGCGAGAGCCACCGAGTCGAGTTCGACCGCGTGCACGGTCGCGTCCGGCCGCTCGTTGGCCATGGCCAGCGCGAGCACCCCGGTGCCGGTGCACAGGTCGACCACGACCGGCTTGGCCACCTCGGCGATGACCTGAAGGCCCCACGCGAGCAGCAGTTCGGTCTCTGGCCGTGGCACGAACACGCCGGGCCCGACACCGACACTGATCGCGCCCATCGCGGCCCAGCCGGTCAGGTGCTGCAACGGCACCCGCTTGGCCCGCTGCGCGACGAGCTGACCGATGGCGTCCACGACCGGCGGATCGACCAGCGGCACCATCGGCAACCGGGACCGCTCGACACCGAGCACGTGCGCGGCGATCAACTCCGCGTCGACCCGAGGACTGCCGACGCCGGCCGCGCTGAGAATGCGCTCGGCTTCCAGGATGGCGAGCCGCAACGGCTGTCTGGTCACCGGCCTACTCTCCCACCCGCCGCGATTACTTGGCAGCAGGTCCCGCACTCGCGGCGAGCCGTTCGGCGCGGTCGGCCTCGCTGAGCGCGTCCAGCACGTTGTCGAGGTCGCCGGCCAGCACCTGATCGAGGTTGTAGGCCTTGTAGTTGACCCGGTGATCGGCGATGCGGTTCTCGGCGAAGTTGTAGGTACGCACTCGCTCGGACCGGTCGACGGTGCGGACTTGGCTGCGTCGCGCGGCGGACGCGTCGGCCGCGGCCTTCTCCTCGGCCTGCACCAACAATCGGGCCCGCAGCACCTGCATGGCGCGCGCCTTGTTCTGCAACTGGCTGCGCTCGTTCTGGCAGGACACCACGATGCCGGTGGGCAGGTGGGTGATGCGCACGGCCGAGTCGGTGGTGTTCACGCTCTGCCCGCCGTGGCCGGAGGAGCGGAACACGTCGACGCGAAGGTCCTTGTCGTCGATCTCGACCTCGACGTCCTCGGTCTCCGGGTACACCAGAACCCCGGCGGCCGAGGTGTGGATGCGGCCCTGCGACTCGGTCACCGGCACCCGCTGTACGCGGTGCACGCCGCCCTCGAACTTCAACCGGGACCAGACCCCGTCCAGGCTCGGCTCGCCGCCGCGACTCTTCACCGAGACGGTCACGTCCTTGTACCCGCCGAGATCGGACTCGGTGCCACCGAGGATCTCGGTCTTCCAGCGGCGCCGTTCCGCGTAGCGCAGGTACATCTGCAACAGGTCGCCCGCGAACAACGCGGACTCCTCGCCGCCCTCACCGGACTTGATCTCCAGGATCACGTCGGAGCCGTCGTGCGGGTCGCGCGGCAGCAGCAGTTCGGTCAGTCGGTCGTTGATCCTGGGCAGCCGCTGCTCCAGTTCGTCGGCCTCGGCGGCGAAGGTCGGGTCCTCGTCGGCCAGTTCGCGGGCCGCGGCGAGGTCGTCCTTGGTCACGGTCAACTCGCGGATGGCTTTGGCGACCGGGCCCAGCTCCGCGTACCGGCGCGACAGTTTCCGGGCCAGCGGCTGGTCGGAGTGCACGGCCGGATCGGCCAGCTGCCGTTCCAGGTCCGCGTGCTCGGCCAACAGCGACCCCAGCACGTCGTCCGACTCGCTCACCGATCCTCCTACGATCATGAACATGACAACGCCCGCCCGAGCGCACAAGCGCTCAGGGCGGGCGTCGGAAGAACTAATTACACACAGTCACTTCTTGCGCTTGCCGTAGCGCTGCTCGAAGCGCGCGACCCGGCCGCCGGTGTCCAGGATCTTCTGCTTGCCGGTGTAGAACGGGTGGCAGTTGGAGCAGATGTCCACGTGGATGTCACCGTTGGACTTGGTGCTGTGCGTGGTGAACGTGTTGCCACAGGTGCAGGTCACCGTGGTCGCCACGTAGTTGGGGTGAATGCCAGTCTTCAATGTCTCGCCCTTTCGGAAGTTGGCCGCCGGGTCCCCGTGCTTCTCATCGGGGTGAACCGGAGCCGGACTCGACCTACCAGTTTGCCAGATGCTCTGACATGCGGTGTAACGCGGTCACCTCGCCAGATGTTCCCGCGACCCTCGAAAGCGAAACCCGCAGGTCAGAGCCGCGAAGGCTACTGGTCAGTATTCCTCGACTATTCACCTGCCGGCTGCTTGTCGCAGCAATCACGCAACTCACCGCACGACGACGCTGCGTGACCGATCGGCCCGGCAGAATTCCCCACATGGCCCGCACCGACGACTCCGACGGCAGACTGACGCTCGGCGCGTGGCTGCTGACGCCCTTCGCCTTCGTGCTCGTTGTGCTGGCTCTGAGCCTGTGCGTCGACGCCATGATCGCCGCGTTCACCTGGCAGATCACCGCGCCGAGCGCACTGTGCGGGGCCGCAGCCGCGGTCGCGTTCGGCGCGGGCGAACTGGTCAGCTGGCCCACCGACCGGCAGAGCCGCCTGTTGCGCTGGGGCTATCCGACCGCGTTCCTGGTGTTCGGCATCGTGATCAGCGGGGTCACCCTGCCCAGCATCGCCATCCTGGCCTGCACCGTGCCCTCGGCCGCGCTGCTGGTCGCCGGCTGGCGGCCCGGCCTCAAGATCGAAGCCGACCCGTCCATGCCGGGGGTGCAGCAGCACGGCGGCAACAGCGGCACCATCTCCGGGATGATCGGTGGCCCGGATATCACCGGATCGTCGACCTGAATTCATCAATCGATTCGGTTGAAAAACTGAAAAAGAAAACACCGAAGAAATCAAACCGGGCCTTGACCGAAAATCGGCCAAGGCCCGGTCGCGCGAAAAAGATCAGTCGTCGCCGTTGCCGCCCGGCGTCGTCTTCGCGACCTGCATCAGGAACTCGATGTTGGTCCTGCTCTTGCGCAGCTGCTGAAGCAGCAGGTCAATGGCCTGCTGGGTGTCCAGGGCGTGCAGCACCCTGCGCAGCTTGTGCGTGACAGCGAGCTCGTCCGGAGGGAGCAGCAGCTCTTCCTTACGAGTACTGGACTGGTCGACGTCGACGGCCGGGAAGACCCGCTTGTCGGCGATCTTGCGGTCCAGCTTGAGCTCGGCGTTGCCGGTGCCCTTGAACTCCTCGAAGATGACCGTGTCCATGGTGGACCCGGTCTCCACCAGCGCGGTGGCGAAGATGGTCAGCGAGCCGCCGTTCTCGATGTTGCGCGCGGCGCCGAGGAAACGCTTCGGCGGGTACAGCGCGGTCGAGTCGACACCACCGGAGAGGATGCGGCCCGATGCCGGCGCGGCCAGGTTGTAGGCCCGGCCGAGCCGAGTGATCGAGTCGAGCAGCACGACGACGTCGTGACCCATCTCGACCAGCCGCTTGGCCCGCTCGATGGACAGCTCCGCGACCGTGGTGTGGTCCGACGGCGGCCGGTCGAAGGTGGAGGCGATGACCTCACCCTTCACCGAACGCTGCATGTCGGTGACCTCTTCCGGCCGCTCGTCCACGAGCACGACCATCAGGTGGCATTCCGGGTTGTTC
>DASYBO010000564.1:0-7887 GCA_036500685.1 Pseudonocardiaceae bacterium | reverse complement strand
CAAGCTGGTGATCCGGGAGAGCTGCGGGTGCGACTGCACGCACGAATCCGAAGCGAGATTGCGATGACACATCTGTTACGCCGCTTGGCTTTCTACCTCGTGACCGCGTGGGCCGCCATCACGGTCAACTTCTTCCTGCCCCACCTGATGCCCGGCGACCCGGTGCAGAACGCGATCGCCCGGTCGCAAGGAAAGCTGACGCCGCAGGCGATCGACGCGCTGCGTGCCCAGTTCGGCCTGGCCGGCAACGAGTCGCTGTGGTCGCGCTATTTGGGCTACTGGGGGCAGCTCTTCCACGGCGACCTCGGCATCTCCACCAGCTTCTACCCGGCCCGGGTGGGCACCGTGCTCGGCTCGGCGCTGCCGTGGACCCTGTTGCTGGTCGGCAGCGCGACCGTGATCAGCTTCGTGCTCGGGACCTTGGTCGGCACCCTCGTGGCGTGGCGGCGCGGTTCCTGGCTGGACAGCGTTCTGCCGGTGTCCACGTTCTTCCAGGCGGTGCCGTACTTCTTCTTCGCGCTCATCGTGCTGATCGTGCTCGGCAGCGACCTCGGCTGGTTCCCGATCACCGGCGGCGTCGATCCCAGCATCGATCCCGGTCTCAGCGCCGCGTTCATCGGCAGCGCCATCTACCACGGCATCCTGCCGATGATCACCATCGTGGTCAGCTCGATAGCGGGCTGGATCCTGGGCATGCGCAACATGATGGTGACCACCATGGACGAGGACTACGTGCTCGTCGCCGCGGCCAAGGGCCTGCCCAACCGCAAGGTCATCGGCTACGCCGCGCGCAACGCGATCCTGCCCAGCGTGTCGAGTTTCTCGCTGTCGCTGAGTTTCGTGGTGGCAGGCGCGCTGCTGACCGAGATCGTCTTCTCCTATCCGGGCATCGGTTTCCAGCTGTTGCAGGCCGTGCAGGCCGAGGACTTCCCGCTGCTGCAAGGGATCTTCCTGGTCATCACCTTCGCGGTGCTTGCCGCGAACCTGCTGGCCGACGTCTGCTACGCCCTGCTCGATCCGCGTACCCGACAGGAGGCGTGAGCCCGGTGTCAGCACAGACCGCACAGACCGCGCTCGACGTCGCCGAGGTGCCGACCACGGCGCCTCGCCGACAACGGGCCCTGCGCTTCCCTCGCTCCCGCAAGACCGTCGTCGGCCTCGTCCTGCTCGCCGTGTTCGTGCTGCTGGCGGTTCTGGGCCCGTGGCTCGCGCCGCACGACCCCACCGCCACCAGCGGCGCCCTGCTCCAGGGTCCGTCCGCCGCACATCTGCTCGGCACCACCCAGTCCGGCCAGGACGTGCTCTCCGAACTGCTGGTCGGCGCGCGCGGCACGGTGCTGATCGGGTTCCTGGCCGGACTCATCGCCAGCGTGCTGTCCGTGCTGATCGGCGTCACCGCGGGCTATCTCGGCGGCCTCGCCGACGACCTGCTTTCCTTGCTCACCAACGTGTTCCTGGTCGTGCCCGGCCTGCCGCTGCTGATCGTGCTTGCCGCGTACCTGCCCAAGTCGACCGGGGCCAACCCGTTCGTGCTCGCGCTGATCATCAGCGTCACCGGTTGGGCCTGGGGCGCGCGGGTACTGCGCGCGCAGACCATGTCCATCCGCGGCCGCGATTATGTTGCCGCCGCGCGGGTCGCAGGCGAACGCACCTCACGGATCATCTTCGCCGAGATCCTGCCGAACCTGACCGCGATCGTGGCATCGTCGTTCGTGTTCACCGTGCTCTACGCGGTCGGCACCTACGTCGCGCTGGCCTTCCTCGGCGTCGTCGACCCGGCGCAGTGGAGTTGGGGCGGCATGTTGTTCTGGGCCGATTCGCAGAACGCCGCGCAGGTCGGCGCCTGGTGGTGGTTCCTCCCGCCGGGCCTTGCCATCGCACTGCTCGGCACCTCGTTGGCGCTGCTCAACTTCGGCCTCGACGAGTTCATCAACCCGAGGCTGCGCGCGGCGGGGTTGTCCCGCAAGGCGGCCAAGGCCGCCGGTGTGCCGCGCCGCGTCCGGTTCGGCCTGACCCCGGTTCGAGGAGGACGGCGATGAACGACGCGCCCCTGTTGGACGTGCGCGGACTGTGCGTCGACTACGGCTACGGCGAGGACGCCGTGCACGCGGTCGTCGACGTCGACCTGACCCTGCACGAGGGCGAGGTGCTCGGCCTGGCCGGGGAGAGCGGCAGCGGCAAGTCGACCCTGGCCTACGCGGTGACCCGTCTGCTCCGCGCCCCCGGCATCATCACCGAGGGCAGCGCGATGTTCCGCTCCACCGCGCACGGCCCGATCGACCTGTTCACCGCCGACACGAAACAACTGCGCGCGCTGCGCTGGTCGGAGATCGCGGTGGTGTTCCAGAGCGCCATGCAGGCGTTGAACCCGGTTTACCCGGTCGGCCGCCAGTTGACCGACGTGATCGCCGCGCACCGCCCCGGCCTCGACCGACGCGCCCGCCGCGAACGCGCCGCGCACCTGCTGCACATGGTCGGCATCACCGAGGACCGGCTCGGCAGCTATCCGCACGAACTCTCCGGCGGCATGCGCCAGCGCGTGATGATCGGCATGGCGCTCGCGCTCGAACCGCGCCTTGTCATCATGGACGAACCGACCACCGCGCTCGACGTCGTCACCCAACGAGAAATCGTGGCCGAACTGATCAGGCTGCGCGACCGACTCGGCTTCGCCGTCCTGTTCATCACCCACGACCTCTCGCTGCTCATCGAGCTCGCCGACTCGATCGCGGTGATGTACGCGGGCCGTCTTGTCGAACGCGCTCCCGCGAACGACCTGTTCCGCGCGCCGCGCCACCCGTACACCGGCGGCCTGCTCAACTCGTTCCCGCCCATGCACGGCGACTGGCAGCGGCTCACCGGCATCCCCGGATCCCCGCCAGACCTGCGCCAACCACCCAGCGGCTGCCCCTTCCACCCCCGCTGCCCGCAAGCGTTTGCCCCCTGCCCGACCGACGAACCGACGCTGCGCGCCCCCGCCCACGAGCCGGCCCGCGCCGTGTCCTGCTGGCTGCACGACATCCCGGAAGGAGCCCGGTCATGACCGCAGTCCTGACGGCCCAGCACCTCACCAAGAACTTCCCGGTACGCGGCCGGTTCGCGCTGCGCCGCAGCACCGTGCACGCGGTGCAGGACGTCACCATCGGCCTGTCCGCCGGCAAGGTCACCGCCGTTGTCGGCGAGAGCGGCAGCGGCAAATCCACCCTGGCCCGCATGCTCGCTCGGCTGATCAGCCCCACCTCGGGCGAAGTCCTCCTCAACGGCGACCCGGTCCCACGCGGTGCCGCCAACCGCGCCTACCGGCGCGAAGTGCAACTGGTCCTCCAGGACCCGTTCTCCTCCCTCAACCCAATCCACAGCATCCGCTACCACCTGTCCCGCCCCCTGCGAATCCACGGTTTCGCCGCCGACACCGATGCCATCAGTGAGTTGCTGCACCGCGTCGCCCTCACCCCCGCCGAGCGGTTCATCGACAAGTTCCCACACGAACTCTCCGGCGGCCAACGCCAACGCGTCGCGATCGCCCGCGCCCTGGCAGTCCGGCCCGAGGTGCTCATCGCCGACGAGCCGGTGTCCATGTTGGACGTATCCATCCGGCTCGGCATCCTCAACGTGCTCGCCGACCTGCGCGACAACGAGGACCTGGCCATCCTCTACGTCACCCACGACATCGCGTCCGCCCGCTACCTCGCCGACGCCATCGTCGTGATGTACGCCGGCCAGATCGTCGAAGCGGGCCCGGCTCGGCAGGTCACCGACGCGCCCGCGCACCCGTACACCCAGTTGCTCCTGCGCGCCGCCCCCGACCCCGACCGCACCGAACCCGTGACCGACCTGGCCGGCCGCGGCGCCCCACCCAGCCTGATCCGCCCGCCCTCGGGCTGCCGATTCCATCCGCGCTGCCCGCACGCCATGGACATCTGCCGAACCAAGGCCCCTCAACCTCTACCCATCAACGCGGACCACACCGCCTCCTGCTGGCTCTACCAGGAAAAGCACCACCCGACCGAATAAACCAACCCGCACCGCAACCCTCACCCCCCAATCCAAGTTCGGAGATCACTCGATGCTGCCCAAAAAGCTCCGCAAACCCATCACCGCCGCCTTAATAGCCCTCACCGCCCTGACCACCATCACCGCCTGCTCGGGCCACAGTCCCTCGGCCAGCGGCGACTCCTCCACCCTCGTCATCGAGGACAACCCCGTCTCCCCCTTCACCCGCGACTTCAACCCCTTCGACACCAACGACACGGCCTACCTCGTCAACGCCGTCGGCCTGATCTACGAGCCCCTACTGCAGTTCGACGTGATGAAGCCCGGCACCGTGTATCCATGGCTGGCGAAGTCCTACGCATTCAGCAACAACGGCAAAACCGTCACGTTCAACCTACAAACCAACGCGAAATGGAACGACGGCCAGGCCTTCACCAGCCAGGACGCGGCCTTCACCTTCACCCTGTTGAAACAGAACAAGGCCATCAACACCAACGGCATCACCCCGACCAACATCAGCACCCCGGACGCACACACCCTCGTCCTCGACTTCAACACCCCGCAGTACACCAACCTTTATTACATCGGCTCGGCGTACATGGTGCCCGAGCACATCTGGAAATCGGTGGCCGATCCGAGCACCTGGAACGACACCACCCCGGTCGGCACCGGCCCATACCAGCTCAACCAGTTCAACTCGCAGGGTTTCACGCTCAGCAAAACCAGCGGTTACTGGCAGCCGAACCAGGTGAAGATCGCCAACGTGCGGTTCCCGTCCTACGTGTCCAACACCTCGGCCAGTCTCGCCCTCGCGCAGGGCCAGATCGACTGGGGCGGCAACGACATCGCCAACATCGACAAGACGTTCGTGGCCGCCGACCCCACCCACAACAAGTACTGGTTCGCCCCGGTCAACGTGGTCACGCTCCAGCTCAACACCCAGAAGCCGCCGCTGAACGACCCCGCCGTGCGCAGGGCGATCAGCGCCGGCATCGACCGCGACGCGCTGTCCAAGATCGGTGAAACCGGCTACGAACCGGCCGCCACGTCCTCCGGCGGCCTCCTGCTCGGCGGCGTCGACGACAAGTACCTGACCTCAACCCTCAACAACGACCTGGCCAAGAACACCACCAGCGTCGCCACGATCCTCTCCGCCGACGGCTACACCAAGACCAACGGCAAATGGATGAAGAACGGCGCCACCATCAAGTTCACCCTCGAAGACCCGTCCAGCTACTCCGACTACTACGAGAACATCACCCTGATCTCGCAGCAGCTCAACGCGGAAGGCTTCGACACCACCCCGACCGGCACCACCCCCGACACGTGGGTCAGCGACTACAACACGGGCGCCTTCCAGGCCACGATCCGCTGGGGCAACGTCGGCCCGACCCCGTACTTCCAGTACGACAACTGGCTCGACTCGAACCTCACCGCCCCTGCCGGCACCGTGGCAACCGGCGACCAGACCAGGTTCAACGACCCCAACGCACAAGCGGCCCTGGCCGAATTCGCCAACACCAACGACCCAACCACGCAGACCGACGCCCTGAACAAACTCCAACAGATCGTCGCCCAACAGGCACCCGTGATCCCCCTCCTCTACGGCGCGGCCTGGGACGAGTACAGCACCAAGAAGTTCACCGGCTGGCCGACCGCGGCCGACCCGTACGAGGACCCGACCCCGAACTCCCCATTCCTCGAATACACCGTCCTGCACCTCACCCCCGTCTCCTGACTCCCCGCGTCGCCCGGCCGCCGCGCCGGGCGACGCCCCGGCCCTGAAGGAAACCCATGACGGCCACCGAAACCACCTCCCCGGCCCGCACCACCACTCCTTTCCCCACCGGGTTCCTCTGGGGCTCGGCGACCGCCGCCTATCAGGTCGAGGGCGCGTGGAACGAGGACGGCCGCACACCGTCCATTTGGGACACTTTCGCGCGCAGAGCAGGCGCGGTCCGCAACGCCGACACCGGCGACATCGCCGCCGACCACTACCACCGCCACACCGAGGACGTCGCGCTCATGGCCGACCTCGGCCTTGCCGCGTACCGCTTCTCGCTGTCATGGCCCCGCGTCCAACCCGGCGGCCGCGGCCCGGCCAACCCGGCCGGCCTCGCCTTCTACGACCGCCTCGTCGACGAACTCCTCGACAACGACATCACCCCCGTCATCACCGCCTACCACTGGGATCTGCCGCAGCAGTTGGAGGACGAAGGCGGCTGGACCAACCGCGACACCGCCAACCGCTTCGCCGAATACCTCGCCATGGCCGCCGCGCGACTGGGCGACCGCGTCTCGATGTGGACCACCCTCAACGAACCCTGGTGCTCCGCCTTCCTCGGCTACGCCTCCGGCGTACACGCCCCCGGCCGTCAGGAACCGACGTCGGCCCTCCGCGCCGCCCACCACCTGCTACTCGCGCACGGCCTCGGCGTGGACGTCCTGCGCCAACACGTGGCAGGCGCCCAAATCTCCCTCGTGCTCAACCTGCACTCGATCCGCCCCGCCAAACCCGGAACCGCCGACGACAAGGCCGCGACCAAGGTCGACGGCATCGCCAACCGGATCTTCCTCGACCCGGTCCTGCGCGGCCACTACCCCGAAGACGTCCAGGCCAACACCGCGCACCTCGTCGACTGGCCCGCCCTCGTACAGGACGGCGACCTGGCCCAGATCTCCCGCCCCATCGACGCCCTCGGCGTGAACTACTACACCCCCACCCTGGTGGCAGCCCACGAACCAGGCTCCCCCGCCATCCGCAACGACGGCCACGGCAACGGTGCCGGCTCGCCCTGGGTCGGCGCCGACGACGTCGACTTCCTGCAGCCCCCCGGCGCCCGCACCATGATGCAATGGGCCGTCGACGCGACCGGCCTGCACGACGTACTGCGCAGGCTCGGCAGCGAACACCCCGACCTGCCCCTGCTCATCGCCGAGAACGGCGCCGCCTACGACGACTACCTCGACCCGACCGGCCGGATCAGGGACACCGAGCGCATCGACTACCTGCACAGCCACCTGGCCGCCGTACGCCAAGCCATCGCGGAAGGCATCGACGTGCGCGGCTACTTCGTCTGGTCGCTGCTGGACAACTTCGAGTGGTCCTACGGCTATTCGCGCCGCTTCGGCATCGTCTACGTCGACTTCGCAACCCAACGGCGCTGGCGCAAGGACAGCGCCGACTGGTTCAGCAGCGTCATAGCCAACAACGCCCTCCCCAACCAAGGCTGACGCCCCCAGCACGGTCCGAGTGCCGGGGCGATCAATCCATGAAAATCCGCCCTAAACGTGGGAAAGGTGTGGGGGTGATCTTACGATCGCCGCTCCACACCTTCTCTACCAGCCAGTTTGTGCGCCCGAAGGGATCCGAACCCTAACCTTCTGACCCGTAGAAGCAAGCGGATCATCCTGCGCCGTCCGTCCAATACGTCGTCGCAGGCCAGCGTCGCCGAGAAAGTCCAGGTCTGGACCTCCAATACGGCTCCGTCGCACCAGTCCGTGAGACAGGTGTGAGACGGACCGGGCGATCCGGGGGACCCGACCATGAACAACAACAGCCGGCCGATCGCGGTAACTCCCCAGCCGACTCACCGCTGCGGCATGCGCCACGCCGCATCCGCCCACCGTTCGACGTGGGCAGTCAGAACCCGTCCGACAGCCAGGCCGTCAGCGAGACCGGCGACCAGTGGCGTGCCCGCAGCCATGCCGACCGAGTGGCAGCGCTGCTCGAACCACTCGACAGCATCGAGTTGGGCGAATACGACCGGCGGATCATCGACTGGCTCGCCGGCTGGGATACCTCCGTCATCGGAACCGTGGCAGCCTGATCTACCGGGCTCGCGCAGTCGGTCCGACGGCTGGTGTTCAGCGACTGACTTCGCTGGTGGGCTG
>DASYBO010000563.1:0-8241 GCA_036500685.1 Pseudonocardiaceae bacterium | reverse complement strand
CCCGTTGCAGAACGGGCAGGCGATCTGGGTGCGCGAGCACCGCTTCCTGGTCGCCACCGGGCAGGTCAAGTACAGCTGGGCGCGTTCGGGCATCTGGTTCACCACCGGCACCGGTGACGACCGGGAAACCCACTACCCGCTGGGCATGTTCGGCGACGTGTTCACCGCGCCCGCCGATCCGGGCCTGTTGCTGCTGCACTCGCCGGGCAACACGTTCGTGCGCGACCTCGGCCAGAACGAGACCATGCTGATCCAGCCGAGCGCGCTGCTCTACCGGGACATGTCCGTGCGCATGCACCTGCACCTGGAATATCCGCACTCGCGCGGGATGAGCTTCTTCCGCTCGTTCAACTATCGCAGCGTGTGGCTGCGCCTGATCGGGCCGGGCCGGGTCGCCGTGCAGTCGGTCTACCAGCGGCCGGAGAAGTCCGAGCGGATCACCGCGCACTCCTTCGCTACGTCTCGCTCCTGGTAGCCGATCCGGGGGGCCCGTCCAGTTCGTTGGGCGGGCTCAGCTCGTCGGACAGCGAGCGCAGCGTGTCCGCCGCCAACTCGTCCCGCACCGCGCCCGCGACGAGCCTGGCCACCGTCCCGTCCGCGTAGGCGGCCTCGTAGTCGGCGGCCTCCTGCGCGAGGCGCTGCCGCACCCCGTCCAGCCGCTGCGCGTACACGGCAAGGCCGGCGACCCGGTCGACGAGCCGCGACCAGCCCTGCTCCACCGCGATCGCGCGCTGGTCACCGACGACCTGCGGGCCCGACGCGAGCTGCGCGCGCAGCGCGGCGAGACCGAAGGCCTGCTCGTCGATCTGATCCAGTTCCGCGCCGAGGTTCAACCGCGTGCGATGCTCGGCAAGGTGCCCTGACGACCAGGCCGGGCTGGACACGATCCGCTCGACCACGTCCCGCGCCACGATCACCAGCCTGCGCTCGACCGATCCGGACAGCGGCCCGATCCAGTTCTGCCGGCTCTGCCAGCGTTTGGTCTCGTGCAGGGCATGCCGGTCGGCGTGGGTCAGCCGCAGCGGGTCGCCGTTGGCGTAGAGCGAGAGCGGAATCGCCGAACCCACACCGCCGACGAGCGCGACCAACCCGACGATCGTCATGATCAGCACGACCACTCCGCCGCCTGCGGCAAGGCCGATCCCACCCACCAGCAACAGAATCGCGCCCAGCAGCGCGCCCAGCCCGGCCAGCACCCCGCCGCGCATCGCAGGCGACCTGCGCGGATAGTCGAGGCCCTCCGGGTTGAAGCCGGCCCGCGACCGCGCGTCCAGCTTGGTCGCCACCTCGGTCGGTGGCTCGCCCAGCCGCTGCTGGCTGTTCAGCGAGGTCGGCCGCAGACCGGGTCCGCCGTACTGGCCCAGCTTCTCGACCTGCGCGAGCACCCACGTGCGCGCGGTGGCCAACTCGGCCTGCTCGGCGGTCCGATCATCCTGCACGCTGTCGATGTTCCTCCCTGCCCACCGACCCCGCCACCAACTGGTGTCAATCGCCCAGTTTGTCCCGCCAGGCCACCCACGCGCGCGCCGCCGACAAGTCGAAGTCCGGACCGCTCACGCCCAGCGTGAACGTGGTGATGCCCTGCTCCAGCAGCGCAGGCCCGGCCACCGCCGGGTTGCCGCGCACCCCGACGGACAGTTCGATCTCGGCCGGGTCGCGCCCGATGTCCGCGCAATGCCCGGCCAGCACCGTCTTCTTGCGCGCGTAATCCTCGCCGGAGGCGAACGTGTGCCACATGTCGGCGTGCTTGGCGACCAGCCGCAGCGTCTTCTTCTCGCCGCCACCGCCGATCAGCACCGGGATCTTGCGGGTCGGCGCCGGGTTCAGCTTGGCCCAGCGCTCCTCGATCCTGGGCAGCGACTCGGCAAGGGCGTCGAGCCTGCTGCCCGCCGTGCCGAATTCGTAGCCGTACTCGGTGTAGTCCAGCTCCTTCCAACCCGAACCGATGCCCAGGATCAGCCTGCCCTCGCTGATGTGATCGACGGTGCGGGCCATGTCCGCCAGCAGTTCCGGGTTGCGGTAGCTGTTGCACGTCACCAGCGAGCCCAGTTGCACCCGCGACGTCTGCTCGGCCCAGGCACCGAGCATGGTCCAGCATTCGAAGTGCTTGCCGTACTTCTCGCCCGACAGCGGGAAGAAGTGGTCCCAGTTGAAGATGATGTCCACGCCGATGTCCTCGGCTTCGGCAGCGGCGCGGCGAAGGGCCGAGTAGTCACCGTGCTGCTGGGCGATCTGCACGCCGATCCGGACCGGGCGGGAGTTCACGGTTGCCATGGTCCGGAGCCTAACCCCGCAGGGCTCAGCCGAACGACACGAGCGCTCCGCGTTCGTCGAACACGGCGGTGCCGGCCCAGGCGATCTCCCACCGATGGCCCTCCGGGTCGGCGATGTAGGCGGAGCGGCCACCCCAGAACCGGTCGGTCGGTTCGGCCACCACGGTCGCGCCCGCCTCGACGGCGACCGCGAACGCCGCGTCGACGTCCTGCTTGCCGTCCACGTTGCAGGCCAGCGTGATGCCGGACCAACCGCTCGATAACGGTTCGTCCGGCGCGGCCTCCTCGGCGAGTTTGTCCAATGGATACAGCGCGAGCATGGCGCCGCCGAGGATGAACGTGGCATAGCCGTCATCGCTGATCGGGTGCTCGGCCCAGCCAAGGGCAAGGTAGAAGCGGCGCAGCACCGACACGTCGCGCGCGCCGATGGTGACGATGGACAGTCGGGCCGGAATCACCGAAGTAGTGGTCATGTCGGCAAGTGTGCCGAGTGGGTCCGACAGTTCCTGTTCTGGCAGGCTTGGCCCATGGGTTTGTTCACGGTCGCGGAGGCCCGCGCGGAACTCTGCAAGCTGCGTCCGGTGCTGGACGAGTTGGTCGCGATCCGCGCGGACGCCGCCGAACTCGCCGCGTCGTTGACCGTCGGCGGTTCGCCGAGTCCGCTCGGCGGCCTGCCCGAGCTCAAGGCCGCCCAGGCCAGACTGGACGACCTGATGACCACCGTGCAGCAGACCGGCGCCGAGCTGAAGGGTTTCGCCCCGCTGCTGGTGGACTTCCCGGCCGACCTCGACGGGGTCGCAGTCCTGCTGTGCTGGCTGGAGGGCGACGTCGAACTCGCCTGGTACCACCGCGTGGAACTAGGCTTCGCGGGACGCCGCCCCATACCGGACTCGGTTCAGTAGACCCGATTCGCGGCCAGATCGAACAACCGGTCCAGCACACGGTCACCGGAGATCCGCAGGCCACCGTGCTCGAACTCGTTGGTGATCCACGGCCGCAGGCCGCGCACGACGGCAGCGGTCCGCGTGGAGAACGTACTCTCCACGTACAGATCATTCCAGTACACCGCGGCCGCGGCCGGAACCTCGTTGTGCCGCAACACCTCCGCGTCATACAGCGTCGGCCACTCGTGCGCGGCCAGCAGTTCGGCCGCCTCCCGCAGCGGCGCGAGCGCACCGAAGTCCTCGCCCATCCACGGAAACACGTGCTCGGCGGTGAACAGCGTCGGGTCCTCATGGAACTCCGTCGGCATGATCCGATGCGCCGACCAGTTGGTGGCGAAGCCGTCGGAGTAGCTGGACTCGTGCAGGATCCAGTAGATCGGGTTGCGGGCGAAGGACATGTTGAGGCTCAGCACTCCCGCGCCGAAAGCGGGCGCGTCGGCCGACAGTTCGAGCAGGTAGTGCAGATGCTCCATGCCGTCGGTCGAGCCGAGTATGTTGCCGGTCATCCGCAGTCGGCGCGGGGTCAGCCGGTCGCCGTCGGGCAGGATGATCTCCTCCTGCTCCAGTCGCTGGCACAGCGCGCGCATCCGCTCCCGGTCCTGCGGGTAGCGCTCGTAGAAGCGGCGGTTGCGTTCCAGCGTGCGGGTGAACGTGGCCAGGTAGATCTCGTCAGGGTGCATCCCGATCGGCGGCAGGCCACCGGTGAAGAACGCGGCGCTCAGGCTCTGCGGCGCCACCGAAAGGTAGTGCAGCGTGCAGAAGCCGCCGAAGGATTGGCCGAGCACGGCCCAGGTGTCGATGTTGAGCTCGCGACGGATCCATTCCAGATCGGCCACGATCGAGTCGGCCCGGAAGTGGGTGAGGTACTCGGCCTGCTGGCCGGGCGTCATCCCGGGCAGGGTGCCGACCGGGGTCGAGCGGCCGGTGCCGCGCTGGTCGAGGAACAGGATCCGATAGTCCCGCAGCGCCCGGTCCAGAAAGGCGGGTGCGCTCGGGTTGCGGGTGGGGCGCGGCGACTCGAAACCGGGGCCGCCCGCGAGGAAGACCAGGAACGGTCGATCCCGGCCGTCCGGATCGGCGACCTCACGGGCGAACACGGTGATCCGCTCGCCGTCGGGCCGGGCATGATCCAGTGGGATCTGGAACTCGTGCTCGACAAGGACAAGGCCGAAGGTGTGGACTGTGCTGGGCATGCCGTCATGCTGCCCAAGATCTCCCTGCCCGGCCAGTGCTTTCAGGGTGATGTCGCATTTTCGCTAGTCCGGGACTGTCTGAACGGGCATGCTGGAGACGTGCATGAGGACTTCGACGGGTGTGTCCGCGCGGTGCGGGCCAAGGACGCCCGCTTCGACGGATGGTTCTACACCGCGGTGACCACGACCGGCATCTACTGCCGGCCGAGTTGCCCGGTGGTGCCGCCCAAGGAACGGCACATGCGGTTCTACCCGAGCGCCGCCGCCGCGCAGCAGGCAGGCTACCGCGCCTGCAAACGCTGCCGCCCTGACGCCAGCCCCGGCTCTCCACAGTGGAACGAGCGGGCCGATCTGGTGGGCCGCGCGATGCGCCTGATCGCCGACGGCGTCGTCGACCGCGAGGGCGTGCCCGGTTTGGCCAGGCACCTCGGTTACAGCGTCCGACAGGTCGAACGGCACCTCATCGCCGAACTCGGCGCTGGGCCGCTCGCGCTGGCCAGGGCCCAACGCGCGCAAACCGCGCGGGTGCTGATCGAGACCAGCGTGCTGCCCATGGGCGACGTCGCGCTCGCCTCCGGCTTCGACAGCGTCCGCACCTTCAACGACACCGTGCGCGCGGTCTTCGCGTTGACCCCGACCGAACTGCGCCAGCGCGCCCCGCGCGGCAAACCTGCCATTGCCAACGGAACCCTGGCGCTGCGCCTGCCCTTCCGCGCACCGCTCTGCCCGGACAACCTGTTCGGCCACCTCGCCGCCACGGCCGTGCCCGGAGTCGAGGAGTGGCACGACGGCGCGTACCGGCGCACCCTCGCCCTGCCACACGGACACGGCATCGTCGCGCTGCGGCCTTTGCCCGACCACATCGGCTGCCAGCTGATGCTGACCGACCTGCGCGACCTGACCATCGCGATCAGCCGCTGCCGGCGCCTGCTCGACCTCGACGCCGACCCCGTCGCCGTCGACGACCTGCTGCGCACCGACGCCCAACTGGCGCCGCTGGTGAACAAGGCGCCAGGCAGGCGGGTACCGCGCACGGTCGACCCTGACGAGTTCGCGGTCCGCGCCGTGCTCGGCCAACAGGTGTCGACCGCCGCTGCCCGCACCCACGCGCACCGACTGGTGCTCGCCCACGGCGCGAAGATCGAGGACCCCACCGGCGGCTTGACCCACCTCTTCCCGACCTCGAACGCACTGGCCGAGGTCGACCCGGAGACGCTGGCCTTCCCCAAAACCCGTCGCATCACCCTGACCTCGCTGATCGCCGCCCTCGCCGACGGCAGCCTCGACCTCGGGGTGGGCAGCGACCGGCAGCAGGTCCGCGCCCAACTCGCCGAACTGCCAGGGTTCGGCCCCTGGACGATCGAGACCATCGCCATGCGCGCCCTCGGCGACCCGGACGCCTTCATTCCCACCGACCTCGGCATCCGCAACGCCGCGGTCGAACTGGACCTTCCGAGCACCCCGGCCGCGCTGACCAGGCATTCGCTGGCCTGGCGGCCTTGGCGGGCCTACGCCGTGCAGTACCTCTGGGCGACCGGCGATCACCCGATCAACCGGTTGCCGGCAACGAAAGGACTGTGATGAGGAGCAAGACCGCGGTGCGCACGCATTGCGTGATCGAGAGCCCGATGGGCCTGTTGACGCTGGTCGCCACCGACGGCGTGCTGGCAGGCCTCTACATGGAGCAGCAACGACACCGCCCGGCCGAAGAGACCTTCGGCGAGTTGGACGACGTCCCCTTCGACCTGGTACGAACGCAGCTCGCCGAATATTTCGCGGGCGAGCGGACCGAGTTCGACCTGCCGCTGGCCATGGCCGGCACCGAATTCCAGCGCTCGGTATGGGCGGCGCTGCGCGAAATCCCCTACGGCGACACCGTTTCCTACGGCCAACTCGCCGACCGGCTCGGCAACCCGAACGCGTCCCGCGCGGTCGGCCTCGCCAACGGACGCAACCCGATCGGCATCATCGTGCCCTGCCACCGAGTAGTCGGCTCGACCGGCGACCTCACCGGCTACGGCGGCGGCATCGAACGCAAGCGCGCCCTGCTGGCCTTCGAAAAGGGCCGCTCCGGCCAGCTGACGTTGATCTAATCGCGTTCCTCGGACAACGCGTGCAGCAGAGTCGGCAGCACGCGGGCGGCGAGCCGATCCGGTTGCCCGGTGTCGGGTCGGCTGCCGTGCCGAAGAGAAAGCCCCGCGTACACCGCGATCACCAGCCGGGCCAGCTCATCCGCCTCGATCGTGGGACGCCGACCGGCTGCGCGCAGGGCGCGCCCGAGCAACTCGGCGATGTGCTCGCGCAGCCGCAACTCGTGCCCGAGCAGTTCCTGTGCGGCATCCGGGTGGCGCATGGCGAAGAGGCGGAACTCCAGGCTCACCAGCGTCCAGACAGCTGCGTCCTGCTCGGGTTCGACCGCTTCGCGGAGCAGTTCGTCCAGTAGCTCCGGCTGGTTCTCGACCCGGTCGGTCAGCTCCTCGAAGTGCGCGAGCACCGCGCCCGCCCGCTCGTCGAGCAGCGCGAAGAACAGCTCCTGCTTGCTGGCGAAGTTGGAGTAGAACGCGCCGGTGGTCAGGCCAGCGCGCTCGCAGATGTAGCCGATGGACGCGCCGTCGAAACCCCGCTCGGCAAAGGCATGCAGCGCACCGTCCAGCAGCGCCGCGACCGTGCGCGGTCGACGCCTTGTCGGTGACTTGGGCATGATCATCCCTCGTGTGGTCGCATTGGTCACCCCATGATAGCGATCCCTATCGGATAGGGAATACTATTCGATGAGAGCGGGACCCGCGTTCGGGCTACGGTCCGTGCGCTGGGGTGAACACGAACGGGGAGCTCGGGGTCAATCGATGACGGCGACAACACGCGAGGACCTGCCGGTGGTGGCCGAACCGGTCGTCAACGCGCGGCAGCTGAGCCTGCGTACGAAACGTGGCTGGGTGTTCCGCGATGTCGATCTCGACCTCGCGGAGGGTGAACTGCTCGCGGTGGCCGGGCCCGCCGAGAGCGGTCGCAGCATGCTGCTGCTCACCCTGGCCGGACGGGCCAAACCCAGCAGCGGCACGCTGACGGTCGCCGGCAATCAGCGCAGAAGCAGGATCCGCCAAGTGGCGCTGGCCGCGCGCATCACCGACGCCATCGAACTCGAGGGCGACCTGCGGATCGCCGATCACATCCGCGAGACGCAATGGCTGCGCCATCAGGCCATCGACTACCGGCACGCCGCCGAACTGGTCGGCTTCACCGTCGACAGCGCGACCTTCGTCAACGACCTCACCCCCGACGAGGCGACCCTGTTCGCGGTCGCGTTGGCCGTCGCCGGCAAGCCCCGGCTGGTCGCGGTCGACGATGTGGACGTCGCGGCCACCGTCGAGCAGCAGCGCCGAATCTGGGCCGCCCTCGCCGCCGTGGCCCGCAGCGGCATCGTGGTCGTGGCCAGCACGGTGGAGTCCGACATCCCGGCCGGCCTCGGCGCCCGCGTGCTCACCCTGCCCGTGCACGGCGAATACAACGAGATTCCCCGCGACATTCCCAGCGAGATTCCCAGCGTTGCCAAGGAGGACGGTTCCGATGCGACCGATTAGTTTGGCGCTGCTGGAGATCAAGCGGTTCCGCAGGCCGCTGCAGATGCTCGCGCTGCTGTTCATCGTGCTGGTGCCGTTGCTCTACGGCGGCCTGTACCTGTGGTCCAACTGGGACCCCTACGGTCGGTTCAGCCAGATCCCGGTCGCGGTCGTCAACGACGACCAGCCGGTCACCGTGAACAACCAGAAGGTCAATGCCGGTCAGCTGTTCGTCGACGAGCTCAAGGCCGACAAGATCTTCGACTTCCAC
>DASYBO010000562.1:0-4619 GCA_036500685.1 Pseudonocardiaceae bacterium | reverse complement strand
CCGGCCCTGCTCGCCTCAGCCTTCGAGCAGTTCGGATGGCACGATCCGAACCGGGAAGGGTTGGGTCGTCTCGAACGGGGTGTCGCCTTCCACCTCGGCGATCTGCTGGTAGTGGCCGTTCTCGTTGAGTTCGAAGACTGTCAGGGTCGGATCGATCGGGTCGATCACCCAGTAACTCATCGTGCCGAGTCGTTCGTAGAGGGCCTTCTTCAGGTTGAAGTCCTTCATGGTGCTGGTGGGTGAGAGCACCTCGACGGCGAGTAGCGGCCCCTTCGGCAGGCTCTGTTCGGTGAAGTCCTCCTCCTTCGCCACCAGGACATCCGGTTGGACCTCGGTGTTCTGGTTGGGCGCGACCGTGAGCGGGGCGACGAAGACCCGGAAACCGGTGGGGCGGACCGTTCTCAGTCGTAGGGCGAGTTCGAGGACGACGGTTTGGTGTTCGCAGTTCGGCATCGGGCTGATGCACAACTGGCCGTCGATCACTTCACAGCGACCGCGTGACACGGTGAGGAGGTTTTGCTCTGTCATGGGCCAATTCCAGCAACAAGGTCTGACCGAAATCGACCCCGGATGTCCATTCTGAGCAAACACCACTCGAACGAGAAAATGATTTCAAGCGCTGCAATCCTGGCACGGGTGCCATGCTGGGCCACATGACCGAGGCTTCGCTACTGCGCCCCGAAGGGCTCGTCCACTCGCCCGCGTTCAGCCACGTGGCCGTTGTTCCGCCGGGGGCGACCACGATCTACGTCGGCGGCCAGAATGCCGTTGACGCCGAAGGGAACATCGTCGGCGGCGACGACATCGCCGAGCAGACCAGGCAGGCGATGGCCAACCTCGTGGTGGCGCTGGCCGCCGGGGGTGCCACCGTGCACGACCTGATCTCGGTGACGGTCCTCATCGTCGACGGTGCGGATCTCGGCAAGGCCTATCCGGTCGCGGCGCGGGCGCTGGCCGGTGCGGTGCCCACGGTGGCGGGCATGCGGGTCGCCGGACTGGCGGTGGCGGGGGCGTTGATCGAGGTGAGCGCGATCGCGGCGGTCACACCGAGCTAGCTCAGTGCGACGACGGCTTCGCCTGCGGCGACGAGGAAGGTGAGGGTTTCCTGGAGGTAGAGGTCGACGCTGGTGGCTTCGTGGCTGAGGTAGCCGATGGAGATGTCCTGGCCGACGTGCAGGTCGAAGTCGCCGCCGCGGGTGCTGATCACGAACGCGCCGTTGATCGCGGGGGCCCAGACGATCTCGCCGCTGATCAGTCGCTGGATGTGCTCGATGACCGGGTAGCCGTGGTCGCGGGTTTCGCTGACCTCGGTGTAGGCGTCCGCGTTGAGTGCGACCGAGTAGGGGCCGTTGACGCCTTGGCGGCGTAGTTGGCTCAGGGCGGTTGCTATTGCTTCGGGGTAGTCGCGCACGTCGGCGGGGAAGGTGATGGCCGGGTTGCTGGAACCGGAGCGCAGGCCCTGGACGCCGGCGGCCTGGTAGCCCTCGAAGATCAGGCGGTCCTCGGCGAAGGCGATGCTGCGAGCCGCGTCCTTGACCGGCTGCCAGTCCGAGTCCGACGAGCCGCGCTCGACGTCGTCGACGGCGTCGCGGCTGAGGGTGAACGGCACCCGCAGTTCGACGAGGGCGTGCACCTCGCGCTGGCGGGCGAGCACGCCCTCCTGCGGTGCGTTGATGGTGTGCACGTGCCCGGTGCCGACCGCGGACAGTTCGTTCCCGCTCGGGCCGTGCAGGTCGACGACGCGCCGACCGGCCAGGTGCCGCTTGATGGTGCGGGTCGCCTCCTCCTCGATCTGCGCCCATGCGCCGTCGGAGATGGGGGCGAGTTCGCGATGCAGGTTGTTCATGATGCCGCGTTCCCTCTCAGGCTGCCGATGTTGAGCGATCCGGTGGCGCTCGGGTCACTGTCCACTGTGTCCGGTTCTGCCACGGCCGCCGCCACTTCGTCGGCGAGGCCGTCGAGCATCGGCTGGGACGGCACGAAGAACAGGTTGCCGGTCACGGCCGTGCTGAAGTCCAGGATCCGGTCGTAGTTGCCGGGCGGATCACCGAGGAACATGTTGCGCAGCATCAACTCGGTGATCGCCACCGACTTCGCGTAGCCGATGAAGTAGGTGCCGAACTCGCCCTGCGACGCCGAACCGAAGGGCATGTTGTCCCGGACGATGTCGACCTCCTCACCGTCGATGGTGACCGAGGTCAACGCGCTGTGTGCGTTGTCGGGCTTCACGCCCTCGGCGAGTTCGATGTCGGAGAGCTTCTTGCGGCCGATGATGTTTTCCTGCTCCTCGGTGGACAGTGCGTCCCAACCGGCGAGGTCGTGCAGGTACTTCTGGGTGATCACGTAGCTGCCGCCCGCGAAAGCCGGGTCCTCCTCGCCGATCGCGGTCGCGGCGAGCGCGTCGTCGCCGACCGGGTTCTCGGTACCGTCCACGAAACCCATGAGGTCGCGGTTGTCGAAGTAGCGGAAGCCGTGCACCTCGTCGAAGGGCGCGACCGCGTCGCCGAGTTGGTTCATCAGCTGTGATGCCAGTTCGAAGCACATGTCCATCCGCTTGGCGCGGAGGTGGAACAGCACGTCGCCGGGGGTGGCGATGGCGTGGCGGTTACCGGAGTGCAGTTCCCGGAACGGGTGCAGCTGCGCCGGCATCGGCCCGCCGGCCAGCGCGCGCCACGCGTCGGCGCCGAAACCGGTGACGCAGCTGAGGTTGGCGGCAGGGTCGCGGAAGCCGACCGCGCGCACCAGGCCGCTCACCCCGGCGCACGCATCGCGCACGCGCGCCTCGGCGCCGGGGTTGATCGTCACGATCAGGAAGATGGCCGCGTTGGTCAACCCCGAAGCGATGGCCTGCGGCGCGGGCCGCTCGGCCGCATTGCTGGTCATCTGCCTGCTCCACGGGGTCGCGATGGCTGGGGCGGAGCCGACGTTATCAGCAGGCCGTCGCACCGGCATCGTGACGCGCGTTGCTTACTCGGCGCTGACCGTGACCGGCCAGTCGATCTCCACTCCTCGATGCGACTCGATACGACTCAATACGACTCAATGCGACGAATCGTGTTGTTTCCG
Source organism: Pseudonocardiaceae bacterium (assembly GCA_036500685.1). Classification (GTDB taxonomy): domain Bacteria; phylum Actinomycetota; class Actinomycetes; order Mycobacteriales; family Pseudonocardiaceae; genus CAJCJE01. Next base: position 1,553 of record DASYBO010000562.1, on the reverse strand, counting down.
GCGCCGGATCGGCGCTACTGTTCGCAGTCAACCCAGGTCGGGGCCGGGTGCCTACCACGTTGAGCCGATCTCCTGCGTTCACGTGAGAAATGGGTGCACCGCGGCCCGTACGAGGCCCGGATCGGCCTTGCGAATTACCACGTTCATTCGATGTGGCGGGTCGGCCTTGAGCGGTTTCCTTGGCGCCAACACCGCAGATCCCACCAAGGAGACGTTGAGATGTCGAAGAAGTCGAAGAACTGGAAGATCGCCGGGGCGGTGGCCGCGGGCGTCATCGCCCTGTCCGCGACGCTTGCCACCACGGTGTCGGCCACGCCGTCCCAGCCGGCCGCGCAAGCCGCCACCGTGGCCGACCACCATGGCCCGAAGCCGACCGTGGTGCTGATCCACGGTGCGTTCGCCGACGGGTCCAGCTGGAACGGCGAGGTCGCCGAATTGCAGCGCGACGGCTACCCGGTGATCGCGCCGGACGTGCCGCTGCGCGGCGTCGCCGCCGACGCCGCCTACATCACCAGCATCGTGCGCAACATCAACGGCCCGATCGTGCTGGTCGGGCACTCCTACGGCGGCGATATCGCCACCGAGGTCGCCGCGAACGACCCGCAGCAGATCAAGGGGATCGTCTACGCCGCGGCGTACATCCCGCAGGCCGGGGACACCGCGCTGGCGCTGACCACCCAGTTCCCCGGTTCGCTGCTCGGCCCGGACACCAGTTACACCGTGAACACCCCCGAGGGCACCGACCTCTACATCAAGCCGGCCGCCTTCCACGCCTTGTTCGCGGGTGACCGCTCGTCGAGCCAGGCCGCCGTCGCCGCCGCGACCCAGCGTCCGATCGCCCAGGCCGCGCTGGTCGAACAGGCGGCAGCCAGTGTGCCGGCCGGTATCCCCCTGTACGCGATCGTGGCCAGCCAGGACAAGGCCATCCCGCCGGCCGCCGAGGAGTTCATGGCGCAGCGTTCCGGCGCGACGATCTACACGGTGAACTCAGCGCACGACATTCCGGTCACGCACCCGCAGACCATCGTGTCGGTGATCGAGCGCGCCGCGCGTTGAGCTTTCGGCCCAACAACCCGCCTGCCCCGGTTCAGGGGGCAGGCGGGTTGTTGTCGCGCACCAGGTTGGCCAACTGCACGCGGGAGTGCACGTCGAGCTTGCTGAACACGGCGCGCAGGTGCGTGCTGATCGTGCTGGGGGAGAGCACCAGTTCGGCCGCGGCCGTACGGTTGGTGTGGCCCTCGGCGATGAGCAGCGCCACTCGTCGTTCCATCTCGGTCAGCGCGTCCCAGCCGTGTTCTGGCCGTTGCGGGATCGGCGCCCAGCGGCGTCGACGGGCGCCTGCGGTCTGGAGCAGTCGCTGTACGCGGGTCGCCGCCGCGGTCGCGCCGAGTGCGGAGTAGCGGTCGTGTGCGGCGTCCAGCGCGTCCAGCCCGGCTTTGCGGTCCTCGGTGTCTACAAGGGAGCGTCCGTGTTCTTCTTGCGCTCTGACGAGAAGCTGTCGTCGGGGACTGTGTCGCAGGCGGGTCAGTGCTGGTTCGAAGTCTCCTGTGGAC
>DASYBO010000561.1:0-3442 GCA_036500685.1 Pseudonocardiaceae bacterium | reverse complement strand
GACCGAGCCCGAGTAGCACGGTTTCTGCCTGGTCATCAAGGGTGTGGCCGAGTAGCACCAACGCGTCCGGCGCGGGCAGTGCGGAGCGCAGGGCGGCGTAGCGGCTGCGTCGGGCGGCGGCCTCGGGTCCGCCCTCGGTGCCGACGTCGACGCGCAGCACGCGCACCGCGTCGAGGCCCAGTTCGCGCAGCGTGGCCGCGGCTTTCTCGGCGACCTGAGCCGAATTCTCCTGGAGGCCGTGATCGACGATCAGCCCGTGCACGCGCAGGTCAAGCCGTTGCGCGACCGAGCATGTGGCAGCGGCGAGGGCGAGCGAGTCGGCTCCGCCGGAGACACCGACGGCGACCTCGCCGGAGGTCAGCAAACCTTGCGTGAGCGCGTTGTCGAGCAGGCGCCGGACGGCGCCTCGCACCTGGGGCAGCGAATCGTCCCGGTGCGCCACTAGCCGTGAACGCGATGCAGCCACCGGCTCGGCTCCGCGATCTCCGGGCGGGTGGGCAGGGTGTCCGGAGCGGACCAGACCGCGTTGAAGCCGTCCATGCCGACCGCGTCGATGACCGCGCGGGTGAACGCAGCGCCCTCCGCGTACTGGCGGACCTTGGCCTCGACCCCGAGCAGGGTGCGCAGCACCCGGTCGAGCAGGCCGCCGCCCTTGCGCCGTTCGGCGAACCGCTCGCGGATCACCGCGACCGAGGGCACGACCTGCGGCCCGACCGCGTCCATCACGTGGTCGGCATGGCCTTCGAGCAGAGTGGACAGGGCGATCAGCCGGTCGAGTTGGCGGCGCTGTTCCGGCGACTGCAACAGTTCGATCAGGCCGGTGACCGGGCGGGCGTCGCTGGCACGTAACCGCTGCCGCGCGGAGCGGACCACTTCGGAGAGTCGCGACACCGGATCGGAGACGTTCCCGTCGATGCTGGAGAGCAGTGTGCCGACCTCGTCGGCGAAGTAGGAGCGCAGCCACGGCACCGCGGTGAACTGCAGACGGTGTGTGCACTCGTGCAAACAGACCCAGAGCCGGAAGTCGGAGGCCGGCACGTCCAGTGCGCGCTGCGCGCCGACGACATTGGGTGCGACCAGCAGCAGCCTGCCGTGTGCGCCCCCGAAGGGGTCGTACTGGCCAAGCACCCGGGAGGACAGGAAGGCGAGCACGACGCCGGCCTGGACACCGGCGGTGCCGGCGAGCACACCGCCGAGCGGACCGCTGTAGGCGGAGGGCAAGGCGCCGTCGGTGAGTGCGGCAAGGCCCTCGGCGGCGGCGCGCACCCAGCCGGGCCGGTCGACGACCTCGCCGTCGCGCAGCGGAAGACCGTGCCAGAGGCCGGTCAGCGCGCGGACGTGTTCCTCGGCGGTCGCGGTGATGTCGCGCAGTTCGCGCACGGCGGCGCGGGCTTCGTCGGGGTCGACGGTCGGGCCGCCACGGGCGAGCGCCTGCCCGGTGCTGACCGCGAGCGACCAGTCGACGGGCGGCGCCCCGTCGGACGGCCGCGCCATGACCTGCTGCCGGGAAGTGTTCACCTTCGCGACGGTACCTGACACGCAGCGCGACAACGAGGCATCGGGCCCGCTCTGTCATCAGACTGCGAGCACGACCGTTACCAGCGCACCTACTGGCAACCGCAGCTGTGCAGGGCGGCCGCCATCCGATCCACGTAGGGCACGGCCGCGGTCGCCGCCGACGCGTTCGCGGACATGAACGCGAACACCAGCAGCCTTCCGTCCGTGTCCAGCACGATGCCGGCCAGCGTGTTCACACCGAGCGTGCTCGTGCCGTCCGAGGGCAGCGTGCCGGTCTTCGCCCGCACCCAGCCGCGACCGGACGTGGCCGAGCCGTTGAACCGCTGGTTCGCCACCGACCCGACCGGCGCGAGCGTGCCGGTGGCGCCGGCGATCGGCAGCCCGGCCAGGATCGGCCGCAGCTTCGCGGTCGTCGGCACCGTGCCGTCCGGCGCGGACGCGGCGCGCAGCACCGAGGTGAGCAGCGCGGGCGGCACGTGGTCGTTCGGGGAAAGACCGCTCGCGTCGACCGTGCTCATCGCGCTGACGTCGAACCCGTTGCGGGACAACACGTCGTGGATGGCCTTCTGCGCGCCGTCGAATGATTCCGGTTGGCCGTCGGCCTTGGCGACCGCGCGGCCGAGCGCCTCGGCGAGCACGTTGTCCGAGATCCGCAGCAGGTCGCCGATGAGGTCCTGAATGGACTCGGAGTGCACGACGCCGAGCACCTGGGCGCCGCTGGGCGCGGTGCCGCCGACGCTGACCGCCGAGGTGCCCACCCCGAGCCCGTTGGCGAGCGCGTTGCCGAGCACCTGGCTCGGGTTGGACACGCGCGGGGAGTCGGGGTTGGTCGTGGTGGTGCGGCCGGCGTTGAGCATGGCCGACACCATCGGCGCGTAGTTGCCGCCTGCGATGTCGGTGGGCAGCCAGCCTGGCGCGGCGGTCGGGCCGGAGTAGGCGCTGGTGTCCACGATGATCTTGTTGATCGGCCCGGACACGTGCCGCTTCACCTGGGCGACAAGGTCGCTGATGTGCGCGGTATCGGTATAGACGGTCGGCTGGCCCGGGGCAAGGGTCAGCGTCGGATCGCCGCCACCGACCAGCACGACGGTGCCCGGCTCCGGACCGGCCACCACCTCGGTATCCAAAGTGGACAGTGGGTTGAGGCTCAGCAGCGCCGCCGCCGAAGTCAGCACCTTGTTGGTGGAGGCCGGAATCGACGCGGCGCCCGATCCGTGGTCCCACAGCACAGTGCCGGTCGTCGCGTCGAGCACCTCTGCGTTGAACGCGCCGAGCGCCGGATTCCCGGCCAGCGGCCCCAGCTTCGCGGCCACCCCGGCCGGGCTCGGCTCAGGACCGTTGGGCGCGCCGATCGCGGGATTCACCGCGACCGGAGACGGCGGCGCGGCGGTCGCCGGCGGCACGATGCTGCCGAGACCGAGCTTGTTGGCCACGGTCGGCGACGCGAACACCACGCCGACCCCGATCAGGACCACCACCACGATGATCCCGACAACCACCAGCCAGCGACGGCCACGCCTGCGCGGCCGCGCGATCGGATGGTCGTCGTCGCGCCGATCTTCGTCGTACCCTTCCGGCTCGATCCGCTGCGGCAGTGTCCGCTCATCGCTTGGCGCGTAACGGGGTTCGTCGCGGAGCACCGGAATGTGCTGGGTGACCTCAACATTCGCGGGCCGCGGCGGCATCGGCCTCGGCGGTGGTGGCGGAGCGCCGAGCCTGCTGGTGACGTCCGAGGAGTAGCGGCTGGGCGGTGGCACGGGCGGGCGCGGCACCTGCTGGGTCGGCGGGGCCGTTGGGCGGGGTGGAGTCGGGGGTGCTTGGAGTTGCTGCGTCAGTTGGGTGGGTGGGGGTTGGAGCTGTTGGGTGGGTTGCGGTGGCGGGGTGCGTTTCGGGGGTTCGGGCTGGATTGGTTGCGGCTGCGGGG
>DASYBO010000560.1:0-5459 GCA_036500685.1 Pseudonocardiaceae bacterium | reverse complement strand
TCGACTGGTACACCCGCGACGAACGCGACCACGGCCTCGGCGAAATGCCCTACCCGCCCGACTATCCCAAGATGGCGGGCGAACCCATGCGCGTCCAACCCAGCCGCGCCAAGAAACCCGAGTAACCGGCTACCTCTTGGGTAGGTAGGTCAGCACGACCACGCCATTGCCGACCTCGGTCACCTCGGCCAGGTCGAGGAATGTGGTCGTGATCCCGGGCAGCAGGGCCTCGCCGGCCCCGGCAATGAACGGGAACACCCACAGGTGCAGCTCATCCAGATGTCCGCCTTCCAGCAGAGCCTGGCTGAACGAGCCGGGCACGACAATGTCGACGCCTTCGTCTGCGGACCGCGCAGGTGCACCGTCGTCGCGCCGCCGACCCGCACGAACCCGATGCCCGGGTTGACCGAGGCGATCGAGCTGAAGTCGGTAGGACTGTCACACGTCGCGGCCCAGACCCGGACCAAGGGCCCGGCAGGCCCACTGAGGACGTCGTTACTCAGACCCACGCGTGGTAGTAAACCGCGACAGCGGCCAGTTCGGGCAGGAATAGCCGGTGAGGCAGCGTCGGCGCACCGGCGAGCGGCACCCCGTGCAACCGGTTACGCCGAGGTTGCCGCGCCGGATCTGGGAACGAGGGCGGCAGACCTCCGGCAACCCATCCCGTGTCCGCACCTCCCACCTACTGTGATGCGCCAGAGTGTGATGCCGCCGACACAGCAACATCCAGAGCCGTCTGGGTGTGTCGGGGGACGAAGCGAGCAGGTTGAGGTGGGTTTCGCGGCGGCGGGCCTGCATGACCGAGATCCGCGACGGTGCAGTTCCTCGACCTCACCCAACGCCGTCAGGAGGTCAGCGTCGGCTGTTCCTCCATACCGCAAGGATATCAAGGGAAAACCTCGATGATCAAATCACCGACAGGTGAAAGTTGTTCTCTGTCAAGGGACTTCACTGACTGTCTACTGTGTACTGTAGTGAAAACTCGGCCGTTGTCGGGTGCCCGGGAGTAAGGGATCCGGAGACGTGGTGCTGGGGGGAGGTGCAGCTCAATACTCCCTCTGGGCTAAGTTGGCAACAGGGTTGGGCGCGTCAGTGCGCGCCACAAGGCAGAAGCTGGCACTCTGGAAGACATGAGCAAGGACGAAGACTGGGCCGTGGCGGACGCGTGGATGGGACCGCGCCTGCACTGGCACGGCTACGTCGAGCGGGTCGCGCTGGCGCACGCGGCCACCAGGGAGCAGCGGTTGAAGACCGAGCCCGACGAAGTCATGGTGAACCCGGACGAGGTGGCCGCGTGGCTGGAGGGAACCATCAAGGCCGCGAGCGCGCCAGCTCCGATCAAGCCGGCCCAGGCCAAGGGTGCCGTGGTCGAGGACGCGCGCGATTTCGCAGACTCCATGCAGGTGTGGCGGTCGCTGGCCTCGCAGGGTGAGTCGGTGTCGACCGGCGTGCGCGGTCAGATCATGGTGACCGCCGAGGCGGTGAGCGAGCGCGAGTGCGACTGCCAGATCGCCGCACCCGGCTCGGTTTCGCGGCTCAGCAAGGGCCGCAGGCGCTAGCGGGGCAGGCTGAGGTCGCCTACCTGTTGGGCGTACCAGGGGTTGCTCACGTGCTCGGCGATCGCCCGTAGGGTCCATTGTGGATCATGAAGGCGGTCCCATTCGGCGGGGCCCGCGGCTGCGAGTCGGTGGACGTAGAGGTCACCGAGCCGGGTGAGACATTCGCGCGCCTCGTTGAGGTCGGCCTCGGTGAAGGGCGCCAGGTCGGTGCTGAGGGTGACCTGGCTGGCCAGCCAGTTGTCCTGGCGTGACGACTGGCCGTCGAGCAGCGCCTCGATCTGGGCGAGGTGGTCGATCAGGTGGTGGGTGTGCCGGCGGATCGCCTTGTGCGGTGTGTAGATCCGGTCGCCGTCCTCGCTGACCAGCGGCCGACCGTCCCATCGCAGCCAGGTTGTGGCCAGCGCGAGCATTTCCGCGACGCCTTCGGCGACGGCTTCTCCCGGATTCTGCTGAGAATTCATGAGCAGACGTTAGGACCCGGACATTTCGGCGTGGAACGAAAAGTCCGGGGCGGAATGGGAAATGTGCTGCCGCACGCGGAAGAAATGGCTACGCAGTGATGTCGGGAGGGTCGCACGATCGAGGACTCGGTGGTCCCTCGGCTGGCGGTAGGTAGATTCCCGCGCCGCGATTTACGCTGGACTTTGCCCGGTCAAGAGCCTTGTCAAGGCCAATGCCGGGCGGGAAAGAAAAAACAATGCCAGCCGTGGAGGTCGTCATGGGACAGGCCACATCGCAATCGACACCGCAACCGCCCGCCGGTGGGTGCAGTTGTTGTGGACAGTGCACCGGTCCGGGCTGCGGTTGCTGCTCCAGCTGTAAGTAAGCAGGGATCAGGGCGGGCAGGCGGTGCCGTTGGCCGGTACCTTCCCGCCGATCAGGAAGTCCTGCGCGGCGGAGGTCGCGCAACTCGACTGACCGAGCGCGCCGTGCCCCGCGCCGGCCCAGGTGAGGAGCACCCCGGAGTCCAGTGACTGCGCAGTGCGCTGCGTGCCGGTCTCCGGGGTCCGCGGGTCGCTCGCGGTGCTGATCACCAGGATCGACGGCGTGTTCGGCGCGGTCGGTTTGGCCAGTGGCTGGCTCGGTGTCGGCCACGGTGCGCAGAGCAGCAGGTTCTGCGCGTACAGCGCGCCGAACAGCGGCGCCGTGCCGCCCCAGTTCTTCATGTCGGTGCTGACCTGGCCGGGCGAGAGCCGATCGGCGACGTCGTTGCAGCCGGCGACCAGGTCGGCGTCGATCTGCGGCGGGTCCTGCGGGGTACCCGCCAGCTTCGGCTCGATGAGGCCGGCAAGACCGCTGCCGTCGCCGCCGACGGCCTGCTGGATGTCGGTGGCGAGCGCGCCCCACTGCGACCGGTCGGTGAGGCCGAGCAGGATCGCCCGCAGCACCGCACCGGCGGTCAACTGGATGCCGCTCGCGGTCATCGGCGCCTGCCGTACCGAACTAACCAGTTGGTTGACAGTGTCGGCCGGGTTGGCGCCGAGGGGGCAGTTGGTGGCGATGCAGTTCTGGGCGAACGCGGTGAAGGTGGCCTGGGCGCCGGCGGCTTGTGCTTGGGCGGTGTCCTGGCTGTTCAGGACGGGGTCGGGGGAGCCGTCGAGGACGAACCGGCCGACGTGGGCCGGGTACTGGCCGGCGTAGTTGGTCAACACTCGTGAGCCTTCGCCGTGCCCGATGGCGTCGAGGTGGTTCACGCCGAGCGACTGCCGGACCAGATCCAGGTCGGCGACGGTGTTCTTGGTGTCGTACTGCGCCATGCTGGAACTGAGCGAGAGCACGCACTGCTGGGAGGCGTCGGTCGTCGCGCCGAGCAGCCCGGTCAGGTTGGTGTTGTTCGGGTCGGCCTGGATCATCGCGTTGCGGTCGGCCTGCGGCACGCAGTGCACGCCTGCGGAGCCCGCGGTGCCGCGACGGTCCATGCCGATCAGCGAGAAGGTGCTGAGGAACTGCGTGGGCAGTTCGGCGGCGAGGCGGGCCGCGTAGAGGGTGCCGGGCAGACCGTTGAGGTCGTTGACGACCACCAGTGGCGTCGGGCCGGTGCCGACCTTGAGCAGCGAGATGCGCTGGCCGCCGCTGTTGTCGTCGGAGTTGGACGGGTCGATCGGGCCGATCAGCCGCGCGCACTGGAACGTCATGCCGGCGGGCGGCGCCGGGGTGCCGAGGCGTTGGGTGGTCTCGTCGGTGCAGTCGGTCCAGCCGAGTTGTCCTGTGGTGTGTTCCAGGCCTGGCAGGGGCAGCGGGCCGTGCGAGCCGGTCGATGTGGGGGTGGTCGGCTGGGAACCGGCGACCACAAGGGACGGCGTCGCGGACGGACCAACCGTGCCCGCGGCGGCCAGCAGGGCGGCGATGAGGCCGATGCCGACGCGCCGGGAGTATCGGCGCCAGGCACGGTGACCAGGCCGGCTCGGCACGTCGATCCCTCCGCTTTCGTCGCACTGGGTACCGATGATGTTCGTCGGTCAGCGTCGCATGCGCAGGGTGAGGCCGTGGTGAGCGGGTCCGGGGTGGTGAGCTTGGCGACAATTCCGGCGGTTTTCTCCCATCAACTGAAAAGGGCGGCTGGTTCGGTCGGTGCGCTCGGCGATGATGTGGGGCGCGAGCGGGAGCGGAAGGGGTCTAGCAGTGGTTTCGGTGCACGTCGAGCGGAGCAGGCGACCAGCGTTGTCCTGGCCGGCATTGGTCGCGGTGGCCGGTCGAGGGCTGGGCAGTGTGCCGCCACCGGCTCTGGTGCTGGCAAGCATCGTCAGCGTCCAGGTCGGCGCCGCCCTGGCCGAGCAGTTGTTCGGGCTGACCGGCGCGGTCGGCGCGGTCACCCTGCGGCTGGTCTTCGCCGCCGCCGTGCTGCTGGTGGTATGGCGGCCCTCGCTGCGCATCACCCGCCAGGAACTGCCGGTCATCCTGGGCTTCGGCCTGGTGCTGGCGGTCATGAACCTGTGCTTCTACCAGGCACTCACGCGCATTCCGCTGGGTGTCACGGTCACCATCGAGTTCGTCGGCCCGCTGGCGGTGTCAGTCATCGGTGCTCGACGTTGGCTGCACGGCTTGTGGGCGCTGCTGGCCGCCATCGGCGTGTTCGCGCTGACCGAGGCCAGCGGCGGTCACATCGACCTGATCGGCGTGCTGTTCGCGCTGGCCGCCGCGACCTGTTGGGGGATCTACATTCCGCTCAGCGCGGCACTGGGCGCGCGCACCAGCGGCGGCCGAGGGCTGGCCTTGGCGATGGCCGTGGGCGGATTGATCACGCTCCCGTTGGGCGTCGCCACCGCCGGGCCTGCCATGTTCAGCCCGGCCGCGTTGGCTGCCGGTTTCGGTGTCGCGCTGCTGTCCTCGGCGCTGCCTTACTCGATCGAACTCGAGGCGTTGCGGCGTATCCCGCCGCGAGTGTTCGGCATCTTGATGAGTCTGGAACCCGCGGTGGCCGCGCTGGTCGGGCTGGTCGTGCTCGGGCAGGGGCTCCGGCCGACCCAGTGGGTCGCGATCGCCTGCGTGGTCATTGCCTCGGCCGGTGCGACGCGAACGCAGCGCGACGGCGATCAGCGGGTGTAGCGCAGCATCAGCATGTCCTCGGCGTGCAGGACCGAGCGCAGGTGCAGGCGCTGCGGCTCGGGCGGGAAGCTGCCGACCGCGATCCGGCCGGAGTCGCCCGAGGTGAGCAGCGGCGCGACGGACAGGCACAGTTCGTCGACGAGGTCGGCGGCGATGAAGCTGCCGAACAGGCGTGGTCCGCCCTCGCAGTTGACCCGGTGCAGGCCGCGCCGACCGAGGTCGGCGACGAGCGCGTGCAGGTCGACCTGGTCCGAACCGACCAGCACCACCTCGGCTCCCGCCTCGGCGACGGCGGTGCGGCGGCCCTCGTCGGCGGCGGAGGTCGTGTAGATGATCGGCGCGACCTCGGTGTCG
>DASYBO010000559.1:0-9723 GCA_036500685.1 Pseudonocardiaceae bacterium | reverse complement strand
CCAGCGCGTCGGTGATCACCTTCGCGTGATCGGCCGAGGTGGCGTTGCAGGTGATGTCGACGACCACCGAGTCGCTGTGCGACTCGACCACGTCGAAGGCGGTGATGACGCCGCCGACGTTGCCAACGGTGGAGGTCAGGTCACCGGCGGCACTGGCCGAGGCCGGTGCCTCCAGCCGGACCGTGATCGAATAGCCCGGACCCGGAACCGGCATGGCAACTCCTCGCAGATACTTGATCGATGCCCTGATCGATAAGGCCGCACCCGACACTAGCCTTCGGCCGGACCCGGGATCATCGGACCTTGCCCTGCTGTGAGCCCCAGCTCAGCGGTTGATCACCGTGACCGGGTGCACGTAGGTCACCTTGTCATCGGGCAGCGGAAACGTGATGTCACCGAAGGGCGAGAGCGAGCCCTGCCGGTCGGCGGCGAGCTCGGTAACGGGGTGCTCGTCGCGGGTCGGGTCGCCCGGCCACGTCGGGTCGGTGTGCAACTTCGACTTACGCCTGTTCCTGGCCACGGGCTCCTCCTCAACTCACCTGACGGCTCCAGTCTGCCGAAGGTCATCGACGCGCGCACCACCGGTCCCCACCAACGCGGTGGCCCGCCCGATACGCTGGTCAGAGTGTCCGGCACCTCACTTGCCGACTGGCTGCGCGAGCAGAGCGAGACCATGCTGGTCGAGCTGCTGCGGGCGCGGCCGGATCTGGCCATCCCAGCGCCCGCGGACAGTACTGTCCTGGCGACGCGGGCCGGCACGCGCGCGTCCGTGGCCAGGGCGTGTGACGGACTCGACTCGTTCACTCTTGCCGTGCTGGACGCGCTGGTGCTCAGCGACGCCGACCGCGCCCCGGTCCCGCCCACCACGCTGCTGCGACTGCTCGGCGAGGGCATCGACCCGCTCGCCGTCGACGCGGCGATCGCCCGGCTGCGCGCCGACGCGATCGCCTGGGACGGCGGCCCGGAGGCCATCTCGGTCGCGCCGGCCGCACGGGAGGTCGCCGGCACCTACCCCGCAGGCCTCGGCCCGTCCGCGCCGCTGCTCAACGGCGTCGACCTGGCGCCGTTGCTGGCCGGGCTCGACGACAAGGCGCGACGGCTGCTCGGCACGCTGGCCGAAGGCCCGCCGGTCGGCAAAACCCGCGATGCCGGCTCGGTCATACCAGCGCACGGCCGCACCCCGGTCCAGGAGCTGCTCGCGGCCGGTCTGCTGATCCGCCGCGACGCGGAGACCGTGGAACTGCCGCGCCAGGTCGGTGTCGCGCTGCGCGGCGCGCACCCGCTCGGCCCGATCCGCGCGACCGAACCGATCCCGGAACTGCGGAGAGTCGACTCGTCCACTGTGGACTCGACTGGGGCCGGTGAGGCCGCCGAGTTCTCCCGTCATCTCGCGGCGTTGCTCACCCTGTGGTCGAACGAGCCGCCGCCGGTGCTGCGCTCCGGCGGGCTCGGCGTGCGCGAACAACGCAGGCTCACCAAGGAACTCGACATCGACGAGCTGCACGCCAACCTGCTCGTCGAACTCGCACACGGCGCCGGTCTCGTCCTCGCCAGCGCCGATGCGAGTCCGGAATGGACACTGACGACCCAGGCCGACGTCTGGCTGGCCGCCAACCGCGAACAGCGCTGGGCCACCATCGCCGCGGCCTGGCTCGACCTGCCCCGGCTGCCCGCGCTTGCCGGCCTGCGCGACGACAAGGAAAAGCTGCTGGCGCCGCTGTCCGACGAACTGCGCCGCCCACTGGCCCCGCGCGACCGGCGCAGAACGCTGGAGGCGCTGGCCGAACTCCCGTCCGGCGCGGCCATCGTCAACCAGCGCCAACTCGTCGACCTGTTGGCCTGGCGCGCCCCGCGACGCGGTGGCCGGCTGCGCGACGACCTGCTCGACTGGACCCTGCGCGAGGCCCGCATGCTGGGCATCGTCGCCCTGGACGCGGTCACCTCGGCCGGCCGCGCCCTACTCGCCGACGGCCCTGCGGCAGCCGCCAAGACCCTCGTCGCCGCCCTACCCGACCTCATCGACCATGTCCTCGTCCAAGCCGACTTCACGGTGATCGCACCCGGCCCACTCGAACAGGACCTCGCCGTCGACATGGGCCTGGTCGCGAACGTCGAATCGGCAGGCGGCGCGACCGTGTACCGGGTCAGCGAGGCGTCGATCCGGCGCGCCCTCGACGCAGGCCGCACCTCAACCGAACTGCACGAGCTGTTCAGAACCCGCTCGAAAACCCCGGTCCCGCAAGCCCTCGACTACCTCATCGACGACGTCGCCCGCCGCCACGGCAGGCTGCGCGGCGGCGCGGCAGGCTCGTTCCTGCGCTGCGACGACGACGCCCTGCTCGGCGAGGTACTGGCCAACACCGTCGCCGCCCGACTCGAACTGCGCCGCATCGCCCCCACCGTCGTTGTCAGCCCGCTGCCGTTGATCGACGTCCTCGACGGCCTGCGCGACGCCGGTTTCACCCCCGCCGCCGAAGGCGCTGACGGCCGTGTCCTCGACCTCCGCCCCACCGGCCGCCGCCTCCCCGCCCGCAGCCGCGCCGAACGCCAGTCACCAACCCCGCCCGCCGCGACCGAAACCCAACTGATCGGCGTCGCCAAACAGATCAAGGTCGGCGACCGGGCGTCCGCAAGCCGCTCAGGCAAATCCGCGCAACTCCCGCCCGGCACCGGCATGAGCGACACCAGCTCCACCCTCGGCCTGCTCCAACAGGCCGTCCGCGAACAGCGCAACGTCTGGGTCGGCTTCGTCGACGCCTACGGCGTCGCCAGCCAACGCTTCATCGCCCCCGTCAGCATCGGCGGCGGCACCCTCGAAGGCATGGACCACGGCAGCAACGAACTCCGCCGCTTCGCCCTGCACCGCATCACCTCGGTCGAACTGGCCACCGATCGCTGACCCTATGCGGTGCGGTGGAAGGTCGAGTGATGCTGCTGCCCCACCCTCGGGCCGACGATCTTGAACGTGCTGCGGTCGACCTCGACCATGTCGACCACAGTCGGTCGCCTGCGGGTGGCGACGACCTCCCGAACGGCAGCGAACACCAGCTCCACCGGAACCGACGCGGCCCCTCGAACGCTGCAAGGCGTGCCGGACCAGTCGAAATACGGATCCCAGTCGCGATCATTGCGCAGCCGACGCAGACCGCCAGATGGAATGAAAGTGCGTCCATCTTCGACCCAGATCAACGCGCCACGATGTCCAGCAAGGCCGGCCTGAAGCCAGACCGAGGGCCAACGACCCCAATCCTCGCTGTCCGCGAACTCGACGACCAACGACCAACGACCACAAGCTGGCCAATTCCGGGTCACGCCGCCTGTTGAGCGCTCGCAACTCACCGGACACATCCGCGTCCACCGGCAACTGAGTGAGATCGACGTAGAAACCTTGGTCAGGCACCCCGTTTGAGCACATGGATCGGGCCTGCCTCCAGATCCGCTTCGAGTACCCAGCGGATGTTGCGGGGCAACTCGCCGGTGGCAAGGAACTCCTGCAAGGCCTGCTCAGCCGCGCGAAGTGAAACCCCGCTACCGGCGACATAGTCGATGTTGTTGGTGCCATGGGTTTCCGGCGATATCGGATCGCCCAACGGCACCACCGGAATGCCGCTGATCTCGGCCGCGCCGACGATCGGCCCGATATAACGTAGATAGGCCCAGCGGCCGGCCACGGTGAGATACATGACGTGGTCGCCGGCTTCCTCGCCGTCATCCGGATCGATGTACCGAGGACGCCCTTGGTGCTCCAGATACGCGTCATCGCTCTCGAGTCGGGCGACCCTCGCGACCAGATCTTCGATGTCGGTTTCAGTGACAGCGAAAACATCGGAGCGCGCCTGAGCGGAAACGGGATACCCGTGTGGATAGCACCGCAAGGACACCAGCAATGTCGAGTCGCTCATACTGGCTGCCGTCCCTTCTCCGAGTACTCCCAAGCCTGTCCGTCCGGGCTGACCACTGTGAGTGTCGCGTCCGGGCACAACGCTCGGATGACCGCTGGTAGTCGCCGATGGCACTGCCATTTCGACACCGGCGGCTGGACACCGCAGGGTGGCCTGTCCAGCGCGTGTATCGCATGGTCCATGCCCAGCACGCTCATCCTGACCACGAACTGCACCTCGATGTGTCGTGCCAATGCACCCGCCATCTCTCGACCACCGATCTGAGTCAGTGCTGCTTCGGTTGCCGGATACCATGCCGTACGGTTGCCGCTGCTCAGCATCTCCGTGGTGCCATCGAATCGCACCCATGCGCCCTCGGTCCGAGCATCTGTGATATCGGTCGTTTGTCGACGTCGCGCTTTGACTAGGCCGCACCAGCCCATTTCCTGGCTAGTTCGATGATGCGTTTGATGGAGCGGGATTCGCTCAATGCCTTGTCGCGCATGATGTCCAGCGCGCGGTGGTGCTGGCTGACGTGGTCGGATTCGGCGAAGAAGACGCCGGAGCTGTAATGCGGGAAGTAGAGAATTTCTGGGGAATCCGCGAAATGGTAAATGGTGAACGAGCCGGCGAGGCCGGGGTGCCAGCCGATGAGGGTCGGCACGATCTGGACGCTGATGTTGGGGCGCTGCGCGGATTCGACGAGTTGGGTGAGCTGTTCGACCATGATCCTGGCCGAACCGATCGGTTCGCGGAGCGCGGTTTCGCCGATGAGCGCGGTGAATCGGACGGGCTCGATGCTGCGATTGACGACCTCGCGTCGGCCGCCGCGCAGCAGTACGCGGGATTCGATTTCGGCGTAGGACGCACCGGTGAGCATGGCTTGGGCGCGGGCGTATTCGGGAATCTGCAACAGTTCCGGGATCATCGCGGGCGCCCATTCGGTGACCGCGTCGGCCCAGCGTTCGCAGTCGATGGCCTTGACCACGTGTTCGGGCAGGCCGACGAGGCCGGTACCGAGCCAACTGGGTTCGACGGCGGACTCGGCGAGGCGCATGATGCGGTCGCGTTCGGCGCCGGTGACCCGGAGTTCGCCGAGTAGCGCGGCGACCTCGTCGGGGCCGGGCACGCGCCTGCCGGTTTCCCAGTGCGAGACGAACGCGTGGCTGAAACCCATGCGGCGGCTCAGGTCACGGCTGGTGATGCCGTACCGCTGGCGGATGTCGCGCAGGGCGCTGACGAGAGCCCTTGCCCGTGGGTTGAGATCGCTGATGACTACCGGCACGACGACTTTTTATAAGTCTTGCACCACGGGAAATCAGCTCGCAAATGAGCGAATTATCCTTGCCCGCCCGGAAATCCCACCCGGAAATCTCACCCGGTCAGCCCCAGCACGGCCAGGTGTTGACCGTGCTGGCACGAGCGGGAGAACTCAGCTGACCGGGGCCGACATCCGCTGCCGCATGGCGTGTTCGACCAGCGTGATCAGCGTCTGCTTGGTCGATTCGCGGTCCCGCGCGTCGCAGGCGACGACCGGTACCGACGGATCGATGGTGAGCGCCTCACGGACGTCGCCGAGCCGGTGGTGCAGCATGCCCTCGAAGCGGTTGATCGCCACGATGTAGGGCAGGTGCCGGTCGTCGAAGAAGTCGATCGCGGCGAACGCGTCGGCGAGCCTGCGGGTGTCGACCAGCACGACCGCGCCGATGGCGCCGCGGACCAGGTCGTCCCACATGAACCAGAACCGGTGCTGACCAGGGGTACCGAACAGGTACAGGATCAGGTCCGAGTCCAGCGAGAGCCGGCCGAAGTCCATCGCGACCGTGGTCGTGGTCTTGTTCGGTGTCGCCGAGAGGTCGTCGTGGCCGACGCTGGCCTCGGTCATCACCGCTTCCGTCGTCAACGGCACGATTTCGGACACCGAGCCGACCAGCGTGGTTTTGCCGACGCCGAATCCGCCGGCCACCACGATCTTGGCCGAGGTGGTCGCCTTCCGACCATTCGGCACACTTCGTGGACTAGAGCCTCCGTAGACCACTGAGCACCCTTTCCAGGAATTCCATGGATGGTCGGTCGCCGACGATCGCGTCGGACGAGTGAATGACGACCAGCCCCATGCCGGCCATGTCGCCAATGAGCACGCGTACCACCCCGAGCGGAAGTCGCAGGTGCGCGGCTACTTCCGCCACCGACTTCGTGTCCATGCACAGGCCGCAGATGGCCCGGTGCTCGGGGAGTAACGCTTCTTCCATCTCCCAGCCGCTGTCGCTGGTGGAGACGAGTCCTTCGATGGCCAGGTCGTAGTCCGGCCGGGTGCGGCCACCGGTACGGGTGTAGGGCCGGACCAGCGAACCGGTCTCGGTCACCGGGTCCGGCGGCGGCAGCTGGCTGGAAATGGGCTGGTGCCAGCCGGTGCCGGAGTCCTGCACCGTGCGCGGCGTGCCACCCGTTCTTGACGCCTGGTCACTTGGCCTGTGTCCCGGATTCGACGGGGGGCCAGGGTTCGGCGGCATCGAGCCTCCTCGGTTGCCACCGGCCGACGAGGCCGCTGCAGCGGATGAGCGTGTGCTGATGCTGGTCGGACGGCCGCCAACGGCCATGCCCGGTTCGCCGAACAAGTCGGCACCGGGACCGCCGAACAGTCCGTTGCGGTATCCACTGATGTCGAAGCGGTTGGGAATGTCGGAGCTCGCGTAGTCCGCGGGGTCCTCCAAATCGCCCTCCACCATCACGCTCCCCCCTTGTTCCCCGATGTCCGGCGGTTGATCTCCACCTGGCTCATCCAACACCTGTTTCGACGGGTTCGATACCTCGAACTCGGGGCTTTCATCGCGGTCGTCGTACTCGGAATCGTCATCTTGGTCGTAGAGATGGAAGCCGCCCTGTGCCCAGCTCCGGTAGTCGAACTCGTCACCGGAGCCATCGCGTCGCGATCGTCGGCCAGGACTCATCTCCCGCTCACCGGTTCATCGGCGTACGGCACCTTGCAGTTGAGCCCGCAGCTCCGGCGTCATCTGCTGGCCGACCCGCTCGACGAGCAGGGTCATCTCGTAGGCGACAAGGCCGATGTCGCAGTTCGGCGCGGCCAGCACCGACAGGCAGGAGCCGTCGCTGATGGACATCAGGAACAGGTAGCCGCGGTCCATCTCGACGACGGTCTGGTTGACCGAGCCCGCCTCGAAACAGCGCGCCGCGCCCTGGGTCAGGCTGACCAGGCCGGAGGCCACCGCGGAGAGCTG
Source organism: Pseudonocardiaceae bacterium (assembly GCA_036500685.1). Classification (GTDB taxonomy): domain Bacteria; phylum Actinomycetota; class Actinomycetes; order Mycobacteriales; family Pseudonocardiaceae; genus CAJCJE01. Next base: position 2,603 of record DASYBO010000559.1, on the reverse strand, counting down.
CTCCGCGCGGTCTCGGGGCAGGCCGTGGGACCCGGCGAGCAGCAGGCCGTCAGCGGACACCACGACGGCGTGGGCCACGCCGGGCACCCTGCGAACGAAGTCAGTGATGAGCCAGCCGAAGCTACCTGGCTGGTTAACGGACGCTGTCACTCGTGCTCCTCGTCGTGGCTGCCGTCGGAAAGCGGGGAAGCCCCGCCAGAGTATGCCTCGATCAACGCATGACGCCCGCGACGTACTCCACGCTGGAAGCTTGACATGCGGCCTCGGACCGCGTCAGCAGTGCGGGGCGGAAGAGGCGGTGCTTCGGATTCCTGCTTGCTCGGCCGGGCGGCCGCCGAACCGGGCACAAGGTGCGCCTTGGGCACCCGTTTGGGCAGGCCGGCGCCGGTCTTCTCGGCGACAGGGGAGAGCAGCGCCTCGGCCAGCTGCCAGCCCTCGTCTGCCGGGGTCTGCCAGGCCTCGGTGACGCCGGGGTCGGCGGCACCGACGGGCTCGGGGACGGGTTGCATGATGTGCGGGGCAGGGGGCTCGGTGGACGGGGACGAGCTACGCGGACCGGTGCCGAAGCCCGCTGCCGCGCCTGCCTTGCCGGGCACCCTGGTCGGCAGGGCGCCGTTGGCGGAACCGACCGGCTTCGCCTCCTGGACCGGTTCGGGCGCGGGCGTCGTTGCGGGCGTCGTTACGGGCGGCGCGATCGGGGCCGACTTGAGCGCCGGAGCCGGTATGCCGGTGGAGATCGAGTCGGACTCGCCGCCCGCCTCGTCGGGCCGGAACCACTGGGACAGCACGGCCTCGTAGATCGGCAGCCGTTCGGTCGGCGCGTCCACCTCGGCGGCGGCATGGGTGGCCGTCGGCGCGGGGGCCTGGCCGCGCTGCGCGGGCTGCGCCGGTGCCGACTCCGCCTTCGCGGAGCCGAGCCGGTCGCGCACGGCCGTCTCGTTGATCGGGTCGCTGCCGATCGCGGGCAGCTCGTCGGCCGCGGTGTGCGCCTCCCACAGCATCGCGGCCGGCACACCCTGGGTCGGCGGCTGCTCCCTCGGGTCCTGCCGAGGAATCGGAGTGACCTGGGTGACCTGCGGTTCGACCGGGACGATGGGCTGGCTGCCGGAGACCTCCAGCTCGTCGAGGGCGAACTCGCTCGACCAGAACGAGGTGGCCGGGTCGAGCGGGTTCTCCTGGTCCTGCCGGGCCTGGTCCTGCACCGCGTAGTCGAACTCCGAAGGCTGGGGCGCGCTGTCCGGCTTGCCTCGGGCCTTGCCGAACGCGCCCGCGATCCCGGCCGCGGCGACCGCGCCTGCCGGGGCACCGCGTTCTCCGTCGCTCCGGTTCTGCGCGGCGGCGAGCTGACGGTCACCGATCTGCTGCGGGTTCTGCGGATCGCCTGCCTGGTGGATCAGGTCCTCGCCGATCACGACGAGTGCGACGGTGCCGCCGTCGATGTCCTCGTTGGTGCGCAGCTTGACCCGGATGTTGTGCCGCTTGGCCAGCCGCGCGACCACGTACAGACCCATCCGCCGGGTCACGCCGACGTCCATCTCGGGCGGGTTGGCAAGGCGCTCGTTGGCGAAGCGCACGTCGTCCTCGCTCATGCCGACGCCGCGGTCGGTGATCTGGATGGCGACCTCGCGCGAGCGGGTCTTCGCGATCCTGACGCTGACCTTGGTGTTCGGCTCCGAGAACACCGTCGCGTTGTCCAGCAGCTCGGCGATGAGGTGGATGAGGTCGTTGACGACCCGGCCGAGGATCTGCGCGTTCGGCGGGTGGCCGACCTCGATCCTGGCGTACTGCTCGACCTCGGACACGGCCGCGCCGACCAGGTCGCCGATGGGCACCGGCTGGCTCATCCGCTTGGCAAGGCCGCTACCGGAGAGCACCAGCAGGCTCTCGCTGTTACGCCGCATACGGGTGGCGAGGTGGTCCAGTTCGAACAGGTTGGCCAGCTGGTCCGGGTCCTGCTCGTCGCGTTCCAGCCGGTCGATCAGGGACAGCTGGCGTTCGACGAGGACCTGGCTGCGACGAGCCAGGTTGACGAAGATCGCGTTGACGTTGTCACGCAGGACGGCCTGCTCGGCGGCGAGCCGGACGGCCTGGCCGTGCACGACGTCGAACGAGCGCGCCACCTCACCGACCTCGTCGGCGGTGAACACCGGCACCGGTTCGACCGCTTCCTCGGACGCCTTGATCGGGTCCGGGTCGGCGAGGATGCGGCGGACCGAGGCAGGCAGCCGGTTGCGGGCCACGTCAAGGGCGCCACTGCGCAGTCGCTGCAGCGTGCGGACCAGCGAGCGGGCCACGAACAGCGCGACCAGGAAGGCGATGACCAGTCCGAGCAGCACCAGCAGACCGACCCGGAAGGCCTGGCTGATGGCGGCGGAGGCGGCCGTGCTGATCGCGCCGGTCAACTCGCCGTACATGTTCTGCTCCGCGGTGCGCAGCAGTACCGCGGTGGCGTCACCGGCCCGTTGCACGTCGCCGGGCGCGACACCCAGCGGGGCGTTGGCAGCCGAACGGGTTTCGACCTGCAGCAACTGGGTGGCGGCGGCGTCGACGTCGGGACCGGTGACCGTCGCGGAGTACATGGCGCGATCGGCGGCGCTCGCGGA
>DASYBO010000558.1:0-36468 GCA_036500685.1 Pseudonocardiaceae bacterium | reverse complement strand
CGCGAGGACCACGGCCGACGAGGTGCCGTCGGTGCTGCGCGATCTGATTCAACCGGCACGCCGCGCGGTGAGCGCGGAGCCCGCCGCGGCGCCACTGCCGGAACGGCTGTCGTCACTGTCGGAGCCGGCCGCGACCGAGCTGCTACTGGCGATGGTTCGCGATACCGCGGCGGCGGCGCTAGGGCACAGCGACCTGGCGGCGATCGATGCGGACGGGGCCTTCTGGGACGTCGGGTTCAGCTCGCTGATCGCTGTCGAGTTCCGCAATCGACTCGGTGAGCTGACCGGAGTGCGACTCAGCGCGGCAATTGTGTACGACCAGCCAACCCCTCGGATGCTTGCCGAGCACCTCATGGCCCGCCTGCGGCCCGTCACCGCCGACCTCGTCTGAACCGCGCGAGAGGAACCCCGATGTTCGACACCGCCATCTATCTCCGGCGCCTGGGCTTCTCCGGACCGGTGGAGCCCACTGTGGACGCCCTGCGTCAACTGCACCTCGGCCACCTGCGGCGCGTCCCGTACGACAACAGCACGTTCCCCGAGGGTGGCGGCGCGTTGCCGGACAACCTGGCGGATCTCGACCAGGACGCCACCTTCGACAAGATCGTGGTCAGGGGCCTCGGTGGCATGTGCTTCGAGCTCAGCCTGCTGTTCCAGCGGCTGCTCGACGAACTGGGCTTCGACACGGTGGCTGTGGCGGCAGGGGTGATCCAGGACCGAGGTACCTTCAGTCCCGAGCTGTCGCACAAGTTCATCGTGGTGAACGCCGAGGGCCGGCAGTGGTTGGTCGACGTCGGTTTCTCCGGCCCCGCCTACCTCGAACCGCTGCGCCTCTCGTCCGAGGTGCAATGCCAGTACGGCTGTGAGTTCAGGGTTGCCGCGCACGACGGTCGGCACACCGTACTGCGCAGGAGTCGGTCCGCGGACTGGCTGCCGATTTATCGATTCGCTCTGTTGGAACGCAAACCCGACGAGTGGGACGGTTTCACCGCGACGTTCGAGCAGTATCTCGACGAGTCGGTGATGGCAAGTACGACGATGATCTGCCGTGCCGTCGAGAACGGTCACCACGCGCTGGTCGGGAGGCGCTATCTGGTTGTCGAGGACGGGTACGAGAAGCTCACCGCGCTGACCGACCGGGCCGCGTACGAGCGCGTTGTCGACCACATCCTGCACCCGGGCGATGACGAGGGTGGACGATCGTGATCGGACCGGTGGCCAGCGCCGCGGGGGCCTGCGCGGCCGAGCAGGTCGCGCTCATGCTGCGCGGTAACACGATCACCCAGTTGATCGCCTCGGCGGTTCGGCTCCGGGTACTCGACCATCTCGGCGACGATGTCGTGTCGGAGATTTCGCTGGCTGAGCTCACCGGTCTCGAAGCCGAGATGTTGCGGCGCTTCATGCGGGCGCTGGCCGGTATCGGGCTGGTGGAGACCGTGGGCGAAGGCAAGTACCGAGCCACCGCCCTGGCCGCACCGCTGCGTCGCGAGACCGGGTCCCTGCACGGTTATGCGCTGATGGCCGGTGCGCCGTACTACCAGGCGTGGGCGGAGCTGGACCACGCGCTGCGCACCGGCGAGTCGGCGTTCGAACATCGGCACGGCCGCGACCTGTGGACGCTGCTCGACGACGACAGCGAGAGCGCCAGGTCGTTCGCCCGGGGTATGCGGTGGTACAGCGAGCACTTCCAGCGGGACATCTTCGCCCTGTACGAGTTTCCCCGGACCGGCGTGGTGGCAGACCTCGGCGCCGGCGACGGCACCTTGATCTCCGCGGTGTTGTCGAGCTCCCCCGCACTACGTGGTGTCGCCTTCGAACAGCAGGCGATGATCGACCACGCACGCGCGACGGTGGAAGCCCACGGTGTCGCGGGCCGCTGTGAGTTCGTGGCCGGCGATTTTCTGCGGGAGATCCCGCCGGGAGCAGACCTCTACCTGCTCAAGGCCGTCCTGCACAACTGGGAGGACGTGTCGGCCCTGCGGATTCTGCGCAACTGCGGTGTGGCGATGGGCGAGCGCGGTCGACTGCTGGTCATCGAGAATCCGCCGCCGGCGGAGTACGAGGCCGCGGCCGCTATCCACGACATGACCATGCTTGTGCTGTTCGGCGGTAGACTACGTACCCTTGAAGAGTTGCGGTCGCTGCTGGAGCGGGCGAATTTTGTGGTGGATCGGGTGATTTGCGCCGACTCCGGGACCTGCCTGCTGGAAGCCGGCCCGATCATCCGGTGACCGGTCTCCCCCCGGTCGAAGGGGCCGTTGACCAGCCGACGCGTCTTGACCCCATCGGTCCGTTTCGGTAGGGCAGGGTTCGATCGGCGGCCCCGCGTCATGCTCCGCGCCCCGCCGAGGCCATTTCCGCGCGGTCCAGCTCGTCGAGCTCCGGATAGACAGGGCAGCCGAACACCGGCTCGAACGGGGCGAACGTGTCCCAGGCACGGTTCGCGCGCAGCGCGGCGGCTATGGGGTTGTGTGCACTCCAGAAGTCGCCGCCCAGCAGTCGAACCATGTACATTTCCAGGTTGCCCCTGAACGTGTGTGTGCTCGCGTCGGCGAGGGCGCTGACCAGCTCACTCTCGTAGAAGGAGAAGATCAGCCGGACGTAGGTGTCATAACCGGTCTTGAAGAAGTTGGCGTACTCGGTCATACCGTCGGTCTCGCTGCCCGGGTCGTCCACCGCGCGCGCGATCGTGCTGGCGGCTCTGGCACCGGTGACCATGGCGACCAGGACACCGCCGGAGAACATCGGGTCGCCGAAGCAGCCGGCGTCACCCGCCATCAGCCAACCGGGGCCGGTCACCTGGTCCGTGTGATAGCAGTAGTCGGTCTCCACCTGGAACTCGGTGCACGGGCGGGTTCCGGTCAGCCGTTGAACAATCCGAGGGATTCGAGCGGCGTGTTCCTCGAAGGCCCGCGCCGGTTCGCTGGTACGCAGCACCGTGCGCGGCATGACGGTGCCAACGCTGATCTTGTCCCGGGACAGCGGGATGGCCCAGACCCAGCCGTCGGGATGGCTGCCGACCTGGATGTCGCCCTCGAACCCGGGATTGTGCCGTTCGTCCAGCCCTTCGTAATGCCTGAACACCGCGACCATCCGCAACTGTTCGATCATCTTGCGCAGCACGAACCGGTTGGCGATCTTGCCCGCCCTGCCGCTCGCATCGACGACGTAACGGGCGTGCGCTGTGTGTTCCTGACCGTTGCGCTGATAACGCACCCCGGTGATTCGGTCGCCGGTCATCAGTAGTTCGGTCACCTGCGCCTGGGTCAGTATCTCGGCACCGGCCGCTGTCGCCTGCTCCAGCATTACCGTGTCGAAATGAGAACGTTCCACCTGAAAGGTCTCGTGGTGGCGGCTGGCACCCTGCTTGGTGAAATCCGCCCGGAACACTCCGGAGCCGAAGAACTTCGTGCCGGTGGGATCGATGAACTCACCACCGCGTTTGACGACGTAGCCCTGTTTTCTGACCGCATCGAGCAGCCCCAACCGTTCTAACAGGCCGACCATGTACGGCAGCATCGACTCGCCGATGTGGAACCGGGGAAAGGCCTGTCGATCCAACACCAGCACGGAGCGGTTCTGTTTCGCCAGCGAGGCCGCGCAGACCGCGCCGGCCGGACCACCGCCGATGACGACGGCATCGAACGTTGTTTCCACTATGCTGTCCCTTCCCCCGAAATGTTCGTGAGACCAGGGAAACCGGCTCCGGAAATCCTGCAGCGTCGCTATTGGATCGAATGTAGCCACCGCGCGGCAGCGAAACAATACAATTGTTCCAGCTCGGTTCCACGGCGAGGTAATCGGATCACCACGACAGGCCCGTCCCGATGCCGCTGGCCGCCCGGCGCGGTTGTCGCGCCGTGGGCGGACGGTGGAGCAGCGGCACTGTGCGCTCGGTCGGTGGCTGGCTAGTTTCGGTTGGTGACCGCTCGTGGCCGGCTGACGAGGGCTGTCGATAAGCACGGAGGTGTGGTGGCAGAGGATCGCGGCGGCATGGCGCTCACGGTGCTGGGCGCGGGTGTCATGGGCACGGGGATATCGACGCTTGCACTGATCCGAGGGCTGTCGGTGCTGTTGATCGACATCAGCGAAGAGCGTCTGGCGTCGGCACGTGCCGACATTGCGCACCAACTCCGGCTGGCAAGGCTGATGGGTGCGGCGCCCGACGCGCTACCGCGCGGGGAGCTCCGTACGACATGTCTGCCCAGCACAGCAAGCGACAGTGGTCTCGTAATCGAAGCCATCACGGAGAGCGCTGAGCTCAAAGCGAAGGCGTTGGCTCAGCTGGCGGCGATCGTGCGCCCGGGGACCCCTGTCATCTCGAACACCTCGTCCATCCCGATCGACGAGCTGGCTGACTCGATGCCCTGCCCCGGCGACCTGGTCGGCACGCACTTCATGAACCCGCCGTACCTGATCGACACCGTTGAGCTGGTACGAGGCCCGCGCACCGCTGAACGCACGATGACGGCGGTGACGGCTCTGCTCGATCAACTCGGCCGCAAGGCAGCTGTCGTCCAGGACGCCCCGGGCTTCGTGACCAGCCGGATCCTGCATCCGATGATCAACAATGCCGCACGGATCGTGCAGGCGGGCACGGCGAGCGTGGAGACGGTCGACGCCCTGCTGAGCGGCTGTCTCGGGCATCGCAGCGGACCGCTGCGCACCGCCGACCTGATCGGGATCGACAACCTGGTGGACTCGCTGCGCGTGCTGCACGAACGAACCGGGGAGGAGGGCTGCCGGCCGTGCGAGCTGTTGCTGGCCAAGGTCAGCGAGGGTCACCTCGGTCGGAAGAGCGGTCGCGGTTTCTACCAGTACGAGGAGGCAACACGATGACCGTTTCGGCCGGCCAGAGGGCCGACAGCGTCGGTGACATCGAACGAGTGATCCTGAGTTTCCTCGAGACCCGCACCGGGGTCAGCTGGGAGCCGGACAGGGAGCTGGTGGGCGGGTTGCGCGCTACCACCGGGGACCACGATGGGTGAGCAGCCGGCCGAGGCGCTCGCGCTGGTCGACGTGCTGATCGCCGACAGCGCCGGGCAGTGGGACCGCCAGGGCTTACTGCCGCTGGACGTGTTGCGCAAGCTCGGTGCTGACGGGCTGCTCTGTGCTCAGGTCGACATGGTGCACAGCGGGGCGGGCATGACCAGCTTGGACAACGGCGAGCTCACCGCGCACACCGGCAGCCTGTGCGGGTCGGTGCGCAGCGTGATGACCTCGCAGGGCATGGCCGCGTGGACGATCCAGCGTCTCGGCGATCGGGAGCAACAGACGGAGTACCTGCCGAGGCTGGTGACCGGTGAGCTCGCGGCGGTGGCGTTCAGCGAGCCGGGCGCGGGTAGCGATCTCTCCGCCATCACCACGAGCATTCGTCGAGACGGTGACTGCGTCGTCGTCGATGGCGAGAAACTGTGGGTCACCGCTGCCCGCTACGCCGACCTGTTCCTCGTCTTCGGGCATTACCAGGACGGCGCCGCCGTCGTGGTCGTGCCGGCCGAGACGCCGGGTCTGAGCGTCCACGTGATCCCCGACCCGCTGGGGTGCCGCGCGGCCGGCCATGCGGACCTGTTGCTCGACTCCGTCCGGCTGCCGGCCGGAAATGTGCTCGGCGGCGTCAGCCAGTCGCTGCCGCTGCTGGTGACGTCGGCACTCGCCTACGGCCGAATATCCGTCGCATGGGGGTGCGTCGGCATCCTGCGCGGCTGTCTCGCGGCGGCGACAGCGCACGCCCGTACCCGGCATCAGTTCGGCAAGCCACTCGCCGAGCACCAGCTCGTTGCTCGACAGCTGGCCGAGCTGCTGGTCGCCGAACAAGTCTCCACCAGGGTCTGCGAACACGCGAGTCGCTGTTGGGACGCCCGCTCCCCAGAGCTGGTCACCGCGACCGTGCTGGCCAAACACGTCAGCGCGGGCTACGCGGCCAGTGGGGCGGCCTCGGCCGTGCAGCTGCTTGCTTCGGCCGGGGTGCGGGACGGGCAGCTGACCGCCAGAGCGTACCGGGACGCGAAGCTGATGGAGATCATCGAAGGAAGCAGTGAGCTCTGCCAGCTGATGCTGGCCCGGCGTGCGCTGGAGGTGGGATGACGTCAGCGAGCGTCGGTGGGCCGCCGACGCCGGTCAAATGCCTGGTCTGGGATCTGGACAACACGTTGTGGCAGGGCACCCTGCTCGAAGGGGACGAGGTCCGGGTTCCTTCCTCGGTGCGCGACACCGTGGTGGAACTCGACTCCCGGGGAATTCTGCAGTCGATCGCCAGCAAGAACGATCGAGAGCAGGCGATGGCTCGGCTGGCGGAACTGGGCATGGTCGACTACTTCGTGCTGCCCGAGATCAGTTGGGGGCCCAAGTCCGGCGCGGTACGCCGAGTCGCCGAACGGCTCAACTTCGCCCATCGCGCGATGGCCTTCATCGACGACACGGCAGCCGAACGGGCCGAGGTCTCGTTCCGGCTGCCGGAGGTCCGCTGCTATCCGGCCACCGCGGCGGCGTCGCTGGGCGAGCTGCCCGAACTCAGCCCTTCGGTGGTGACAGTGGATTCGAGCCGTCGCAGGCAGCTGTACCAGTCCGGGTTTCGACGCGCCGAGGAACGGGCCGAGTACGCCGGCCCCGACCAGGAGTTCCTGCTCTCGCTGGGCCTGGTGATGCACATCAGCCGAGCCGGTGTCGAGGACCTTTCGCGGGTCGAGGAGCTCACCGCGCGCACCAGCCAGATGAATGCCACAGGGGTGCACTACTCGCACGAGACCCTGCTCAGCCTGTTGAACGATCCCACGCACGAGGTACTGGTGGTCTCGATGGCCGACCGGTTCGGGCCGCACGGCGCGGTCGGCATCCTGCTCGTGCGGACCGTCCCCGAGATGTGGCACGTGAAGCTACTGGCCACGTCGTGCAGGGTGGTTTCCTTCGGCGCCGGCAGTGCCCTGCTGGACTGGCTGATCAACCGGGGTGCCGCCTCCGGAGCGCACCTTGTGGCTGATTTCCGGCCGACGGGCCGCAACCGGATGATGGAGATCGTATACCGGTTCGCCGGTTTCGACGACCGGTCGTGCCACTGCCGGGACCAGGTCGCCGAACCCGATGGTGCTGATGTTCAGCGGCTGCACCTCCTGACAGCGCCGCGCCCGAATCACCCGGCCATCACGATCGACGGACCGCCACTGGGCCCTCGGCGAGCGGCGCCCGGCATCCGGCTGCATGAATCGAGCGCCCATGGCTGACCAGATCGAGCTCACCGATGACCTGCTTGCCTACGTACGGCGGGTCTCGCTTCGCGAGGACGATGTGCTGGCCGCGCTGCGCGCCGAAACCGGGCTGCTGCCAGGTGGCACATCGATGCAGGTGATGCCGGAAGAAGGACAGCTGCTGAGCCTGTTGACCGGGCTGGTCGGTGCGCGACTGGTGCTGGAGATCGGCACCTTCACCGGCTACAGCACGCTGTGCCTGGCCAGGGCGTTACCCGCCGACGGCCGGGTAGTGACCTGCGACATCAACCCGAAATGGCCCGCTTTCGCCCTACCCTTCTGGGAACGGGCGGGGGTTGCCGAAAGGATCGACGTCCGGATCGGCGACGCCGGCCAGACCCTGGGCGAGTTGCGCGCGGAGCACGGGCCGGGCAGTGTCGATCTCGTCTTCATCGACGCCGACAAGCTCGGTTACCGTCGCTACTACGAGGAAGCGCTCACCCTGACCAGACCGGGCGGCTTGATCGTGCTCGACAACACGCTGTTCTTCGGTCGCGTCGCCGACGCGGCGGCGCTGGACCCGGACACCCTGGCGATCAGAGAACTCAACGAGGCGTTGCGTGCCGACGACCGGATCGAGTCCGCCCTGTTGGTGATCGCTGACGGCATCACCTTGGCTCGCCGGAAGTTCTAGTGCCAGTCCGCTAGAGATGGCCAGCCGATGAATCCACGCCGGACCAACCAGACAGGGTCGCGACGCGCCGCTCACCCTCGTTTTGTTCACGGACAAGATGTTGCTTGGCCGGTTTGAACCACCCTGGGTTCGATGGGAGGCTCGGGTTACTGGTTTCCAACCCGGGTGGGGTCGGTGTGTTGGCGTGCCGCCAGGCCAACCGCCAGCGATGGACGAATGACTTTCCGGTCTGTGCCGCCCAAGGCCGGTGAGCTGAGTCGGGGCGCGACCACAGGCGTAGGCGGCAGGTGAACACCAGCGGTGTGACGAGATCGTCGGGCCGTGGACCGGTTCAGGGCCGGTCCGCCGAGCCTGCGCTGTTCTGTCGCGCTACTGATTGATCCCGCTGATCACCACGGTGATCGGCCGGGCGCTGCTGTCCCCCACAGAAGCCCACGAAGCGACTGGTATCGATGTCTCTCCGGCAGAGAAACGGTGGCCTGCTTCGGTGGGGCGCGTGGTGCCGATGGTTCTGTGGGTGCCGCCGAATTGGGCAGCTCGGGCGCGCTGCGTGCATGCGAGCAATGTGCCGCGGTCAGCGATGTTGCACGTCAGTGCGACATGCGCTCGGCGACGTCGGATTCGTTGGAATGATCGGTTATCCAGGCAATGACAGGCAGTGACCACTGTTATACATATTTCACAGTATTTAGGTGTACTGATGCGGCGCCTTGATAACCCATTCGAAGGATTATTGGTGCGGTCATATACCGAGGCGCTGTGGTCGAGTATCCTGTGAGATGGTCCGGATGCAGAGTTCTGGAACATGGGCGATGCGGCCCCTATAACGCGAATTGATCCGAATCCCGGAGCTTCCCCGAGGTATGGTTCGGCGTTTGAAATCGACGACCGTCGAGCGTGGCCCGTGGCCAGTTGTGGAGTTCGTTGTGCCGTGGAGGGAAGGGTTCATGCGTTTTCAGCTCCTGGGACCGTTAGAGCTTGTCGATCACGGACGACCATTATCGTTGAGCGGCACCAAGCAGCGGGCCACACTGGCATTTCTGCTGCTGCATCTTAATAGCGTGGTGGCGACCAGTAAGCTATTAAGGGCTCTGTGGTCCGCCGATATGCCGAATACCGGGCGAAAAATGCTTCAGAACGCGGTATCCGGAATTCGTGGGATTCTGTCCGAGGTCGCTGACGGATCCAACTCGCCGATCTTGCTCACACACGCTCCCGGCTATCTACTCAGGGTCGACCCGAAGTCTGTTGACCTCAGCCAGTTCCGTGATCTGGTGAGCGCTGGGCGTGCTGACCTCGCGGCCGGGTCATGGCAACAGGCCTCGTGCACTCTGCGTGAAGCCCTCGGCTTGTGGCGTGGTCCGGTGCTCGCCGACCTGGTGGAGCACGGGATCACGTGGCCGGAGCTGACCGCGGTGCGCAACAGTCGCCTCGCCGCGCTCGAGGACTGTGTCGAGGCCGAGTTCGCCTCTGGCCACTACGGCGAGGTGATCAACGAGCTGGAGGAATGGGCGGTCGCCGAGCCGTCGCGTGAGCGCCTGTGCGGTCAGCTCATGCGCGCGCTGTACCACTGCGGCCGCCAGGCCGACGCCCTCGGCGTCTACCGTCAAACGCGAGCCAGGCTCAGAGAGGATCTCGGTCTCGATCCCAGCCGCGAGCTGCAGGACCTGGAGCGAGCGATTCTCAATCAGGAACTACCGTCCTCGATACCCGGTTCCGCCGTCACCCTGAGCGCCCCGGTCCAGCGCGCGAACGTCGGTGGCGCGGGCGAGGACACCTGGTCACCGATCGAAGACGACATCAGGACCGAGCGAGCGGAAACCAACCGGCTGGAACCGTGCTCGCCCGACAGTGCGTATCGGTGGCCCGAGCAGGCGGTCGCCGAGCTCAAGCGGGTTACCTTGGTACTGGTGATGACCCGTTTCGACCGGGATGTTGGCGAAGCCGCGCCAGAGCACGTCGAGGCCGTGCTGCGGCGCATCGCCTCCGGCATCCGCGAAGAGGTCGAAGAGGCCGGTGGTGTTGTCGAGGGCAAGGTGGCCTCGTTGTGGCTGGCCATGTTCGGCTCGGTGCGCAGCTGCGAGGACGATGCGGCACGATCCGTACAGGCCGCGATAGCCATTCGAGACCGGCTGACCGCTCCGGACGCGTCCTTGTCCTGGCCGGCAGCCCTGACCGTGACGGTGGCGCTGGCAACCGGCGACGCGCTGGTCCATCCCCAGGAAGGCGAGCATGTCGTCCCCTCGGTGACCGGGGGCGTGCTGGACCGAGGGATGCGTCTGCTGGCCCACGTCTCGCCCGGCGAGGTGCGGGTCTGCAACGAGACCAGGGCGACGACCGAACCGGTGATCGGCTACGACGGCGAGCACGACCCGGTGCGCGGATCACGAGCTTTAGCGACGCGCGCTCGCCGGGCGGAACCTCAGCTGAGCGCGCCGTTTGTCAATCGGCATGGGGAGCTGGGCATGTTGTTCAGCGTGCTGGAGCAGGTAAGCCGGCGGTCTCGGCCGCATCTGGTCACGGTGCTCGGCGAGGCCGGTATGGGCAAGAGTCGACTGGTGATCGAGTTTGAGCGAGCCGTGGCAGGGGGGCCGGTACCCGCCCGGTGCCTCGTCGGGCGTAACCCTCGGTTCGGCAGGCGCGGACCGTTGCCGGCGCTGATGGACAGCCTGAAGCCGTGCCTCGGAATCGCGGATGGTGACCCGGCGGAGCTGGCGCGGGAGAAGCTCGGCGCCGCTGTGCACCGGTTGGTCGGTGTCGGTATCCGTGCCACCTGGATGCTGTCCCACCTGTGCGTCCTGTTCGGCATCGACAGTGATCAGATCGATGAGCTGATCCCGCACGAGTCGTTTATCGCCTGCCGGCAGTTTCTCGAGGAGCTCGGTGGTTCGTTTCCGCTGGTCCTGATCCTCGAAGACCTGCATTGCGCGGACGACCGGCTGATCGACTTCGTTGACCGTATTACCGAGGAAGCCGGTTCGTTCCCCCTGCTGGTGATCGTCACGGCGCGACCGGAGCTGCTCTACCGCAGGCCTTCCTGGGGTGGCGGCAAGGCGGGGGCGAATACCATCACCCTTGACCCGCTCTCCGACGACGACGCCACCGAGCTTCTTGCTCAGCTGTGCGCCAGGACGAGCACCCCGCTGAGCGGCCGAATGGACATCCCGGACGGCATCAGGGCCGAGTTCCAGGCGGTGATCTCGCTCATCGGTGGGAATCCGCTGTTCACCGTGGAGTACGCCCGGATGCTGCGCGACCAGGGCGTCGCGCGATCGTGGCGGTTCCACGGCGGCACGGGGGAAACCGCGGCTGACGCGGACGGCGCCTGCCTGCCGTTGCTGCCGCTGGTGCGGCGGGTCATTGCAGCCATGATCGACAGCTTGCCACCGGATTCGAAGTCGGTGCTGCTCGATGCCGCGGTGCTGGGTGAGAACGTCTGTGCGGCGGGAGTTGCCGCGGTGGGGGGCGTTTCGGTGACTGACGTCCGGATTGGTCTGGAGCATCTGGGCCGACGGGAGCTGCTGCTGCGGACCGGGCCGTCGACCGCCTATGCGGACTACACGTTCCGGTACCCCCTCATCCGCGACGTCGCCTACCTGACCATCCCGCAGTCCGTGCGGGTCGACAAACACCACCGGGCAGCTGAGTGGCTCGAGCGCCTGCCGGCGCGGGATTCGCGGCTCCTCGCATTCCATCGAGGCAGAGCCGCTGGGACGCACCGGACGGTGCCGCCGCAGGCCTCGCCGGTACCAGTTCGGTCCGGGCTGGCGACAGCTCAGAGCGGCTCGACGAAGTTGCCTCCCTTCGGCGGTGGAAGCGGGCACCTCCGGGAGCCGCGCAGGTGCTCGGGGATGGGAGACGAGGCAGCTCGGGAGCGTACGAGTTCAGCGCATTTCTCCTGGGGCTAGCCGCATGCCCGGCCGGTTCGACCCGCGCAGGAGCAACGTCGTCATGACCGTCTCGCCAGCGTCCCCGATCCGCTTGCCCTCGTTGACCGGGTATCGATACCCGGCCGAGGCGCGGCGCCATGGCCGAGCATGGAGTGACGGGGTGACGGAGCAGGTCGCTCAGTCCTCCAGGACACCCATCGGCGCGAGCGGGCGGATCTCGACCACGTTCAGTTTTGCATCCGGAATCTCAGCCGCGATCTCCGTCGCCCGATCCAGGTCCGCGCACTCGACCAGGTAGTAACCGGAGAGGTATTCGTCCGCATCGGTCAGCGGACCGTCTTCGACCTGCACGTGGTCGTGCCGGACCCGGACAGCGCGGGAACTGCTCCGATGCGCGAGTGGAGCGCCATCAATATGCTCACCGCTGGCTGTGATCTTTTCGGTGAACGAGATGTACTCCGCGAGAAAGCCTTCCTTGTCTTGCTGGGTAAGTGTCTCCCAACGATCCTTGCTGGTATGGATGAGTAGCATGTACTTCACGGTGGCTCCTCTGTCGCCACACCACGGCGGAGCGGCTCATTCGGGTATCGAAACGAACTCTCCGGGTGACTGTCAAGTCTCTTTGGGTGGCCGGTGGTCCGGCTGGTCCACTTGTTACCGCAGAATGGGCGGCCAGTGGAATTAGCTTATTGCTGCCTATAGTTCGGGTCGGTGTAGATTATTGCCGACCCGGGTAATTTGAGTGTCGTGTGCTGAAGTTTGAGACGGCTCTGGCCGTCGGTGACCATTCGTGCCTCCGATCGGGGAATATTCATGCTCACGCTCGGACTGAACGGAAACTTCTCCACCAGGGACAAGGATCTGGTCCCCGGCATGCTGGAGTTCTTCTTCCACGACGCTTCGGCGAGCTTGGTCAAGGACGGGGTTCTGCTTGCCGCCGTCGAGGAGGAACGGTTCAACCGGATCAAGAAGACCACCAAGTTTCCGGTCAACGCCATCCAGGCCTGCCTCGACTCGACCGGTGTCACGCCGGCGGAGGTGGACGCGGTCGGGATCTACTTCCGCGAAGACCACATGGACCGCGTGCTGAACCAGCTCTACACCGAGCACCCCGGCACGCCGCTGCGCTACTCGCGGGAACTCATCAGGCAACTGCTGCGCACCGAGCTGGGCCTCGAGCTGCCCGACGAGCGCATCGTGTACACCCGACACCACCTGGCGCACGCCATGTCCAGCTACTTCCATTCCGGTATGCGCGATGCGGTGGTCGCTGTTCTGGACGGCCAGGGCGAGGAGCATTCAGGCACGATCTACCTCGGCAGCGACGGCAGGCTGGAAAGCCTTGCCACCTATCCGGTGCATGGTTCGCTGGGCACCTGGTACCTGTCCGCGACGCAGTTGTTGGGCTACAGGTTCGGTGACGAGTACAAGGTGATGGGCCTCGCGCCGTACGGCAATCCGGGCCGCTACCGCCATCTGTTCGAATCGCTGTACTCGCTGGGTGAGAAGGGCGGGTACGAGCTCGCCCCGAGCACCGTTGGTCCCAACGTGTTCGGCCCCCTGATGCTCGACAACGGAATGCGGCCCCGGCGCAGGTACGAGCCGTTCAGCCGGCAACACATGGATTTTGCCGCCGCGCTGCAGGAAACCATCGAGACGATCACTGTGCACGTGCTGCGGTACTGGGCCGAGTTCACCGGCGTGCGCAACCTCTGTTTCGGCGGCGGCGTGGCGCACAACTGCAGCCTCAATGGGGTAATTCTGCGTTCCGGGCTGTTCGACGAGGTGTTCGTCCACCCGGCCTCGCACGATTCCGGCGCGGGGGAGGGAGCGGCTCTCGCGGCCGAGCACCAACTCGGTGGAGGTGTGCTGCCGAGGGCGCGCCTGCGGAGCGCGAGCCTGGGTGCCGGCCTCGGCGACGAGGCTGAGATCGCCGCGAGACTGAGCGCCTGGGGCGAGCTGCTCGAGACGGTGGACGCCGGCGATGTCATCGACACGGCGGCCGGGTTGCTGGCTGACGGCGCAGTTCTTGGCTGGGCGCGCGGGCGCTCGGAATTTGGCCCGAGAGCACTGGGGAACCGCAGCATCCTCGCCGACCCGAGACCGAAGGAGAACCAGACCCGGATCAACGCCATGGTCAAGAAGCGGGAGAGCTTCCGACCGTTCGCCCCGGCGGTCACGCCGGAGGCCGTCTCGACGTACTTCGAGATCCCGACGGCCAAGGGCAACCACGACTTCATGTCCTTTGTGCTGCCGGTGCGCCCGGAACGCCGCGCCGAACTCGGCGCGGTCACCCACGTCGACGGGACGGCCCGGGTGCAGGTCATCGACTCCGAGGTGAACGAGCCGTTCCATCGGCTGGTGACCAGGTTCGGTGAGCTCACCGGCACTCCGGTCTTGCTGAACACCTCGTTCAACAACCACGCGGAGCCCATCGTGCAGACCCTGGACGACGTGGTCACCTCCTTTCTCACCACCGAACTGGACTACCTGGTACTCGAGAACGCCCTCCTGCGGCGGAAGCCGGGCTTCCTGGCCGCGCTCGCCGGGCTGGTACTACGGCTTCGGCCGGAAACGAGGCTCGCGCGCCGCGTGGCATTCCGCTCGACCGGGGAGCGCATCGTCGAGCACGAACTCGTCCTGGACTACTCGACCGGCTCACGGGCGCCGATCACGGCCGAGCTGTACGCCGCGCTGGACAAGGTCGACGGCACGACGGCGCTGGGTGAGCTGGGTGTTGCGCTGACCGGGCAGCTGGTTGGGGAGATCGTCGACCTGTGGGCGGAGCGGTACTTCACCCTGAGCCCGGCCTGAATCTCCCGGACGGCTACGCGGAGTGGAGGAGCCATCAGTTTTCTCGGCATCGACGTCGGTGGTACGAAGGTCGCCTTTCGGATCGAGGATGGGGTGGGGGGCCAGCAGGAAACCTCCGCCAGGTGGAGTGCCGGCGCCACGGTGGCCGACGATCTCGCGCTGCTGAGCGCCAAGGCTGTCGAGTTACTGGCTGACCGGTCGGAGCGCGTCGAGGCGATCGGGGTCGCCTTGCCGGCTACGGTCGGGCCGTGCGGGAACGTCGTGGCCTGGCCGGGCAGGCCGAGCTGGACCGGATCGGACCTGCGATCGATGTTGCGTCGACTGTTCCCCGGCGCCGAGGTGTGTTACGCGGACGACGGTGATCTGGCAGCGCTCGCGGAGGCCCGCACGAGCGGCTGCGCAGACCTGCTGTACCTGGGGATCGGCACCGGCGTCGGTGGCGGGATCGTGGCCGGCGGCCGATCACGTCCTGGCCTCGACCGCGGGTCCTGCGAGCTCGGCCACATGGTGGTCGAGCGCGGCGGGAGTCGGTGCGACTGTGGCCGTCGCGGCTGCGTGCAGTCGGTCGCCTCCGGGCCCGCGACCCTGCGCAGGGCGGGTGCGCTGCGGGGCTCCGAGGTCACTTTCAGGCAGCTGCGCGAGGCGATCGAGGAGAAACAGACTTGGGCGATGTCCGCCCTGGAGGACAGCGCTGCCGCGTTGGCGGCCGCGGCGATCAGCGTCCATGAGCTGCTGCACGTCGACCTGGTGTTGGTCGGCGGCGGGTTCGCCACTGGGTTGCCCTGCCTGATCGAGCTGATGACCGAGGCGCTCGCCCGGCTCGGCAGGCCCGGAAGTCCGCCGCCGCCGGTCCGTCCGGCCACGCTGGGCTCCGCCTCCTCGCTGCATGGCGCCGTCCTCGCGGCCCGAGGCTTAACCGGTTGACCTGACACCGGGGGCGAGCTGTGCCACTGCCCACGCCGTGTGTCCGATTGCCTCCGCCGCTCAGACCGGGATGCTGGTGAGAAGTGCCCTGGCGGCCAGCCGATAGCCTTGGGCACCCAGTCCGGCGATCACGCCGTCCGCCAGTGGCGCGAGTACGGACTCGCGCCGAAACTGTTCGCGTGCCCAGATGTTGGACAGATGGACCTCGATCCAGGGCCGAGGGTAGTTGGCCAGCGCGTCGCGCAGGCTCCAGCCGGCGATCATCAGTGCGCCCGGATTGATGATCGCCGCGATGCTGTCGTAGGAACCCTGGATCAGGCGTACCAGCTCGCCCTCGCAGTCGTGCTGGTACGCGCTGACCTTCCAACCCCGGTCGGCGACCTCGTCCTCGACCGCGTGCTCGATGTCGGCCAGCGTGTCGGTGCCGTAGACATCCGGCTCACGGCTCCCGAGAATGCCCAGATTCGGACCGTTCACCAGAAGTAGCTCGGGCATGGCTCACCTCGTGGAATAGAGCTGGATGTGCCGGACGGAATCGCTGAAGGTATCTCCCCGATTATGCCAAGGGCCGCGGTCCGCCGGCTGCTTGTTTGAAACTGAGGGGGCAATAGGGGCGGTGTAGGGGGTTGGGGTCGGCCCGAAGCGTCGGTAACGTTCCACTCGAAATGCGGACACTTCTACTTCAGTGAAGTGAGAGCGGATTAGGCATGAGTATCGATGCGCGGCAGAAACTGGAATTCCCGGCCTGGCCGCGGTTCGACGAGGCGGAACGGGACGGGCTGAACAGGGCGTTGGAGCAGGGACAGTGGTGGCGGATGGGCGGCAGCGAGGTGGACGCTTTCGAGCGCGAGTTCGCTGAGCACCACGGCGCCGCACGCGCCCTCGCGGTCACCAGCGGAACCCACGCGCTGGAACTGGCGCTGGAGGTGCTCGGCGTCAGGCATGGCACCGAGGTCATCGTGCCGGCTTTCACGTTCATCTCCTCCTCACAGGCGGCGCAGCGCCTCGGCGCGGTCGCGGTGCCGGTGGACGTCGACCCGGAGACGTACTGCATCGACGTGGCGGCCGCCGAGGCCGCGATCGGACCGAGGACCCGGGTGATCATGCCCGTGCACATGGCCGGACAGGTCGCTGACATGGACGCGCTCGGCAAGCTGTCGGAAGACTCGGGCGTGCCGCTGGTGCAGGACGCCGCGCACGCACACGGTGCGCGGTGGCAGGGTAAGAAAGTTGGTGAGCTCGGCTCGGTCGCCATCTTCAGTTTCCAGAACGGCAAGCTGATGACTGCCGGTGAAGGCGGCGCGGTGCTCTTCCCGGACGAGGAGCACTACGAGGAGGCGTTCGTTCGGCACAGCTGCGGTCGCCCGCGCGCCGACCGGGGCTATTTCCACGCCACCTCCGGCTCCAACTTCAGAATGAACGAGTTCTCTGCCGCCGTGCTGCGTGCCCAGATGTCCAGGCTCGAGGAGCAGATCAGCGTTCGGGAGCAGCGCTGGCCGGTACTGGCGGCTCTGCTCGCCGACCTGCCAGTGGTCGTGCCGCAGGGCCGTGACGGGCGCTGTGACCGGCACCCGCACTACATGGCCATGTTCCGTGTTCCCGGTATCAGCGAGCAACGAAGGGCCCAGCTCGTCGACGCACTCATCGACCGAGGCATCCCGGCCTTCGTCGGGTTTCGCGCCGTCTACCGCACGGACGCGTTCTGGGAGGTCGGCGCACCCGACACGACCGTCGTGGAACTCGCCGGCAAGTGCCCCAACGCCGAGGCGCTGAGCCAGGACAGCATCTGGTTTCACCACCGCGTTCTGCTCGGCACCGAGCAGCAGATGCACCAGCTGGCCGAAACGGTGGCCGACGTGCTTGCCGGCTTATGACCCTCCGGGTCGCGGTGGTCGGCCTCGGCTGGGCCGCGAGGTCGATCTGGCTGCCGAGGCTGAGCGGCCACCCGGCATACACGCTGGCTTCGGTGGTCGACCCGAGCAGTCGGGCAAGAGCGGAGTTCGCCGCCGGGAACACCAGGGTCGCCATGCTCGCGGATGTCGCCGAACTTGACCCGGCCTCGGTCGACCTGGTCATCATCGCCGTACCCAACCACCTGCACTGCGGGATCGCCTGTGCCCTGCTCACCAGGGGCTTCGCGGTATTCGTCGAGAAGCCGCTGTGTCTGAGCTCGGAGGAGGCGCAGCTGCTGACCGAAGCGGAGCGTGCCGGGGCGGGGGTGCTGCTCGGCGGCAGCGCCGCCAAGTACCGGGCGGACATCCGGGCTTGCCACGAGCTCACCGCGACACTCGGCCGGATCCGACACCTGGAGCTGGCCTGGGTGCGTTCGAGGGGTGTGCCAGGCACCGGCTGGTTCACCAGTCGCGCACTCGCCGGCGGTGGGGCGCTGGTCGACCTCGGTTGGCACCTGCTCGACACGATCTCCGCGATGCTCGGGCCTGTAGAGGTGGAGCAGGTGCTCAGCACACTCTCCGCCGACTTCCTCGGTGAACAGGACAGCCGGGCGGCGTGGCGCCGCGACGAGAAACAGGGTGTCCGCCCCGCCGATGTCGAGGACACCGTACGTGCGTTTCTGCTCACCCGAGACGGGGTGTCGATCTCGCTGCGGGCGAGCTGGGCGTCCCACGATCCGTACGACAGCACCACCCTCAAGGTTGACGGTAGCGCGGGGACGGTGACGCTGGCGTGCACATTCGGTTTCAGCCCACTGCGGTTGCCAGGCTCCGCGCTGCACCTCACCAGAAACGGTGACCGGGTGCCGGTAGCGGTACCCGACGAGCCGGTGGGTATCGAGTACCAGCGCCAGCTCGACCACCTGCCCGCATTGCTCGTCGATCCGGAAAGCCGGGGCGAGGCGGCCCGCGAGGCCGGCTGGACCATCGGGGTCATCGAACGTGTCTACCGCTCCGCAGTGGCGGTCGCACCCGCGTGTCTGTGAAACCCAACCTGTTCAGGGAGTGACGATGCAAGCTCAGCCCAGCGTGAACCCGAGCGCCGTCCGCCAGGCCGCACAGGCCGTGATCTTCGATCTGGACGGTGTGCTGGTCAACAGTTCCGAGGTTATGCGGAAGGCCTTCACCGTAGCCTATGCGGAGGTCGTCGGGCCCGGTCCGGCTCCGTTTCAGGAGTACAACAAACACCTGGGACGCTATTTCCCGGACATCATGCGGATCATGGGCTTGCCGATGGCGATGGAACAGCCCTTCGTCAGAGAGAGTTATCGCCTCGCCGGTCGGGTGACCGTGTTCGACGGGGTGCGTGAGCTGCTCGGCACCCTGCGGGACCGGGGGATCGCGGTCGCGGTGGCCACCGGCAAGAGCGGTCCACGTGCCCGGTCGCTACTCGACAGGCTCGACCTG
This sequence comes from Pseudonocardiaceae bacterium, assembly GCA_036500685.1. GTDB lineage: Bacteria > Actinomycetota > Actinomycetes > Mycobacteriales > Pseudonocardiaceae > CAJCJE01. Next base: position 17,603 of record DASYBO010000558.1, on the reverse strand, counting down.
CTGGCCAGTTTCGACCACGTGATCGGTTCGGACGAGGTCGAAAGGCCCAAGCCGGCACCGGACATCGTGCTGCGCGCTCTGCGGCTGCTCGGGCGGAGTCCGGCGGACGCGGTCATGATCGGTGATGCGGTGACCGACTTGGCCAGCGCGAAGGCCGCCGGGGTCACCGCGATCGCCGCGATGTGGGGCGAGACCGACGAACACGAGCTGCTCGCCGCCCAGCCGGACGCGGTCCTGCGCAGCCCCCTCGACCTTCTTGTCTGGTGCCCGGCGCCCGCCGGGGGCGCATCGGTGACGCTCGGGCAGCAAGCGGCTGGACCGGTCCTGAAGCGGGGCCAACGTTCTCCCCACAAGCCTGTGCATGCTCCGATCTGACGCGGCGCGCTACTAGTACTGCAGGGCCTGTTCTCGCGCGAGAACTTCCGATCGGGGACCCTTCGGGCCCGCCTCCGCAAGTTCGCCTTCGGCCAAAGAGCGCGCTTGTGCTCACCCTGGGGTGCCGCCACCAGGGGTTCGGCGCCCTGGTTGCCGACATTCACAGCGCCGGCCTTCGCCAGAACTCCTCCGGAGCCTCGCAGGGGCGACTCGCCTTACCGGCCCCGCAGTACTAGCCGGCGACTGTGGTGCGGGGTTTCGACGACGTGCTCCTCCGGCACGTCGGCCACCAACTCGGCGCCGCGTGGGCCGTCCAGCACGACGGCCAAGCTGGTGGTCGTTACCGCCGACGCTGGCGCCGACCTAGTGCCGCGCCTTTCCCGGTCGCGGCGGGCGCCCACTGGCGGCCGGGATGAGGTTGCTCGCGCGGGATCTGGCGCGGTCCCTCGTGGCTGGTGTCCTCGACAACCCTCTCAGCGACCAGGTAGTCGGCCAGTTTGGTCAGGCTCCAGGTGGAGAAGGGCAGCCCGTGATCGGCGGGACGCCCAGCGCGATCTGCTTTGTTCGGGCTCGTTGCTGGAGTCCGAACACCGGTGGGCGACCACCCGCATAGCGTGGGCGTAGCGAGTCGAACTCATCGGCGTTAAAATTGTGGATGCCGAATCCGAACCACCGATCCACTGCAACGACGCACCGTACGCAGCAGACGTTGACGCCGAGCCGCACCTCCACCTGGTGGACGGACTCAGGTTGCGCCAGTTGTACGGCGTCCTCTCCGGTCAGCACCAGCGCCTCGGCGGCGGTGCGGCAGTGTGGCGAGGGTGGGATCGGTGATGATCGCGGCGCGCAGGGCCCACGCCGCGCCGGAAGCCACCGACGGTGGGATGCCGAGCCGATTGTCGGTCAGCTGAGAGTGCGTGAAGACCAGGTAGTTGGCGGGTCCGTTGTTCAGCCGGCGCCGGGTGAGCACGGTGCGGCGCAACGCGTCGAGATAGTGCTCATGGCGCTGGTGGGTCGCCGGGTGCAGCTGGAGATCAGCCGTCGCGCGCAGGAGCGCCGAGGTCCGCGCTTCGGTGAGCGAGGCCAGCGCGACTCGCGCCGAGGGTGTGAGCTCAACGGTGCCGTGGCGCCAGTACAGGAAGAGAAAGTGCGACCGGTCACGGGCTCGGATCAGATGCAGCACCCGCCACAGGTGTAGCAGCGCCAGGGGCGATGGGTCATCGAGCGCGAGCCGACCCTGCTCGCCGAGCACAGCCAGGGCGAACTCGCTCGACGCAGTGCAGATGTTCTCGTCCACAGCCACGCCCTGCGGCAGGTCGCTTCCGTTCGGCGGTTCGTAGCGATCGACGCTCACCGGGCGGTCGGGTCGGCCGGCCGCGGTGTGCAGAATGTCGTCCAGCGCGGCGTGTGCTCCGGCCGTGGTGTTCAACCAGAGCCCGAGCCGGGAGCCGTGACCATCGATGAGCCGAAGGAACGACCACGAACCCTCCGGATCGGTCAGCCGCAGTGCTCGCACCAACTCCCGTACCAAGCGGATCGCCGCACCGTCGCCGGAATCGCCAGACAGGCGCATGAACGACCGGGCTCTGGGTGTCGCCTTGCCCCCGATGTGGTTCACAGGAGTTCCTTCGTGCCGGGCTTTCGGCGAAATAGTGCGGTGAGCTTGTCCAACGGGCATTACTTGAGTGTGCAGAGGTCTATAAGGCAGTTCGTGGCTGTCATGGGGTGTATTTTCAGTTGGTCGGCCATTGTTGGGTAATCCGACAGAGAAGGATGTGGTGAGGGTGATGATAAGGCGGCAGCTGACACGCTCTCGAGTGGCTCTAGGGGATTATTAGGGGGTCCGTTCAGTCAATTTTACTTTAGGGTTCGGTGGTCGAGAGCCTGGGGTTCCTGTTCTGGAAATGTGGGGAAATGCTCCGTACCGACCTGATTCGGCCATTGCCAGAGCTGCTGGTCGCACACGCTGGTGAGCGGGGGGACAAGATCGCCTTCCGCGACGGAAGGCGAAGCGTCAGCTATGCCGATCTCGAACACCGGACCCGGCGGCTTGCCGGTCATCTGAGCGGGTTGCGGCTGCAGCCGGGTGACCGTGCCGCGATCCTGCTCGGCAACCGGGTGGAGATGGTGGAGAGCTATCTCGCCCTGGTCAGGGCCGGCGCGGTCGGCGTGCCGGTCAACCCGCACGTCACCGATACCGAGCTGAGGTTCTTCCTCGACGACAGCGGCGCCAAGTTGGTGATCACCGATCAGGCCCATCTGGATCAGCTGATCCGGCTGCGCGAGCGGCGGCCCTATCTCGGTGTCGTCTGCACAGACGGGCCCGCGACGACCGCTCAGTTCGACGGCTACCAGGAGTACGAAGCGCTCGCCGGAACCGAGTCGGATCTCCCAGCCTACGACGGACTCGAACTGGATGATCTTGCCTGGATGCTGTACACCTCGGGTACCACCGGGACACCGAAGGGCGTGCTCTCCACGCAGCGCAACTGCCTCTGGTCGGTGGCCGCCTGTTACGTGCCGGTGCCCGGTCTGTCACCCGAGGACCGGGTGTTGTGGCCGCTGCCGCTGTTCCACAGCCTTTCGCACATCGCCTGTGTGCTCGCGGTCACGGCGGTCGGTGCGACCGCCCGGATCGCCGACGGCTACTCATCCCAGGACCTGCTGCGCACCCTGAACGAGGAGCGCTCGACCTTCCTTGCCGGTGTCCCGACGATGTATCACCACCTGGTGCGTGCGGCGCGGGACAAGGGTTTCAGAGCCCCGGAGCTGCGGGTCGGCCTCGTCGGTGGCGCGGTGACCACCGCCGCGCTGCGTGAGGCGTTCGAGGACCTCTTCGGTGTGCCACTGCTGGACGCCTACGGCAGCACGGAAACCTGCGGCTCCATCGCGGTGAACTGGCCGAGCGGAGGGCGGGTCGAAGGATCGTCCGGGCTACCGGTGCCGGGGCTGGGAGTGCGCCTGGTCGACCCCGGCAGCGGTCGTGACGTCGGGGCCAACCAGGAGGGCGAGGTGTGGGTGCGGGGCCCGAGCGTCATGGTCGGCTACCACAACCAGCCAGAGGCGACCGAACAGGCGATCCGGGACGGCTGGTACCGCACTGGTGACCTGGCCCGGCGCGACGAGGCCGGATACCTCGCCGTCACCGGCCGGATCAAGGAATTGATCATTCGCGGAGGGGAGAACATCAATCCGATCGAGGTCGAGGACGCCGTCCGAGGGGTGCCGGGCGTTCTGGACGTCGCGGTCGCCGGGCGACCGCACGAAGTCCTCGGCGAGGTACCGGTCGCCTTCGTGGTGAGCGGCGAGCATGGGTTCGACCCGGCGCAGGTGTTCGCGGCATGCCGGGAACACCTGTCGTACTTCAAGATCCCGGAGGAGCTGTACCAGATCGACCGCATCCCGCGCACCGCCTCCGGCAAGATCACCCGGCACGTGCTGCTGGACATGCCGGCCAGGCTCAGGGCGCTCGCCGAGGACCACTACGACTCGCTGTTCCGTACCGACTGGGTGCCGTTGGCCACCCAGGCGCCACCCGCGGGATCCGCGGGAATCCTCGGCCACGATGTGTTCGACGTGGCGGACGGACTGGTGGCGACCGGGTGGCGGGTGGACAGCTACCCGGACCTGATCGCCCTGCGGGAGGCGGCCGGGCCCGCGACGGTCCTGCTCGCGGCGCCCACGCCGCCTGGCGAAACCGCGGGTGGTGAGGCGCTCGCCGGGGCGGTGGCCGAGCTCTCCAGCCGGCTCGCGGCCTGGGCGAACGACCCGATCCTGGCCTTAAGCCGGTTGGTGGTGCTGACCCGCAACGCGGTGATCGCCGGCGCGGAGCGCGACCTGGTGCAGGCCATGTGGTGGGGCGTGGTTCGGTGTGCGCAGGCCGCGTACCCGGGCAGGTTCGTCCTGCTCGATGTGGAGGCCGGTACCTCGCCTTCCGCACTGCTAGCGGCCCTGCACACCGAGGAGCCGCAGCTCGCGCTGCGTTCCGACGTGGCTCTGGTGCCGAGACTGCACGAGGTCCCGGTGTCCGCCACCGCTACGCCGTCGGGGCCAGAGCACCGGCGATCCGTGGTGCTCACCGGCGCGGACAGCCCGATGGGCGCCGCGCTGGCCCGACACCTGGTGGCGGCACACGGCGTGCGGAACCTACTGCTCATCGGTCCGCCCGCCGCCGAGGACGCGTTGGTCGCGCTGCGTGCTGAGCTGCTCGGACCCAAGACTCAGGTGGTGTTCGCGGCGTGCGATCCGCTCGACCGGCAAGCCTTGGCCGGCGCGCTCGCCACCGCGCCGAGCCCGCCGGCCTCGGTGATCCATGTCCAGGACGGGACCGCGCCAGGATGTGGCGCCGCGGTGCAGGCCCTGTGGAACCTCCACGACCTGACGACGGGATCCGGACTGACGGAGTTCGTACTCTGCTCGAGTTCGGCCGGACTGCTCGGAGTCGCGGACCGGGCAGGCGACGCCGCGACGGCGATGTTCAGCGAGGCGTTGGCCGAGCGCCGGCGCGCCGGCGGGCTGCCGGCGTGCTCACTGGCGTGGGGGCCGTGGGACTCGTCGGACGAGTCGCGGCCCGGCGTACCTGACGGGTTGGGACGGCTGTCCCCGCAGCAGGCCATGGCCATGTTCGACGCGGCGCGCGGCACGGACGGCACAGCGTTGCTCGCCGCCCGACTCGACCCGGTGGCAACCCGGCGTACCGAGCTGGTCGCGGCGCCGCTGCGCGGACTGATTGATCTCGCCCCCTCACCGGGAGCCTCGGATCAGCGGGACGGGTCCGCGCTGCGAGGTGCGCTGCGTGACCTGGCCGAGCGTGACCAGCTGCACCTGTTGCTCGAGCTGGTCCGCGCGGAGGCGGCGAAGGTGCGTCAGCTGCCGGACGGCCCGGTCAACGGCAGGGAGCGCACTTTCACGGATTTGGGTTTCACGTCGGTGACGGCTGTTGCGCTGCGCAACCGGCTCGTCGAGGCCACCGGGCTGCACCTGCCGGCGACCCTGATCTTCGACCACCCCACGCCTACCGCCGTTGCGAACCGGCTGCGGACCGCGCTGTTGGGGATCCGGGCCTCGGTAGCCGAGGAGGTTGGTCGCGGACCGGCGGCTGACGAGCCGATAGCGATCGTGGCGATGTCGTGTCGCCTGCCCGGTGGAGTGTCGTCCCCGGACGACTTGTGGCGGCTGGTTGCCGAGGGCACCGACGCGATCTCGGGTTTCCCGATGGACCGCGGTTGGGACCTAGACGGCATCTACGACCCGGATTCGGTTCGGCCCGGCACCTGTTACACCCGCGAAGGTGGCTTCCTGGCGGACGCGGCCCTTTTCGACGCGGGGCTGTTCGGGATCAACCCTCGGGAAGCGTCGGCGATGGACCCGCAGCAGCGGCTGCTGCTGGAGATCGCCTGGGAGGTGTTCGAGCGAGCGGGCCTCGACCCGTTGTCCCTGTCCGGCGACAACGTGGGGGTTTTCGCCGGGCTGATGAGCCACGACTACCACGTCGACGCCGCGTCCGCGCCGAGTGGCACCGAGGGGTACTTGAGCACCGGCAACGCCGGGAGTGTCGCGTCCGGGCGGGTGGCCTACGTGTTCGGTCTCGAGGGACCGGCGATCACCGTCGACACAGCTTGCTCGTCGTCGCTGGTGGCGATACACCTTGCCGTGCGGTCGCTGCGGCAGGGGGAGTGCGCGCTGGCAATGGCCGGCGGGGCGACGGTCATGGCCACCCCCGCCAGTTTCCTCGAGTTCGCCCGGCAGCGTGCGTTGGCGCCGGATGGTCGGTGCAAGCCGTTCGCCTCGGCGGCGGACGGCACCGCGTGGGCCGAGGGTGCCGGGCTGGTGCTGCTGGAGCGGCTCTCGGATGCCCGACGCAACGGGCACCCGGTGCTTGCCGTGGTGCGGGGCTCCTCGGTGAATCAGGATGGTGCATCCAACGGCCTGACCGCGCCGAGCGGGTCGGCCCAGCAGCGGGTGATTCGCAAGGCGTTGCTCGATGCCGGTCTGTGCGCATCGGACGTCGACGTGGTGGAGGCGCACGGCACCGGGACCAGGCTGGGCGACCCCATCGAGGCGCGGGCGTTGCTGGCGACCTACGGGCAGGACCGCCCATCGGGTCAACCGTTGTGGTTGGGGTCGTTGAAGTCGAACATCGGTCACGCCCAGGGTGCCGCCGGTGTCGCGGGCGTGATCAAGATGGTCGAGGCGATGCGGCACGGCATGTTGCCCGAGTCGCTGCACGTCGACGCGCCGACAGCCGAGGTGGACTGGTCCGGGGGCGAGGTACAGCTACTCACCGAGGGGCGGGCGTGGCCGGAGACCGGACGGCCGCGCCGAGCCGGTGTTTCGTCGTTCGGGGTCAGCGGCACCAACGCACACCTGCTCCTCGAGCAGGCGCCCGTCGAGCCGGAGAACACCGGGAGCGACCCCACGCCGGCCATCGTCGCGTTGACGGTCTCTGGTCATTGCGGCGAGGCGCTGCGCGCGCAGGGCTCACACCTTGCCGACCTCGTACGGGATTCCACCGACTTGGAGCTTGCTGACCTGGCCCGGTCACTGGTGAACAGCCGGGCGGCACTGGGGTATCGAGGCGTGGTGGTAGCTGAGGACGCAGTTGAGGCGTTGGCGGGCTTGACCGCGCTGGGAGCCGGTGGCCCTTCGGCTAGCCTGGTCTCCGGCACGGCCGATGTGGACGGTCGCACAGTGTTCGTCTTCCCCGGTCAGGGTGCGCAGTGGGCCGGGATGGGGGCGCGGCTGCTGGCGGAGTCCGAGGTGTTCGCGCAGGCTTTGGACGTCTGTGCCTCGGCGTTGGCGCCCTGGGTCGACTGGTCACTTCTGGACGTGGTGCGTGCCGGCACGGATCCGCTGGACCGGGTCGACGTCGTGCAACCCGTGTCGTTCGCGGTGATGGTGTCGCTGGCCGCCATGTGGCGCTCGGTCGGGGTGCTACCGGACGCTGTCGTCGGCCATTCACAGGGCGAGATCGCGGCCGCTTGCGTCTCGGGCGCGTTGTCCCTCGACGACGCGGCCATGGTGGTCGCGTTGCGCAGCCGAGCGATCGCCAGAAGCCTGGTGGGTAGCGGCGCGATGGGTTCCGTCGAGCTCGCCGTGTCGGATGTGCAGGGCCTGCTTGACGGCACAGGGGTGTGCGTGGCGGCGGTCAACGGGCCTGGTTCGGTGGCGTTGTCCGGTGACGCGGACGCGCTCGATGTCGTGTTGGGGAAGCTGAGCGGCGACGGCGTCCGAGCACGTCGGATCCCGGTGGACTACGCCTCACACTCCGCACAGGTGGAGACGCTGCAAGACGAGCTGCTCGACAGCCTCGCCGCCGTCCGGCCACGAGCCGCCGCCGTGCCCTTCCTGTCCACGCTCAACGGGCAGTGGTGCGACGGCGGCGAGCTCGACGCGAGGTACTGGTACCGCAACCTGCGTGAACAGGTCCGCTTCGCCGAGGCCACCGAGAGGCTGGTCGCCGAGGGATACGGGGCGTTCGTGGAGGTGAGCCCGCATCCGGTGCTGAGCACCGCGATCGGGGACGTGGTCGAGGGCGCCGGGCCGACGGTGGTCACCGGCACACTGCGCCGCGACGACGGTGGCCTCGACCGGTTCCTGCGCTCAGTGGCCGCACTGCACGTCCGCGGCGTATCCGTCGACTGGCGTGGTTACCTCGGTACCGGTCGGCGCCGGGTCGACCTGCCGACCTATCCGTTCCAGCGGCAGCGCTTCTGGCTCGCTGCCGGGCAACCGGCCGCCACAGTGAGCTCCGCGGGACTGGCCGCCGTGCGGCATCCGTTTTTGGGTGCGGTGATCGGTCTCGCGGACGCGGACGACGTGGTGTTCACGGCCATGCTCTCGCTGGCGGAACATCCCTGGCTGGCCGACCACGCGGTGTCCGGCAACGTGATCTTCCCCGGTGCCGCGTGGGTGGAACTGGCCATCCGGGCGGGCGACGAGCTCGGCTGCCCGGTGGTGCACGAGCTTGTCACCGAGACACCGCTGGTGCTGCCCACCGGCACCGCGGTACAGCTTCAGCTGCGGACCGGCGGCCTCGACGACGCCGGACGCCGCGCCATCACGATGTACGCCCGACCGGTCGCGGCCGCGACCTGGACCCGGCACGTCTCCGGGACGCTCGCGGCCGCCGCCGCGGTGCTGGTCGACGGGCCGAGCGAATGGCCACCGCCGGACGCCTCACCGGTACAGCTGGACGGGTTCTACGAACGCCAGGCCGAGGCCGGTTACCAGTACGGCCCGGCGTTCCGGGGGCTGCGCCGGGCCTGGACCCGAGGGGCGGAGATCTTCGCCGAGGTCGTCCTGCCCGCCGACCAGGAACGGGCGGGTGAGTACGGCATCCACCCGGCGCTCCTCGACGCGGCACTGCACGCGAGCATGATCGGCTCCGAACGGACCGCGGCGGGTGCGGAGATCCTGTTGCCGTTCTGCTGGCAACGGGTGTGCCTGCACGCCGCCGGTGCCGGTGCCCTGCGAGTGCGCGTGGTTCCCGATGGCCCGGACGGCATGGCTATCCGGGCCACCGACCACGAGGGGCGGTTGGTCGCCACCATCGACGCGCTGCGGCTGCGGCCTGCGGCCCTGCCCACCGGATCGGCCGGGACCGCGCTGGAATCGTTGTTCCGACTCTCCTGGCCCACCATCACGCTCTCCGCGGCAACGCCGTCCGAGAAGCTCGTGACCCTGGACGTGCCAAGGGAGTCCGGCGACGTGCGGGCCGTCACCGGCCGAGTGCTGGGCGCACTGCGGGAACGCGCGGACGACAGCCGGCTGGTCGTGGTCACCCACGGCGCCATCGAATCCGATCGGATCGACCTGCCATCGGCAGCGGTCTGGGGCCTGGTCCGCTCTGCGCAGTCGGAGAACCCCGGGCGAATCTTCCTGGTCGACGTGGATGAGGAGCGCGCATCGCAGGAGCTGGTGTCCGCCGTGGTCGGCTCCGGTGAGCCTCAGTTGAGGGTGCGCACGGGTTCGGTGTCGGTACCCCGGCTCGTCCGGGCCGACCCGCGGGGTCGGCTCACCCCGCCGGATGGGCCCGTCTGGCATCTGGCGAGCACCGGCGCAACCCTGGCCGATCTCACCCTGACGCCGTGCCCCGACACGCTGGGGCCGCTGCGGCCGGGGCAAGTTCGGGTGGCGATCCGGGCGGCCGGTGTCAACTTCCGCGACGTGATGGTGGCTCTCGCCATGGTCCCCGGGCAGTCCGGGCTCGGTGGTGAAGCCGCCGGTGTTGTCCGCGAGGTCGGCCAGGGGGTGGCGGATCTGGCTCCTGGCGACCGGGTGATGGGCACCTTCGACCGGTCCTTCGGCGCGTTCGGACCGGTGGCGGTCACCGATCGGCGGCTGTTGACCCGGATCCCCTCGGGTTGGTCGTTCGAGCAGGGCGCCTCCGTCCCGGTCGCCTTCCTGACCGCCTACTACGGACTGGTGGAGTTGGCCGGCCTCGCGGAGGGTGAGTCGGTGCTGGTGCACTCGGCGGCCGGCGGGGTGGGCATGGCCGCGGTTGTGCTGGCGCGGCATCTCGGCGCCGAGGTCTTCGGCACCGCGTCCCCCGGCAAATGGGACACGCTGCGCGCGCTCGGCATCGACGACGATCACCTCGCTTCATCACGCACGCTCGAGTTCGAGAACCGATTCCCGTGCGGTATCGACGTGGTGCTGAACTCGCTCACCGGCGAGGCCGTCGACGCGTCCCTGCGGTTGCTGTCGAGGAATGGCCGATTCCTCGAACTCGGCAAGATCGATGTGCGCAGCGCCGGCGATGTCGCCGGCCGCCATCCCGGCGTCTCTTACCATGCCTACGACCTGCGGGATGCTGGGCCCGATCGCACCCGGGCAATGCTGACCGCGCTGACCGGCCTGTTCGAGCGGGGTGAACTCGGGGCTCTGCCGGTGACCAGCTGGGACATCAGGCGGGCACCTGACGCCTTCCGGTGCCTCTCCAAGGCCGCGCACGTCGGCAAGGTCGTGCTCACCGTGCCGCCGGCTATAGACCCGGACGGCACGGTGTTGATCAACGGTGCCGGTCTGCTCGGTGGTCTGGTGGCCAGGCACCTGGTCACCCGGCACGGAGTGCGCCACCTGCTGGTGACCAGCCGGCGTGGCCCGAACGGCCCTGGCGTGGCCGAGCTGGTGGCGGAGCTGACCGGCGCGGGCGCGCGGGTCGAGGTTGCCCGCTGTGACGTCGCTGACCGTCAGAGGCTGGCCGACGTGCTGGCGTCGGTGGATCCGGCGCATCCGCTGACCGCCGTCGTACACACGGCCGGTGTGCTCGACGACGCCGTGGTGTCCGGCCTGACCCCTGAGCGGCTGGACACGGTGCTGCGGCCCAAGGTCGACGGTGCCTGGAACCTGCACGAGCTGACCCGACATCTCGATCTCGCCGCGTTTGTGCTGTTCTCCTCGGCCGCCGGCACATTCGGCAACCCGGGCCAGGGCAACTATGCGGCGGCGAACGCCTTCCTGGACGGGCTGGCTCAGTACCGGCGACAACTGGGGTTGCCTTCGGTGTCGCTGGCGTGGGGCTATTGGCGCGACGCCAGCGAACTGACCGCACACCTCGGGCATGTCGACCACCAGCGCGGCAAACGTCTCGGCATGACCGGATTGTCGGTCGAGGAGGGGATGCGACTGTTCGATGCGGGGCTGCGTGGGTTCGAACCGGTGCTGGTGGCCGCCAAGCTGGACCTGCCCGGTCTACGGACGGCGACCGGAGAGGTGCCGCCGCTGCTACGTGTCCTCGCGGGCCGGCGTCGACCGGCGGCGGACGGCCCGTCGGCACTGGCGGAAGGGCTGGCGAAGGGGTTGGCGCCCTCGGAGCAACGGCTCGCCCTCCTGGAGCTGGTCCGCGCCAACGCCGCCGCCGTGCTCGGGCATCACGACCACGCCCAGCTGGGCGAGGCGCAGGTGTTCAAGGACGCGGGCTTCGACTCGCTGACGGCGGTCGAACTGCGCAACCGACTGAGGGCCGCGACCGGTGTCCAGCTGCCGGCGACAACGGTGTTCGACCATCCGACGCCACGTCTGCTCGCCGAGCACCTGCATGCCGAACTGACTGGGACCGTGTCCGGCACGGTGGCGACACCGTCGCCCGCCGTGGCGGCGCCCGAGGAAGCGATCGCCATCGTGAGCATGGGCTGTCGGTTCCCCGGTGGTGTCGACTCCCCGGACGACCTGTGGGACCTGGTGTCAGGCGGGGTCGATGCGCTCTCCGCCTTCCCCTCGGACCGGGGTTGGGATCTGGCCAACCTGTTCGACGTGGACCCGGAGCGGGCAGGCCGGTGCTACGTCCGCGACGGCGGCTTCTTGGCCGATGTCGCCGGGTTCGACGCGGACTTCTTCGGGATCAGCCCGCGCGAGGCACTGGGCATGGATCCACAGCAGCGGCTGCTGCTGGAGGTCGCCTGGGAGGTGTTCGAGCGGGCCGGGATCGATCCGGGCTCCCTGCGTGGCAGCGACACCGGAGTGTTCGCCGGGGTGATCAGCCACGGTTACCCGGTACTGCCGGCTCAGGTCGCGCCGGACATCGAAGGCTACCGGGTCACCGGGGCCTCCGGCAGTGTCATCTCGGGGCGGGTGGCGTATGTGTTCGGCCTCGAGGGGCCAGCGATGACGGTGGACACCGCATGTTCATCGTCCTTGGTCGGTGTACACCTGGCTGTGCAGTCGCTGCGCCGGGGCGAGAGCGCTCTGGCGCTGGCCGGCGGGGTGACGGTGCTGGCGACCTCCGGTCTATTCGTCGACTTCAGCCGTCAGCGCGGCCTGGCGAGGGACGGGCGGTGCAAGGCCTTCGCGGGGGCAGCTGACGGCACCGGCTTCGGCGAAGGCGTCGGCCTGGTGTTGCTGGAGCGGCTGTCCGATGCCCGCCGCAACGGGCACCGGGTGCTCGGCGTGATCCGAGGCAGCGCGGTGAACCAGGACGGGGCTTCGAACGGGTTGACCGCGCCGAATGGTCTCTCGCAGCAGCGGGTGATCCAGCGCGCCCTTTTGGATGCCGGCCTCTCCGCGTCGGACGTCGACGCTGTGGAGGCGCACGGCACAGGGACGAGGCTCGGTGACCCCATCGAGGCCCGGGCCCTGCAGGCCACCTACGGCCGCGACCGGGCCGGAGATCGACCCCTGTGGCTCGGCTCGGTGAAGTCGAACATCGGCCACACCCAGGCCGCCGCCGGCATCGCCGGGCTGATCAAGATGGTGCTGGCGATGCGGCACAGTGTCCTGCCCCGGACATTGCATATCGACGAGCCGACCACTGAGGTGGACTGGTCGGCCGGAACAGTGCGGCTGCTCGAGATGGAGTGCGACTGGCCGGAGCTGGGGCGGCCCCGACGGGCTGGGGTGTCCTCCTTCGGCGTGAGTGGCACCAACGCACACGTCGTGCTCGAACAGGCACCGATGGCGGATCCGGCGCAGCCCCGCTGTGGGCGGCCACCGACCGCGGTACTGCCGCTGGTGCTCTCGGCGCGCTCCAGCGCGGCCTTGCGGGCACAGGCCGCCCGGCTGCTGGCCGCTGTACGGACCGAACCCGGGTCGCTGGCCGATGTCAGCTTCTCGCTGGCGACTGAGCGCGCGGTGCTGGAGCACCGGGCGGTGGTTGCGGTGACCGGTCATCAGCACATGCTCGCCGCTTTGGCGGCGCTGAGCTCGGGCGAACCGGGCGAGGCGGTGATCGGTACACCGGTTACCGGCAAGGTCGCGTTCCTGTTCACCGGCCAGGGCAGCCAGCGGGCCGGTATGGGTCGTGAGCTCTACGAGCGGTTCGAGGTCTTCCGCGTCGCGCTGGACGAGGTGTGCGGATGTCTGGATCGACACCTGGCCGGGTGGGTCGAGGTCGGCGTTCGGGACGTACTGTTCGCCGCTCCTGGCTCGGCCGAGGCGAGATTGCTCGATGAGACGGTGTTCGCCCAGGCGGGCCTTTTCGCGCTGGAGACCGCGCTGGTCCGGCTGCTCGAAGCTACCGGGGTGGCGCCCGAGGTGGTGGCGGGGCACTCGGTGGGGGAGGCGGCCGCGGCGCTGGCTGCCGGTGTGTTCTCACTGGATGACGCGGCGACCCTGGTGGCCGCGCGCGGCCGACTGATGCAGGCGCTCACCCGCGAGGGGGCGATGGTGGCGCTGCAGGCAACCGAGGACGAGGTGCGCCGTGCGCTCGCCGAGTTCGCCGGCGCGGCGGGCATTGCCTCGGTGAACGGCCCCGAAGCCGTGGTGATCTCGGGGGAGGAGGCGGCGGTCACCTCGGTGGCCGATCGCTTCGAGCTCGCCGGCCGCCGGGCCAAGCGGTTGCGGGTCAGCCACGCGTTCCATTCGCCGGTGATCGACGGCATGCTCGAGGAGTTCGCCTCGGTGCTGGACGGGTTGACGTTCCGAACGCCCCGGCTGCCGATGGTGTCGACGTTCACCGGGGAACTGGCCGACCCCGAGTTGCTGTGCACTGGCCGGTACTGGCTGGACCAGGCACGGCACGCGGTGCTGTTCCGCGACGGAGTCAGTGCGCTGCGCGACCACGGTGTGTCCGCCTTCGTCGAGGTGGGTCCGGCCGCCGTGCTCACCTCGATGGCACAGGACTGCCTCGGAGAGGACCCGGGCCCTTTCGCCTGCGTGCCGGTGCTGCGCCAGGGCCGCGACGAGGTCACCGCGCTGGTTACCGCGCTGGGCACGCTGCACACCTTCGGCACGGCTGTGCAGTGGGCGGCACTGTTTGAGGGAACCGGTGCGCGAGGCGTCGAGCTGCCCAGCTACGCGTTCCAACACCAGCGCTACTGGCTCGCGGCCACGCCGGCTGCTCCCACCTCAGGCACCCTGACACATCCGCTGCTGGAAGCTGAGATGGACCTGCCCGGAACCGAGGAGAGGGTGTTCACCGCACGGGTCTCGACCGGTAGCCACCCGTGGCTGGCCGACCATCGGCTGCTGGACAGCGTAGTCGTGCCGGGTACCGCGCTGTTGGAGCTGGTGATGCGCGTGGGTGAGGAAACCGGCTACCAGTTGGCCGATGAGCTGATCAACGAGTTGCCACTGGTGCTGACGGACGAATCCGAGATCCAGCTCCAGGTGACTCTCGCACGACCCGACGAGGACGACCGGCGGGCGGTCACGCTGCACTCCCACGGCGATCAAGGGTGGATACGCCATCTGACCGGCAGGCTGGCCGCCGGTGACGAGCCGCCATCCTTCGAGCTCTCGGCGTGGCCACCGGCAGGCGCCCAGCCGCTGCCCCTGGACCGTTACTACGAAGAGCTTGCCGAAGCCGGTTACGGCTACGGTCCGGCCTTCCGAGGGTTGCGGGCGGCGTGGCGGCGTGGCGGCGAGCTGTTCGTGGAGGCCGCACTGTCCCCGGAGCATGCGCGGGAGGCTCGGGATTACGCGGTGCACCCCGCGCTGCTGGACGCGGTGCTCCAGGCCATCACGCTCGGTGGCCTTGAAGAGCACGCCGAGGGCGGGATCCGGCTGCCGTTCGCCTGGCGCGGGGTGCGCGAATGGGCTACCGGCGCCTGCGCGCTGCGCTGCCGGCTGGCTGCCGACGAGCACGGCGGGGTGAACGTGCGACTGGCCGACACCACCGGCGCGGCCGTCGCCGAGATCGAGTCGTTGGTGTCCCGCCCGGTCTCGGCCGAGGGGCTTGGCGTGAGGCTCGGCGCGGCCGGTGCGCTCTATCAGCTCAACTGGTCGGAAACGCCCGGACCGGTGATGCCGGAGTGTGCGGACGCCGGGAGCGCAGGGCTCGCTGCCTACGAGTCGGTCACCGGCGACGAGGTTCCGCCGGTCGCCGTGCTGGAGACCGGCGTCGAAGATGTGCGCGACACGGTGGCGAAGGTGCTCGCCGCGCTGCGGGCCTTCAGCACCGAGCCGAGATGGGCGGCATCCCGACTTGTTGTGGTGACCAAGGGCGCGGTGGGCCCGGACGGGGGCACCGCCCAGGGCGGCGCGGTGTGGGGGCTGGTGCGTTCCGCGCAACTGGAGGAACCGGGCCGGATCGTGCTAGTGGACATCGACGAGGACAGAGCCTCGCGGAACCTGCTGCCCGCACTGGCTGCCGGCTCGGAGCCGCAGGTGGTGGTCAGGGCCGCGTCGGTGCTCCTACCGCGACTGGATCGGCTGCCTGATGCTCAGCCTGCGCCACCGTGCTCGGTCGATCCGGACGGCACGGTGTTGATCACCGGCGGTACCGGTGCGTTGGGCGCGGTGGTGGCCCGTCATCTGGTGGCCGCCCATGGAGTGCGTCGGCTGATGCTGGTCAGCCGTCGTGGTTCGGGCACCGACGGCGCCTCGGCTCTGGCGGACGAGTTGACCTCGGCCGGTGCGTCGGTGCGGATCGTGGCGGCCGACGTCGGTGACCGAGCGGCGTTGGCCGAGCTGTTGGCCGGGATTCCGGCCGGGCATCCGCTGACCGGGGTGGTCCATCTCGCGGGAGTGCTCGACGACGGCATGATCCCCTCACTCAGTGCTCGGCGGCTGGATGTGGTGTTCCGTCCGAAAGCGGACGGCGCGCTACACCTGCACGAGCTGACCCGAGGCCTCAATCTGACGATGTTCGTGTTGTTCTCCTCCTCGGCCGGGCTGCTGGGCAGCGCGGGCCAGGGCAACTACGCGGCCGCGAACGGTTTCCTCGACGGCCTGGCCCAGCAGCGCAGGGCACAGGGATTGGCGGCGGTCTCGCTGACCTGGGGGCCTTGGGACATCGGCATGGCCGCCGGCCCGACACACCAGCGCGGTGGCCTGCGGACGATGAACCCGACCGAGGCGATGGCCCTGTTCGATGCCGCGATCCGGAAGGATCTGCCCTTGATCGCACCGTTGAGTCCGGTGCCTGGGCACGGTGCCCCAGCCATGCTTCGGGTGGCGGCCCGGCCGAAGCGGGCCGCGGTGATCACCGAATCCGCCGACGACCGGTCACTGGCCGAGCGGATCGGCGGCCTGCCCGATCACGAGCGGTGGCGGGCGCTGCTCGATCTGGTGCTGGCGCAGGCCGGTGTGGTGGCCGGACGTTCGGCCGGCGACCCCATCGGTGCGCAACAGGCATTCCGGGAGGCCGGTTTCGATTCCCTCACCGCGGTCGAGCTGCGCAACAGGTTGGCCGTGGCGTCGGGTGTGCGGCTGCCGGCCACGGTGGTGTTCGACCATCCGACTCCGGCCGCCGTCGCGGACCGGTTGCACGATGAGCTGTTTCCCGGCCGGTCGGACGAGCAGGACGAGATTCGCCAGGCGCTGGCCACCGTGTCGCTCGACCGCCTCAGGAGCGCGGGGATTCTCGATGTCCTGCTCCGGTTGGCCCGTACCGATGATGAGTCGCCGGTGCCGCGCCATGACGCGGAGTCGGACTCTTTCGACGAGATGACGGCGGACGACCTGGTCAGGCGTGCCCTGGCCGGGAATGAGCACTAGTGCGGTGTCGCCGTGGCGAATCGAACCGCGTGGAGGAAAGAGCGTGACGACTTCCCGGGAACAGCTCGTCGAGGCGCTGCGGGCCTCACTCAAGGAGAACGAGCGGTTGCGCGGCGGGGACAACGGGGCAGAGCCGATCGCGATCGTCGGCATGGCATGTCGTTTTCCTGGTGGGGTGACTTCGCCCGAACAGCTTTGGGAGTTGGTCGCCGACGAGGTGGACGCGATCGCCGGGTTCCCCCGAGACCGGGGTTGGGACCTGGAGAACCTGTTCGATCCGGACCCGGACCGCACGGGCACGTCGTACGTTCGTGAAGGGGGTTTCCTGTACGACATGGCGGGGTTCGATGCCGGGTTCTTCGGCATCAGTCCGCGTGAGGCGCTAGCGATGGATCCGCAGCAGCGGTTGTTGTTGGAGACGGCCTGGGAGGTGTTCGAGCGGGCCGGTATCGATCCGACTTCGGTGAAGGGCAGCGACACCGGGATGTTCGGCGGCGTGATCAACCATGATCATGGGGCTCGGTTGCGTCCCGTCCCGGCGCAGTTCGAGGGCTATCTGGGCACCGGCAGCTCAGGTAGCGCGGCGATCGGCAGGGTGGCGTACACGTTCGGTCTGGAAGGGCCGGCCATCACCGTCGATACCGCGTGCTCCTCCTCGCTGGTCGCGATCCATCTCGCCGTTGCGGCACTGCGGCGTGGCGAATGTTCGATGGCGCTGGCCGGCGGGGTCACCGTGATGTCCACCCCGGACACCTTCGTGGAGTTCTCCCGGCAGCGCGCGTTGGCGCCGGATGCCCGCTGTAAGGCGTTCGCCGAGGGCGCGGACGGTACCGCCTGGGGCGAGGGCGTCG
>DASYBO010000557.1:0-4522 GCA_036500685.1 Pseudonocardiaceae bacterium | reverse complement strand
CGCTCGCTCGGCCGGACTGGTGGCCGCCGGTGCCGTGGCGACCGTGGCCCTGGCCGGCCCGGCGTCGGCCGCTCCCGCCATCTACTTCCCGTTCAATTCCTGCTACGAGCAGAACTACTGGAACATTCCGCAGGACAACATCGAGGCCGTCTTCAACCACTACGACAACAACGCCAACCTGAACTTCTATCTGGTCTACGTCAACGGCGAGCTGCCGAACCCGCACAACATCAACGACTCGGCGAATTGGGCCAGCTGCACTCCCGACTGATCGAACGAGCGGCAGGCGTGAGATCCGGCGAGCGCGGCGTCATGGTGAACGCGGTCGGGCCTGGCAGCACCGCGACCGGCCCGTTCACCCGTGTGTCCACATCGGGCCGTTCCGCCACCGGCGGGTCGTTCGTGTTGGGGCGGATCGGCGAGGCCGAGGACACCGCGAACGTGGTCGCATATCTCGTTTCGGCCGACGCCGGCATCGCACCGGACAGATCGCCTATGTCCCGGGCGGCGGACCGCTCGCGTTACGATTGCGCCTCGCTGGAGGCTTTTTCGGCGATCGCGTGGATTTCGTCGACGAAGGCGGGCCATAGGTCGCGCGGCAGGTCGTGGCCCATGCCGGGATAGGTGACAAACCGCGCCCCTGGGATGGCCTCGGCGGTCGCTCTCCCGGCCCGGACCGGTTGCAGCGCATCGGCTTCTCCGGTGATGACCAGGGTCGGCGCTGTGACGTGCGCCAGTTCCGCGCGCCGGTCCCCTGATGCGAACACCGCCGCCGCCTGGCGGCGGAACCCCGCGAGGTCCATTCGCTGTGCGTACGCTGCGCGGCCGACCTCGCGTTGCCAGTCCTCGTCGTGTGGGTAGCCGGGTGAGCCGATGATCCGGAACATTTTGACCAGCTGCTCGCCCGCGGCGTCCGGCCCGGCCGGCTTTTTCCGGTAGAGCGCGGCGCACCTGACTGTCGCGCTGATCTTGCCGCGGTCCCACCGCAGAAGATGGTCGGGTGCCGAGGACATCGACGTCAGGCTGAGCACGCGGTCGGTGTGTCGGGTGGCCATGACCTGGGCGATCATGCCGCCCAGCGACGCGCCGACGACATGCGCGCCGGACCAGCCCAATGCGTCGAGCACGGCAACGCCGTCCGCCGCCAGCTCGGCCAGGGTGTACCGGGTGCCGGCCCGCGAGGAACGGCCGACATCGCGATTGTCGAACCGGGCGACGTGGAAGCCTCGCTCGACCAGGGCAAGGCAGAAGTCGTCCGGCCACAACGACATCGGCACTATGCCACCCATGATCAGCAACAGTGGGCGCCCCCGCGAGGTGCCGAAGGTCTGGTAGGCGATGTCGACACCGTCGCTGGGTGCGAACTCAACCCTCATTTTTTCCCCTCATTCCGGAAACACGATGGCCAGGACGTTGGCCACGATGGCCGGTACGTCGGTGGCCGGGTCGACGCCGCGGCGCAGGGCCAGGCTGGTGTTCAGGACGCTCAACAGCACCACTGCCTGCGCCAACGGCAGGGCGGGGCGGATACCGAGGCGCTGACAATGGCGCTCCAGCAAGGCGATGACCTGTTCCTCGTAGCGTCGTTGGGAGGACACCGCGGCCTCGGTGATCTCGGGCAGGCGGGTCATCGCGGCGGCGAATTCCGCGGTCGTCCTGCTCCACCGGGCCGCGTCCTCGTCGTCCGTGAAGCCGGCGGGGGTCAAGGCGGCGACCAGTTCCTCCTGACGGGAGACCCGCTCAAGAGCCTCGCCGAGCAGGCGCAGATGGGCCTCGGCTCGCGCGTCGATGATTGCCAGCCACAAGCCTTCCTTGCCACCGAAGTGCTTGTATACCGCGCCCCGTGTATAGCCGGCCTCGGCCGCGATCTCCTCGACCGTCGCGGCCAGGAAACCCCGTCGGGTCAGCACCACGCGCCCGGCCTCAAGCAACCGCTGGTGGGTGCGTTGCTGCTGCTCGACTCGCGTCGATCTGGACATCGGACACCCATTCAGTAACACAACGTTTCTAGAATCGCCACGTTACCAGAACGGAACCAACCCTGGGCGGAACAAGGGATGGGTCGTAGCGGGGTGGGTGCAAGTGGCGCGGCCGCCCCAGCAGGCCGCCGCGCAGGTGCGCGAACTGGGACGCGCGGCCATGACGATCAAGGCGGATCTGGCCGAACCGGGCGCGTCCGACGCGGCTGATGGATGCCGTGCTCGGCGAGTTCAGCCCCGTATGTCCACATCGGACCTTGGCGCCACCGGCGGGTCGTTCGCGTTAGGACGGATCGGCGAGCCCGAGAACACCGCGAGGGTGGTCGCATATCTCGTTTCGGCCGACGCCGGCATCGCACCGGACAGATCGTTTGTGCCCAGAGCGGTCAGCACAGTCCGGTTAGGGGGTTCTCGTCAACCTAGGCCCTTCGTGTCATATCCACTCGTCGGGACGCCGCCATACCGTGGTTTTACTGCCCCACGAGGGAGGTTGACCGTGATCGATCGTTGGCTCGCGCGCCACAGCATTACCGTGCTGCGGATCTGTATGGGCGTGGTTATCTTCGTATTCGGGTTCGCCAAATACTTTCCAGGGGTGAGCCCTGCGCAGGGCCTTGTGCTCGCGGTGAACCGGATCCTCACTTTCGGCCTGATGCCGGAGCGGGTCACACTCATTCTGTTCGCGACCGTGGAAAGCGTACTCGGTCTCTCACTCATCAGCGGGTGGGGATTGCGGGTGACCATCTATCCATTGGCGCTGTGGGCATTGGCGATTCTCTCACCACTGGTACTGCTGACCGGGGAGTTGTTCAGCGGGCCATACCACGCGCTCACCCTGCTGGGGCAGTACGTGTTCAAGGACATCGTCCTGCTGGCCTCGGTGCTGGTCATCGCGAGCAGGGTGCGGCGCGGTTCGCGGTCGGCCGACGGGGTACCCGCGCCGCGTCAGGAGCGGGATCGGACGGTCACTGGCTCAGGTCAGCGATTCGTCGAGGCCGCCGAGTGACTCGATGAGTTCGAGGTTGGCCGAATAGTCGACCGGGCAGGCGATCACCGAGACGGTGTCGGCCGCGAGTGCCGCGCGGAGGGTGGGCAGCAGTTCGTCGGCCGCGTTGATCCGGTAACCGGCGGCGCCGAAGCTTTCCGCGTAGGCCACGAAGTCGGGATTGGCGAAAGCGGTATCCACGGTCTTGCCGATCTCCAGGTCCATTTTCCAGCTGATCAACCCATAGGCGTCGTCGACCCAGACCAGGATGACGAAGGGCACCTTCATCCGTAGCGCGGTCTCGATCTCCTGCGAGTTCATCAGGAACGCGCCGTCGCCGGTGGCGACGAGCACCTTCGCGTCGGGCCGGGCCAGTTTGGCGCCGATCGCGCCCGGCACCGTCCAGGCCATTGTGGACAGTCCATTGGAGATCAGGCAGGTGTTCGGTTCGTAGGTCGGGTAGAGGCGGGCCATCCACATCTTCAGGGCGCCGGTGTCGACAAGCACGATGTCCGAGCGGTCCAGTGCGGCGCGGGTGTCCGCGACGATCCGGGCCGGCGCGAGCGGGAACCGGTCGTCGGCCTTGCCCCGGTCGAATTCGGCCGCCAGCAGTTCCTTGATCCGCTTGTCGCCGCTGCCGCCCGCGAACGTGCGCGGGGTGGCCTTGGCCAGCGCGTCCAGACTGGCGCCGATCTCGGCCGTGATGCCGACCGACACGTCGTAGTGCTGGTCGACCTCGGCCGGGAAGCGGTGGATGTGGATGATCTTCTTGTCGCCGCGCGGGTTGATCCGGATCGGGTCGAACTCCTGGAGTTCGTAGCCGACCGCGATGATCACGTCGGCGTCGTCGAAACCGAAGTTCACGTAGTCGTGCCGCATGAAGCCGACCGCGCCGAGGCTCAGATCGTCGTCGTCGGGGAACACGCCCTTGCCGTGAAAGGTGGTGGCGACGGGGATGCCGAGGGTGGTGGCGAAACGGCGCAGCGCTGCCCCGGCGTGTGCGCGGGCCGCGCCGTGGCCGGCAAGCACCACCGGGTTCTTGGCCTCGCCGAGGATGGCGGCGGCGCGTTCGACCTGGGCCGAGGACGGTTCGTCGGCGCGCGGCACGTTGATCCGCAACGGGATCAGGCCCGATGAGTTGTCGGCCTGCTCGACGTCCTCGGGCACGGCAAGGTAGACCGCGCCGGGGCGTTCGGTCTGGGCCAGTTTGAACGCCTTGCGGAACATCTCCGGCACCGCGCCCGGCGTCGCGACCAGTCCGGCCCACTTGGTCACCGGCGCGAACATCGGCACGAGGTCCACACCCTGGTGCGACTCCTTGAAGCTGCGGTTCATGCCGACCTGCGCGGACAGCGCGAGCAGCGGGGTGGAGTTGGTGGTGGCGTCGGCGGTGCCGAGCAGCAGGTTGATCGCGCCGGGCCCGAGCGTTGCCGAGCACACGCCTGCCCGTCCGGTGAGTCGGCCGTAGGTTTCGGCCATGAACGACGCGCCCTGTTCGTGCCGGGTCAGCACGTAGGTGATGGAAGAGCGGGAGATCGCCTCGACGAGGCGGATGTTC
>DASYBO010000556.1:0-14314 GCA_036500685.1 Pseudonocardiaceae bacterium | reverse complement strand
CGCACCGGCCCCCAGGCGGCCAGGAACGCCGCCGCGTCCGGCACATCCCGGCCCCACCACTGATCGGCCTGGACACGGGTGGTTGTCACGTCGTGGAAGCCGGCCGAGGTCAGCACGTCGGTGGTGTGCCTCGGATCCGCGAACGACGTCGGTCCGGTGTTGCGTGGGCCGGTCGGCCAGGGGATCCAGGTTTCCATCGCGGCGAAAACGCTGCCCATGTCGGTGCCGTCGAATTCGGTCATGGCCAGGAACGCGAGCCGGCCACTCGGTCGCAGCGCACGGTGCACGTTGGCGAAGGCCGCGATCGGATCGGCGAAGAACATCACCCCGAACCGGCTGATCGCCAGATCGAGCGAGTCCGTCTCGAACGGATAGACCTGTACGTCGCCGGAGTAGAAGTCCACATTGGCGACGCCCTCGTCCAAGGCGCTGGCCCGCGCAGTGGCCAGCATCGGACCGGAGAGGTCCACTCCGGACGCATGCTTGGCCCGCCGCGCCGCCTGTCTGGTCAGCTGGCCGTTGCCGCAGCCGATGTCCAGGACTTCCTCGTCGGCCGTGATGGCGGCCGCGTCAAGTAGCGCGGCGTTGAATCCGCCGTTCACCGCGTCGTACCGGGCGGCGTTGTCGGCCCAGTGTGTGCCCTCGTAACCATTCCATGCCTGCGCGTGCGCGGTGTTGACGACGTCCGGCATACCGACCTCCTCGTTATGAACGCTTGTTCATGAACATACGTTCATAACGAGGCAGGGGTCAACCACTCGGACTCACCAACGGCTCTCGACCTGTGCGCGGATTCGCCGGTCGTAGATGTCCTCGATCGCGGCCAGCGCCGAGTCTGACAACTCCGGGTTGTCAGCGGCGGCAGCGTTCGACAACGCCTGGTTCACATTGCGCGCGCCAGGGATCACCGTGCTCACCCCGGGCTGCTGGATGATCCAGCGCAGCGCGGTCTGTGCCGGGGTCGCCGGGGCGACGGCCAGTGCGGAGAACTCCTTCGCGGCCTCCACCCCGGTGTCGTAGTCGACGCCGGAGAAGGTCTCGCCCGCGTCGAATGCCTCGCCGTGCCGGTTGTAGGTCCGGTGGTCGTTGGCGGCGAACGTGGTCTCGTGGGTGTATTTGCCGGACAACAGGCCCGACGCGAGCGGCACCCGCGCGATGATCCCGACGTTCGCCTTGACCGCGGCCGGCAAGACCTCCGCGAGCGGCTTGCGGCGGAACGCGTTGAGAATGATCTGCACGCTCGCCACCCCCGGCCGCGCGATCGCGGCCAGCGCCTCGGCCACCGTCTCCACGCTCACCCCGTACGCCGCGACACGCTGCTCCTCGACCAGGGTGTCCAGCGCGTCGAACGTCTCGTCCGAGGAATACACCGGGGGCGGCGGGCAGTGCAGCTGCACAAGATCCAACACGTCGACGTCGAGGTTGCGGCGGGAGCGGTCGGTCCAGACGCGGAAGTTGGCCAGGTTGTAGTTCTCCGGCACCTGGTCCATCCGCCGGCCCATTTTGGTCGCCACCAAGGGTTTGTCGGTCCGGCCGCGCAGGAACTTGGCGATCAGCTGCTCGCTGCGCCCGTCGCCGTAGACGTCCGCGGTGTCGAAGAACGTCACGCCGCGGGCCAGTGCCGCGTCGAGTACGGCCATGGCGTCGGTCTCGCTGACCTCGCCCCAGTCCGCGCCGAGCTGCCACGTGCCCAGCCCGATCACCGAAACGTCGTGTCCGGTCTTGCCAAGAGGTCGTTGTTGCACGGGAAAACATCCTACGTGTTGAGCCGGTACTCCGCGTGTACCAGCTCCAACAGCTCGGCAACTGACGTGTCGGCCGAGCGCTTGTCCAGGGTGATCTCGCCGTGCTGGAGCAGGTTCACCCGGTCGCAGATGTCCACCACCTGGCTGTAGTTGTGCGCGATCAGCACGATTCCCATGTCGCCGCGTTGCTTGAGCTGATCGATCAGCCGCAGGATCAGCCCGCCCTCCTTGGCGCCCATCGCGGCCAGCGGCTCGTCGAGCAGCAACAGCTTCGCCTTCGAATACACCGAGCGGGCCACCGCGATGGCCTGCCGCTGCCCGCCGGAAAGCTGCCCGACCTCGGCGGTCACCGACGGAATGCTGATCCCGATCGAGTCCAATGCCTCCCGCGCGCGTCGCTTCATCTCGCGACGGCGCAGGAACGGGAACGGCCGGTGCACCAGCTCCTTGTTCAGGTGCAGGTTCAGGTAGACCGGCAGGTCGTTGACCATGGCCAGGTCCTGGAACACGGTTTCGATGCCCAGCGAGCGCGCGTGTGTCACCGATTTCAACGTGACCGGCTCGCCGTCAAACAGCAGTTGTCCGCTGTCCGGCTGATGGAAACCGGTCAGGATCTTGATCAGGGTCGACTTGCCGGCGCCGTTGTCGCCGATCAGCCCCAACACCTCGCCCGCGCCGACCCGCAGGTTGATGTCGCGCAACGCCTGCACTGCGCCGAACCGCTTGCTGATGTGCTCGGCCCTGATCAGGTCGGCCCGCTCGGTCATGTCCGGCTCCGTTTGCGCAGCTTGGTCAGGTTGACGTTGAGCAGCATGGCCACCAGGATCGCCGCGCCGAGCACCACGTCGAACGGGTTCGCGCTGACGCCGGTCAGGTTGAACCCGTCGTAGACGATGCCCAGCAGCAACGCGCCGAGCAGCGCCCCGACCACCGTGCCCGACCCGCCGATCAAGGCGGTGCCACCGATGACCGCCGCGGCCACCGCGAAGAACATGGTGTTGAACCCGCCGTTGGTCGGGTCGAACGAGCCGACCCGCAGGCCGTCGATGATCCCGGCCAGTCCGGCCAGCGTGCTGGTGATCGCGAAGTTCACGATCTTCACCCGGTTCGTGTTGATCCCGGACTCGGCCGCGCCCAACCGGTTGCCACCTGTTGCCTGTGTGTACACACCGAACCGGGTGCCGGACAACACCACCTGCATGACCAGGATGATCAGCACCGTCCAGATCAACTCCGACCAGCGCGCTCCGCCGAACGCGGTGACCACCCAGTCGCCGCGCGGCGCGCTCACCGGGGCGCCGTTGGACAGGATCAGCGACAACCCCTCCAGCAGGAAGGCCATGCCGAGGGTGGTGACGAACGAGGGCAGCCCGAGCCACGCGTGGATGATCCCATTCAGCACGCCGACCAACGCGCACAGCACCAGCGTCCCGATCAGAGCCAGCCACAACGGCGCGCCGTTGTTCACGAGGATCACCAGGATGAACGGGGCGAGGGTGAACACGAACCCGGCGGAGAGATCGATCTCGCCGCAGATCAGCAGCATCACCTCACCGGCGGCGACCATCGCCCACGGTGTGAAGAACTGCGCGATCGTGTGGTAGTTCTCGGCGCTGTTGAAGGCCGAACTGGTGACGCTGAAGTAGATCGCAACCGCCAGCGTCACCAGCAGGATGCTCAGTTCCTTGGTGCGCAACAGCGTGCGCAGGACCGGGTTGCCCATCGCAGCGCCGGATCAGAGGGTGACCGTCGAGGGCGGCGGCAGCGGGATCGAACTGGGCATCGTGATGATGTTGCCGTTCGACCCGCCCTCGAACCGGCTCGGCGGACTCGCCGCGTAGGGCGCGATGTTGTCCTTGGTGACGAAGGTCAGGCCGGTGTCGGTGGCAGGCGGTTTCACCAGCGTGCCGGACAGGCGATACAAGTAGAGGTAGAGCACCGGGAGGAAACCCTGCAGGTAAGCCGACTGGTCGATGGTGAAGTCCAGCGCGCCGGACTTCACGCCGTTGACCGTGTCGGTGAGGGTGTCGAACCCGCCTGCGTGGATCTTGCCGGCCAGGCCACGGCTGGTGATCAGCTGCGCGATCGAGGCGGTCGTACCGGCGTCCACCGCGTAGAGGCCCTTGGCGTCGGAGTGTCCGCTGAACGCGGCGGTGATGTTGTTCAACTCGCCGGCCTGGTCGGCCCCGGTGTTCACCGACTGCACGGTCACGCCGGGCGCGGCCTGCTGCAACGCGGCCTTGATCCCGTCCAGCCTCGGCTGCACGTTGTTGCCGCCGGGCTGCGAGATGCCGACCAGGATCAGCCCGGAGGTGACGTCCTGCGCGATGCGCTGGCCCATCAGGAAGCCGGACTGGTAGAGGTCCTGCCCGACGTAGGTGAGGGCGAAGTTGCCCGGCGCGGTCGCGTTGTATGCGATCACCGGAATTCCCTTGGCCAGCGCGTTCTTCGTCGGTTCGACGAACGCACTCGAGTCGGTCAGCGCGATCGCGACGCCGTCCGCGCCGCCGCTGATCGCGGTGTCGAAGGCGCTGGCCATGTTGGCCACGTTGCCGTTCTCGTCACCGGTCCACTGTGGCGTCGGGAGGCCGAGCATCTTGGCCGCGTCGGCAAGGCCGTTGCGGGTAGGGATGAAGAAGGAGTTGGTGGTCACGTGGTTGATGAACACGAACTTCCAGGCGGGTGTGGTCGGGAAGTTGCCGACCCCGCCGCTCGCGCCGGAACTGGTCGCACCGTTGCAGGCGGCGAGCAGCATGCTCGCGGCGACCGCGCCACCGCCCGCACCCAGCCACTTCAGGCTGTCCCGTCGAGAAAAACCGGTTCGGGGGTTCTCCGCCTTCGGTAAGGATTGCGGTGAGGATTGCGGTAATGATTGATTGGAGCTCATCGGCACACGCATCCCATCTCGGCCGGGGTGCGCCCGGTCGGTCGGCTCGGTGTGCGTGAATCATCAGATGATTCGTTCATACAGTCAAGAGATCAATCGCAATCGTCTTCAGGACAGTCGGCTGCCAACCGAATTGTGAAGGAAGGTTGCCAAATTGCCTGCCGTGCCGGCGGGTCTAGCCGCCGGTCGCAGGGTCAGGGTGCGGCCGGAACGAGCAGAACCTTACCGAGTCCGGGGGAGTGACCGCTCGCTGTTTGTACCGCCGTACTTACCTCGGCGAGCGGGAACCGATGGCTGATCATCCGACCGAGATCGAGATCGCCTGCTGCGAAACGCTCGATCGCGATTGGCCAACTCGCTGCCTGCGCACCGAAGACCCCGTGTATGTGCAGTTCCCGCACGGCGAGCTCGTCCGGCGGCAGGGGAGTGGCGCCCGCGCCGGGTATGCCCAACAGCACCACGGTCCCGCCGCGCCGGGCCGCGCGTATCGCGGCCAACCCGGTTCCGGCCGCCCCTGCCGCCTCGATCACCAGGTCCGCGTCTAGCCGCGTGTTGGCCAGTTCGGTCGGGTCGAGTGTCGCAGTTGCGCCGAATCGCGCGCCGAGGTTCCGTCGATCGGCCCGAACCTCCACCAGTAGCAGTTCGGCAGGCGCGGCGCGGGCCAGCAGTTGCACCGCGATCAGCCCAAGCGTCCCGCCGCCGATCACCACCATCCGCTGCCCGGTCTGCGGCGCGCCGGCCAGCAACGCGGTCACCACACAGGCCGTCGGCTCCAACAGCGCGGCTTGCTCCAGGTCGCTGGCTTCCGGTAGCCGGTGGGCCAGTCGTGCCGGCACCGCAACGTACTCGGCGAACGCGCCCGGCTCGGTGAACCCGGTCTCCTGATAGCCGGCAAGGCACAGGTTGGTCGCGCCAGCCAGGCAGCGCGCACACCGCCCGCACCAGCGCAACCCTTCGGCCACAACCGGATCACCGGTTGTGAACCCAGTGACCCCGGCACCGACCGCGGCCACCCGCCCGGCCCATTCGTGACCGGGAACCACCGGATACCGCACGATGTCGGCCGGACGGTTGCCGGCGAACAATTCGACGTCGCTGCCGCAGATCCCGGCCGCCACCACCTGGATCAGGAGCTCGTCGGGCAACGGCGGAGGTACCGGTAGCTGGGTCACGTTCACGATGCCGGGCGCGGCGAGCAGCACGGCGGATGCCCGTGCCGGAATGTCCGCCGGAATCTCTGTGCTCATGCCAACCTCAGGTGCGTCGCCGCCGGTTCGTTCGTCCTGTCGTCCGTCGTCCGGGTTCGCGGAGAAAGGCTACCCTCGGGCGGTGATGGGGCGGTCGTCGAGCGCCTCTATTTCCGATCAGCGCCATTCCGGTTCGCTCACTGGAATTCGGCCGAACTCGTCAATTCGTTCGCGGTCCTTGGCGACGAGGAGCTCCTGGTGTTGTGGGCGCGGGACGGCACCAGCGCGATCACCCGGCACGACCTGGCCTCCGCCCGCCTGCTGGGCCGGGTTCCGTTGCCGGGCAACGGGATCATCACGGATTTCACCTTCGGCGACGAGCCGGATCGACGCGCCGGACGTTGTGGTCAGCACCGAGGACTTCCGCTCCGACGACGGCACCTCGGTCCGGCTGCTGCTGGTCCGCCCCGGCGTCCGCGCCGCCCGGTCCACTCCCACGATTCTGGAGGGCTACGGCGCGTTCGGCGTTGCCCAGGTGCCCGAGCACTACGCGGCGGCGCCGGCCTGGCCCGGCAGGGAGGTCTGTTCGCGGTGGCCATGACCTAGCGGCCCGGCCCGTTCGGCGCGGTGGCGCGCACGGCTCGCGTACTCCCCATACCATCACCTGCGGAATGTCGCCTATCCAGCGGTGTTGCTGAGTACCTTCGAGCAGGACGCTCGGGTGCGGGCGGTCGGCGCGCCCGCGCTGCTGCGTCGCGACGCGGCAGCGGGCCACGGGGAGCGCGATCGAACCGGCCGATTGGCCTATTTCGCGGACGTCCTGGCGTTTTTTCACCAGAACCTCACTTGACGACCGGCGCGAATCGGCCCTAGGTTTGTTCGACATAGCGGGTGATCTCCGCGATATCGAACCCGGGGCCATCGAATCCCGGGTCCTCCGGACTCTGGAGCCGTTATGTCGGTCAGTCGGAAGTCGGTCGCGCTGCCCGGCGAGGAGGCGCTGCAGGCACTGGGCCTGTGCGTCACCCAGCCGGCACCGAACACCTCCGTCGCGGGCTTCCCCGACGGGGGAGCCTTCCGGATCGAGATCCCTTCGGTGGAGGGGCCTGCCGCGCTGCACGCGGTGATCAGCGAGGCCAATCGGCTCGACGTGCCCATCCACCGGGTCAGCCAGGGCAGCGGGGTGATGATGCTGTCCGACGCGGAAATCACCGAGATGGTCGACACAGCGGGCGCGGCCGGCGTCGAACTGTGCCTGTTCCTCGGTCCACGAGCCAGCTGGGACATCGGCGCGGGCCGGTTCACGCCGTGCGGCGGGGTCGGACCCCGGGCTCGTGGCCGGGACCAACTCGGCCAGGCCCTCGCCGACGCCTACCGTGCGGCCGGCCTGGGCGTGCGCTGCCTGTTGGTCGCCGACGAGGGCGTGCTGTGGGCCGTGCACCAGCTCAGGGCCACCGGCGAACTGCCCGCCGACCTCACCATCAAGGTCTCCGCGCTGGCCGGGCCGACGAACCCGGCGGCGTTCCGGGTGTTCGAACTACTCGGCGCCGACTCGGTCAACATTCCGTCCGATTTGACCATTGCTCAGGTCGCCGAACTCCGCGCCGCCGGTGCGGTCGCCATCGACTTTTATCTGGAAAGTCCCGATGACCTCGGGGGATATGTGCGCAACTATGACGCCGCCGAATTGATCAGGGTGGGCGCACCCATTTATTTGAAATTTGGTCTGCGTAATGCACCGACCATCTATCCTTCCGGTGGCCACCTTGCCGCAGTCGTCGTGGACAGCGCCCGCGAGCGGGTTCGGCGCGCGTACCTGTGCGTGCAGCGGCTGGCCGAGCTTGGTTTGTTGGCGGCGCGATCGCCCGCTGGCAGTCGGGTTATGCCGATGCCGCGACGATTCGCCGCCCCGCCGGTCTAGAATTCCCGCGCAGGAGGGGCGAAATCATGGCCATGGCACGTACGGTACCCGCGGTCATCCGGGCGCTGGACATTCTGGAGTTGTTCCTGTCGGGTGAGGACCGGTCCATTCCGGAGATCACCGCGACACTGGGTCTGCCGAAGACCACGGTGCACGAACTGGTGAACACGCTGGTAATCAGGTCATACCTGGTGCCGCATCCGGACAAACCGCACCGTTACCGGCTCGGCCTACCGCTGTTCCGGCTCGGCAGCGTTTTCGCCGAACAGGTCGACCTGGCCAGGGAGGGGCGGATGGTCAGCGAGCAGATCTCCTCGGCCTGCCAGGAAACCGTGCACGTCGCCGTGCTCGACGGCACCGAGGTGCTTTACGTGGCCAAGGCCGATTCCGCGCACGCGGTTCGCCTGGTGTCCGCGGTCGGCCGAAAACTGCCGGCGCACTGCACCGCGGTCGGCAAAATGTTGCTCGCGAACCTCTCCGGCGAGGAATTCTCGACCCGGTACCGCAAGAACGTGCCGCTCGCCGCGATGACCACCCGAAGCATCACCTCGGTCGCGGAATTGCGGGAGCGCCTCGATGAGATCGCCGAACGCGGCCTCGCCTATGAATACTGCGAATCCAACGAGGCCGCCGCGTGCGTCGCCGGGCCGGTTCGCGACCGCAGCGGCCGGGTGATCGCCGCGATGAGCATTTCGGTGCCGACCCCGAGGTGGAACGACCAGGTCGCGGAGAAACTCGGCGACCTGGTCACCGAGGGGGCGAACCAGTTGTCCGCCCAACTCGGGTACTACCCGGCCTGACCCGCGCTGGCTTCGCGCAGCTCCCAACCGGAGCGGAACAGGTTGAAGTTCACCCGCTGTCGAGGATGTGCCGCGATCGCGTCCCGGTCGAGCGAAATGCCGAGACCGGGCGCGGTCGGCAGCGGGAAATATCCATCGACAACCTCGGGTAGACCCGGTTCGCATTCGGCGACGAACGGGTCGGCGAAGTCGTTGAAGTACTCCTGGATCTTGAAGTTCACCGTGGTCGCGGCCAGATGCAGGTTCGCGGCCGTTGAGATCGGCCCGCCGACGTTGTGCGGCGCCATCACCAGATAGTGCGTTTCCGCCGCGCCTGCGAGTTTCTTGGCCTCCCACAGGCCACCGGAGTGGGTGATGTCGGTCTGGATGATGTCCGCGGCCTGTGACTCGAACAGTTCCCGGTAGTCGAACCGGGTGTGCATCCGTTCGCCGGTGGCGATCGGAATGTCGGTGTGCGCGGCGACCTTGGCCAACGCCTTGAGATTCTCCGGCGGCACCGGTTCCTCGATCCAGGAGGGCCGGAACGGGGCGAGCAGGTTCGCGATCCGGATCGCGGTCGCCGCGCTGAATCGCCCGTGCATCTCCACCAGGATCTCGACCTCCGGCCCGACCGCGTCGCGTACGGCCGCCACCAGATCCATCGAGCGCGCGGTCTCGGTCGGATCCAGTTCGAACATGCCAGCGCCGAACGGGTCCAGCTTCAGCGCCCGGTAGCCGCGCGCCACCACGCGCTTCGCGGCCGCGTTGAACTCCTCCGGCGTGCGTTCCACCTGATACCAGCCGTTCGCGTAGGCCTTGATCCGGTCGTGCACCGCACCGCCGAGCAGCTTGTAAACCGGAAGTTCACGGGCCTTGCCCTGGATGTCCCAACAGGCGATCTCGATAACGGCCAGCGCGGACATGGCGATCTCGCCGGCACGTGCGTAGTCGTGCCTGGTCATCCGGTGCACCAGGCTCTCGATGTCGAAGGGGTCGGTGCCGAGCACGTGGTTGGGCACGGCCTCCTGGAGGTAGCCGAGCAGCGCATCGGTGTGGTTGAGCATCCGCACCTCGCCCAAGCCGGTGATACCGGCATCGGTGTGCACCTCGACAATGGTCAGATTGCGCCATGCGGTGCCGATGACCTGCGTGCTGATCCCGGTGATCTTCATCAGGCTCCCTGTGACTAGCTGGTGAGATCACTCTAAGTTATTTGACTTTATGGATCAATGATTCGATGATTGGCCGGTGGAGCCCTCGCCTGCGGAGCGGCCCAGCGCAGGCCCGATCGGTCCGCACCGGACCATGCACGGCCGAGTCGTCGAGTGGCTCGGCCTGCGCGTCGTGTCCGGTGAATACGAACCCGGCAGCCAGCTCCCGAACGAAGCCGACCTCGCCGACCGACTCGGTGTCAGCCGCGGCGGCGTGCGTGAGGCCGTGAAAGCCCTCGCCGCCAAGGGCCTTGTCGAACCACGGCCTCGGCTGGGCACCAGAGTGCTCGCGCGCACCGAGTGGAACCTGATGGATCGCGACGTGATCGCCTGGCACGGCCGCAACGCGGACCCGTCATTCCTGCGCGATCTGCTCGAACTGCGCAGCATGCTCGAGCCCGAGGCCGCGCGCCATGCCGCGCTCAACATCACCGACGAGAAGCTGGCAGCCCTGTCCGCCGCCTACGACGGCATGGCTCGCAATGCCCCCGGCCTGCCCGGCTCGGAGGACGCGTTCGTTGCAGCCGACCTCGCCTTCCACCTCACCCTGTTGCGCGCCAGCGGCAACCAACTCGTCGAACAACTCGGCAGGCTGCTGGAAACCGGCCTGCACCACGCCCTTGAAGTCCACTCGCAGCTGCCAGGCGGCGTCGCCGCGACGCTCCCGCTGCACAAGGACGTGCTGACCGCCGTCCGCAACGGCAGGCCCAACGCGGCCAGCAAGGCGATGCGGGCCCTGCTGGCGAAAACCGTTGACGCCATGCAGGACGCGCTCGCCCGTTAGCCGATCTTGTCCAACACCTCGGACAGTTTCGTCATCGCCGCGACCGCGTCGGCCAACTCCCCGGCCCCCATCGCCTCGGCGAGCAGTTCGGCGTGGCGGGCGTGGTGCGGCCCGATCGTGCTCATCGCCGCTCGGCCCGCCTCGGTGAGCACGACCAGTTTGGCGCGGCGATGCGCCGGGTTGTCGTGGTATTCGACCAATCCCTTGCCCACCAGCAGGTCCGCGGTGCGCTGCACGGCTTGTCGGCTGATGCCCATGACGCGCCCGATGTCCGAAACGGACAGTGGTGTCCCGATCACCGCGCCGAGCACCTGCCACCACGCGGCCGTGATACCGGCAGGCCGGGCCAGGTGCTCGGCGAGTTCGAGGAACTGCCCGTTGAGCCGGAACGCGGTCAGCGCGGCCGAACTGAGCAGTTCCTGCTCCCGTCGAGTCACTTGAGCGCCGCCAGCTCGGCGAATCCGGCCGGGTCCTGGTTGCGGTACAACTTGTACCAGGACGCCAGCGCGCTCGGGCCGTACACGTCCAGCCGGGCCAGGATCGCCCGCGCGAACTCCACCGGCGCCACACCGCTCGCGGTGATCAGATCGCCGTCGGTCACCGCGGGCTCGTCGCGGAAATGCTCCGCGCCGCCGTAGCCGAGCCCGACCAGGAACTCTCGCGCGTTGCTCGTGTGCGCCCGGTTGTCGAGCAGTCCGGCGACGGCCAGCGCGCCGGTCGCGCCGCAGACCGCCGCGACCGGCACGCCTGCGTCCAAGAACTCACGCGCCTTGGCCACGAACGGCGAGAACGCGTCGGTCATCGAGATCTGGCTGCCCGGCAGGATCAACATGGCGCTGTCCTGCGGTCGGAGGTCGGCCAGTGTCACATCGGGCGTGACCCGCAGTCCGCCCATGGTGGTGACCGGCTGCGTGCCGGCCCCCACCGTGCGCATCGTGAACCGGCCCGGCGTCTTCTGCCACAGCGGATTGTTGATGTGCGCCGTCACATGGCCGACTTCCCAGTCGGAGAGCGTGTCATATACCGCCAGGTGAACCGTTGCCTCAGTCATGACAACACCTTGTCAGAATGACAAGGTGTTGTCAAGAGGCTCGTGGTCGATGTCGACGACAACCGGGAACACCGTCTCCGCGACGACCTCGGCAAAGCTGACGCGTGATCGTGCGGCGGACGACGCTCACCGCGGGTCCGGCTCCGGGTTGTGGCCGGGTCTGGCCAGGAAGTCGAAGTCGCAGCCCTGGTCGGCCTGGGTGATGTGGGCGGAGTAGAGCGAGCCGTAACCGCGCTCGAACCGTGGCGGCGGCGCGACCCAGGCGGCTCGGCGCCGGGCCAGTTCCGCGTCGGACACCTCAAGCCGCAGGGTCCTTGCGGGCACGTCCAGGGTGATCAGGTCGCCGTCGCGAACCAACGCGAGCGGACCGCCCACGAACGATTCGGGCGCGATGTGCAGCACGCAGGCACCGTAACTGGTGCCGCTCATCCGGGCATCCGAAATGCGCACCATGTCGCGAATCCCCTGTGCGAGCAGTCGGTCCGGGATGGGCAGCATGCCGTACTCGGGCATGCCCGGTCCGCCAAGTGGACCTGCGTTGCGCAGCACCAGGACCGAGTCGGGGGTGATCGGCAGGTCCGGATCGTTGATGCGAGCCTTGATGTCCGGGTAGCTGTCGAACACGACGGCCGGTCCGGTGTGCCGCAGCAGGTGCCCTTCGGCGGCGATGTGCTTGATCACCGCGCCGTCTGGCGCCAGGTTGCCGCGCAGTACCGCGACTCCGCCCTCTGTGGCAATCGGGTTGTCAACCGACCGGATCACGTCGTCGTCGTGCACCAGCGCGCCGTCGATGTTCTCGGCCAGCGTGTGACCCGTGACGGTCGGCCGGTCGGTGTGCAGCAGGCCGAGCTGGTCCAACCGGGACAGCAGGCCGGGCAGGCCGCCCGCGTAGTAGAAGTCCTCCATCAGGTACGCGCCGCCGGGCCGGATGTTGGCCAGCACCGGCACGTCGCGGGCGATGCGGTCGAAGTCGTCGAGGTCCAGCGAGATCTGGCTGCGGCCGGCCATGGCGATCAGGTGGATCAGCGCGTTGGTCGACCCGCCCAGCGCCAGTACGGTCGCGATCGCGTCGATGTAGGCGTCCTTGCTCAGGATGCTGGACACCGGCACGTCGGCCCAGACCAGCTCGACGATCTGCCGGCCCGCCCCCGCCGCCATGCGGTAGTGCGCCGAGTCGACCGCCGGGATCGCGGCCGCGCCCGGCAGGGTGAGGCCGAGAACCTCGGCCGCCGAGGTCATGGTGGACGCGGTGCCCATGGTCATGCAGGTGCCGGGGGAGCGGGCCAGACCTCGTTCCAGCTCACCGAGTTCCTTCTCGCCGATCAGGCCCGCGCGCCGGTCGTCCCAGTACTTCCACATGTCCGTGCCGCTGCCCAGCGTCTCGCCGCGCCAGTGCCCGCGCAGCATCGGACCGGCCGGCACGAAGATCGCCGGCAGGTCCGCGCTGGCCGCGCCCATCAGCAGCGCCGGGGTGGTCTTGTCGCAACCGCCCATCAGGATGGCGCCGTCGATCGGGTATGAGCGCAGCACCTCCTCGGTCTCCATGGCGAGCAGGTTGCGGTAGAGCATCGGCGTCGGCTTCTGAAACGTTTCAGACAAGGTCGCCACCGGGAACTCCAACGGGTACCCGCCCGCCTCCCACACCCCGCGCTTGACCTGTTCGGCCCGTTCGCGCAGGTGCATGTGGCACGGGTTGATGTCGCTCCAGGTGTTCAGAATGCCGATCACCGGCTTGCCGAGGTGTTCCTCGGGATCGAGGCCGAGTTGGCGGGTACGCGTGCGATGACTGAAGCCACGCAGGTCGTCCCCGCCGTACCAACGGAAACTGCGCAGATCCTCCGGCTGCTTCATCCCTACGACATACCCCATTCGGTGAGCATCCTGGTGACCTCGGCCCGGCCGGCGCCGTCGAGCACCTGGCACGGCGGCCGGACGTCGCGGCGGCACAAGCCCAGCTGGGCCAGTGCCTCCTTGACCACGCTCACGTTGTTCTCCGACTCACCCTCGGCACGCAACTGCTCGAACGGGCGAATCCGCTGCCAGATCTGCTGTGCGGCCGGATAGTCGTTCGCCCGCAACGCCCTCAGCATTCCCAGTGACAACCCTGGGTCCACATTCGCCAGCCCGGATGTAAACCCGGTGGCCCCGAGCGCCCAGTAGCCGGGCGCCGACAACTCGGCGAGACCGGCGATCCAGACGAACCGGGAGCCGCCCGCGTCCTGCGCGACCGTGCCGAACCGGACCGGATCGGGCACCGCGTACTTCACTGCGACGACGTTGGGCGCCGCGTCACCGAGCGCGGCGAGGTGCGCGCCGTCGATGCGCGGATTGCGCACGTACAGCACGACCCCGAGTTCCGGCACGACGTTCGCGATCTCCCGGTGGTAGTCGACCCATCCGGCCCGCGATACATACGGATGCACCGGTTGGTGGATCATGATCGCGTCGGCTCCTGCGTCCCGCGCCTGTTCGGCGGCGGCGATCGCGTCCGGCACGGAGTGGCCGACGCCGACCAGAACTGTGGCCCCGCCGTTTACTTCCTCGACGGTCAAGTCAACCGCGCGACGCGCCTCGTGTGTGCTCAACGCGTAGAACTCGCCGGTGTTGCCGTTGGGTGTGATCACCTCGATCCCACCGTCGACGAGCCGGCGCACCACCTTGCGGTACGCCGGCTCGGCCAACTTCCCCTCGCCGTCGAACGGGGTGACCGGAATGGCCACCACGCTCGACAGCTTGTCCCTCAGCGCCT
>DASYBO010000555.1:0-3191 GCA_036500685.1 Pseudonocardiaceae bacterium | reverse complement strand
GTCATCCGGACCGTAGCGCGCACCACGATCCCGGTCAGGCCGATGCCCGCGATCGTCGCCCAGAACAGCTCCGACGTCGGGCCATCCGGGTGCAGCGTGGTCACCTCGCCGTCCGCGGTGACCAGGTCCATCGACACCACGTGGTTGCCGAAACTGCCCGCGCTGTGGTGGTTCTTGCCGTGGATGTCGTTGGCGATCGCGCCGCCGACGGTGACCTGCCGGGTACCTGGCAGCACCGGAACCCACAGGCCGAAGGGCAGCGCGGCCTTCATCAACGTGTCAAGGCTCACGCCGGCGTCCAGGTCGATGTATCCGGTGTCCGGGTCGATGGAGTGGATGCGATCCAGCCCGGTCATGTCGATGACCGTGCCGCCCGCGTTCTGCGCCGGGTCACCGTAGGAGCGGCCAAGGCCCCTGGCCAGCACGCCGCGCGGCCCCGCCGTCGTCACGGCGCGTACGACGTCCTCAACGGTCGTCGGGGTGATGACCCGCGCGACCGTGGGCGAAGTACGGCCCCAACCATGCAATGTTCGGAATTCGCCTGGTTCGCTTCCCACCGCTCCGAGGGTATCGGGTGGCCCACATCACCACATTGGCGAGGCCGGGCGGCTACCCACGGTCGCGAATATCCTGGTAGCGACAGGCCACGGACAACGGCTTGGTATCGGATCGCTAAGCTCTCGGCGTGCCGCGCCTTGCGCGGGCTACCCGAATCGATCGAAACGGAAGGATCTGACGTGGTGTCGTCGGTACAGCCGCAACGACAACAGGCCAGACAACCCCAGCGCGCTCAGCGGGGTCTGCTCGACCAGGCCGCCCGCTTCGTCGTCTTCGGCGTGCTCTCCGCTGGCGTCGACTTCGGTATCTATGAACTGCTGCTGCATTTCGGCCTGTGGGCCGATGCTGCCAAGGCAGTGAGCTTCATCTGCGGAACCATCACCGCCTACGTGCTCAACCGGCGCTGGACCTTTGACTCCAAGGGCGGCGCCGCGCCCGCGATCCGATTCGCCGTGCTCTACTCCACCACGTTCTTCGTCAACGTCGGAGTGAACGCGGCCGGTCTGGCGCTGATGACCGGGCACAGCTGGCGCATTCCCATCGCCTGGGTGATCGCACAGGCCGTTGCGACGGTCATCAATTTCGTGCTGCTGCGGACCGTGGTGTTCCGGTCCTCGGCGTCAGCCGCGGCCTAACCTCGAAGGGCAGACAATTCGCATGCTCGACGGTGTCAACACGTCCGTCTCCTCCCTCGATCCCGAGGTGTCAGCAGGGGTGTCAGCAGTGGCCGAGGTCCCATTCGACGAGCACGAGGCACCGACCCGCCTCGTTGCCATGCGTGGTCTTTTCGGTCCGCCTTCGCCGTTGGTCTCCGAGCTGCTCTACGCCGAGATCGTCACCGGCAACGCCTCGCGTAGCCGCGAACACATCGCGCTCGAACCGAAGACCGTGGTCAGCACCAACACCTACTTCGGGCGCTTCCCGGCCAGCTACTGGCAGCGCTGGACGGTGGCCACCGAGGTGCAGCTGACCGTCGAGGTTGCCGGCACCGGCCGCATCGCGCTGCACGCGTCGGACTCCGAGGGCGTCGGCCGGACCGTGGCCGCCAAGGACGTGCGCGGCGCGACCCACACCGAGGTCACGCTGACCGGCCCGATCGACAAGTTCAACGACGGCGGCGCCATGTGGCTGGAGCTGACCACGGACGAGCAGGCGCTCACCGTGCACCAGGCCCGCTGGACCGTCGCCCCCCCGAAGAAGCTGCGCCCGACCGCGCTGGTCATCTGCACGTTCAACCGCGTGCCGGACTGCCTGAACACGCTGGCCGCGCTGGCCGGCGACCCCGGCGCGCAAGAGCTGCTCGACGCCATCTACGTCGCCGACCAGGGCAGCGACCCGGTCGAGGGCAACGAGCGCTTCCCGGAGATCGCCAAGTCGCTCGGCAACAAGCTGCGCTACATCCGCCAGGCCAACCTCGGCGGCGCCGGTGGCTTCACCCGCGGCCTCTACGAGGTGGCCGGCCTCGAGCACGGCGAGCACGCGAACGTGTTCTTCATGGACGACGACGTGCTGTGCGAGCCCGAGATCGTGATCAGGTTGACCGCGTTCGCCAACCGCACCAGCGCGCCGACCATCGTCGGTGGCCAGATGCTCAACCTGCTGCACCCCAACAACATCCACGTCTCGGCCGAGTACGCCGACCTGGAGAGCCTCGGCGCCGGTCTCCCGGTCAAGGGCGCGCTGTCCAACGCCGACCTCACAGGCGTAGACGAGGACGGCGTGCGCAACCTGCAGGAGCGCAGGGTCGACACCTCCTACAACGGCTGGTGGTCCTGCCTGATCCCGGCCGAGATCGTGCAGGCCATCGGCTACCCGCTGCCGTTCTTCTTCCAATGGGACGACATCGAGTACGGCTACCGCGCGCACGAGCACGGCTTCGCCTCGGTCAGCCTCCCCGGTGCCGGCGTCTGGCACGCCGACTTCGGCTGGAAGGACTGGGACGAGTGGCACCGCTACTTCAACCTGCGCAACTCGCTGATCACCTCGGCGCTGCACAGCCGCTTCGACGGCAAGCATGTGGCGAAGTCCCTGGCCAGCCAGGTGGCCCGCTACCTGCTCAGCATGCAGTACGGCCTGACCGCGACGCTGCTCAAGGCCGTTGACGACTTCATGGACGGCCCGTCGATCCTCAACGACGGCGGCGTCGTCGCGATGAAGGAGATCCGCGAGGTCCGGGCCAAGTACCCGGAGACGGTCATCCACCCGAATACGGAGATGTCCGAACTTCGCCCCGGCTACCTGCCGATGATCGAGGCGGGCCCGACCCCCAAGCTCAAGCAGGCCGTGCTGCTCAAGCGGCTGGCCTTCCAACTGCTGGACAAGAAGGTCCACGACGCGGGAACCGTGCCGGCCGACAGCGCGCACTGGTGGCACATCTCGCTGTTCGACACCGCGGTGGTCACCGACGCCTCCCAGGGCGGCGTGCGGATCCGCAAGCGCGACCGGGACACCGCGATCCGCCTGGCCCGGCACGCCGCGCGCTCGCTGCGCAGGCTGGTGCGGATGGCGCCGGAGCTCCAGCGCCAGTACCGCTCCGAGCTGCCCACGCTGAGCAGCCGGGACAACTGGTCCCGCCTCTACGGCAAGTAAATCCCTTCACGACGGCACGTGCCCCCGGTACCACATCGGTACCG
>DASYBO010000554.1:0-7308 GCA_036500685.1 Pseudonocardiaceae bacterium | reverse complement strand
GTAGCGACTCCCCGTCGGTCGCCTCCTCGGCAGCGAAGTAGAAGCCGCCTGTCACGTCGCACAGTGCCCTGAGCAGGAACGACTTGCCCTGCCGGCGTCGACCGGAGACCACGCCGAGCGTGGCGCCAGCCCGCGAACTGGCGGCGAATCTGCTCAGCGCGCCCCACTCGAAGTCGCGGTCGAACATCCCGGCCGGGCGGACAAAAGTGGTCACCTAGTTATCATAACTCTAGTTATGAGAACTGGAGTTATGATAACTCGACTTCTCAGAATGTCCGATCGGCGGGGGCGCTGATCAGCGAGGTGTTCGTGAAGTCGCCGAACACGATCGCGAAGGAGACGCGATCGCGGACCTGCGGCAATGCGCCAGTAGAGGCTGTGTCCTCTCGGTCGCGAGCCGCGAGTACGCCTTGATCGAAAGCTAGGCGACCGCGGTGAGCAGTTCGGCGACCGACGGGTCGTCGAGCGACTCGACGATGCACTGCCACAGCTCGAGGTTGGCCGTTGCCCAGCGCGAGTACATGGCGGCAGCCTGGGGGCTGTAGAAGTAGTAGCCCTCGTCGTGCACGCCGCGCTGCTCGCCGACGATCTTGGTGGCCAGTTCGCGCAGGCTCACGCCGTTCTCATCGAGGTAGCGGTGCGCCAACATCACCGGGGTCACCGGCAACGCCTTGAACAACGTGTCCGCGTCGGAAAGTGCTTGTGCCGGCAGGGAAATCTCGCGATGTCGGGTGCGCATCTCCGCCTCGCACACGATCTCGTCGATGTGTTCGGCGACCGCGTCGGACACGCCGGCCCGCGCCAGGATGCCCAGCCGCAGCGCGCGGCCGTCCTCGGCGAGGGAATTGCGGCGCACCAGGTAGTTCACGTCGTGCACCAGGGCGGCCGTTTCCACCAGCGCGACATCGGAGCCGTTGTGCTTGGCGAAAACGGCCCCCTTGGACCGCACGAAACTCACGTGGTGCCAACCGTGGAAGGGCAGCCTGGCCGAATTCCCCTCGCACAGTGCGCGTACCTGTCGCTCGACCTCGGCTACCGCGCCCGCTGATACGGTGAAGATCGGATACAGGATATTGTTGTCGCGCATAGTAACCTCCGGTCGCGTCTCAGCGATTCTGAGCAGCGATCGTAGGCTTGTTCAGTTGTCGGGCCGCTAACTTTGACCGGAATCGCCCGCGTAGGGGAGTCTCAGAGTCTGCCGACCAGGTCGCCGAGCCGGTTTTCTACCGGTATGTGCCGATATCCCCGGTGGGTCATCGGATCATAGGACAGGCTCCACGCGCGGATCTCACGCGACTTGACCAACAGAGTGATGGTGCCGTCCTCGGCGTCCGGAATCCGGTGGAACTCATCGGCGAGCAGGAAACCGCCGGTTCCGGCCGGGCAGACCGTACTGCGCAGCTGCGCGACATCGGTGACCAGATTGGTGGTCTCGTCGATCTCGGCCGCGTAGCGCTGATGCGTGTACGCCCCGGAAATGATGTTGGTGCAGAAGTGGTAGCGGTGGTTGTGTACTGAGTCGGCGTATCCCTCCCGCCAGTCGCGTTGGGGCTTGTACTCGTGCAGCCATACCGAGAACGGGTCGTCCGTATCGGCAAAAAGGCACCAGGCGAAATGGGTGGTCGTCTCTCGCGATCTGCCTATGAGCGCGGCGAATTCCGCGCCGGGCAGCTCGCTCAGGTACGACTTCAGGTCCGCCCGCAGACCGGGTTGGCCGACCCAGTCCTGGAATTGTTGGTTCACCTCGGACCAGTGATCGACGATCGGGCCGTTGACGCACTGGATCGCGCTCGCCAACTCGGCGAGGGCGTGCAGTCGCGTGGGCACGCTGATCAGCTCCTCAGTCCGACAGAGATGGAAAACTGGCGTTCGAAATCCCGGAACTTCTCGTCGAGAGCGCGGAATCCGCCCTCGGTGAGTTCGTTGCCGGTGACGTCTTCGAACAGCGCGAGAAACTCCTGCCGGCTCGTGTCGGGGGTGATGACAAAATGGCGACCGGCTCGTGAATTGCAGACCCGCAGGAACTCGTTGCGTTCCATGGCATAGAGGAAGGAACCCTCGGAGAACCGCAGTGTTCTCGGGTACAGGGCGGACGCACCGGCGGCGTCGCTGAACAAGGTGAGCCACACGCTGTCGTCGAACATCTCCAGCCGATCCAACGGCGGATCGGTGATGATCGTCATGTCCACCCTGCTGCATCGGCTCCGCGCCTGGTACAGACCGACGAGACCGACGCAGATCTCGTCGTGCAGACGTTTCTCGATGACCTCGTAGTCCTCGGCGGTGGGGTCGCGCCGTAACAGGTAGCGGGCGCGACCACTCAGCGCACTCGGACCGCGTGGGTCGGCGATCACGGTGCGTAGCTCCCACTCCGCGCTGGAGAGCAGCAGTCGGGCTGCCGCGTACCGGCCGGAGAAACCCCGGAAGAAGTACTCCTTCGTATTGCGCAGGTCCTGCATCATCAGTCGGTTGAAATTCGGGTCCGGCTCCGTTGTCGGCTCGAAGAGATGTGTCGGATAGAACTCCTGATTCAGTCTTCGATATTCTTCGGACAATTCCTGGAGCGCTTTTCTGCTTTCCTCCACCAACGGTGTCACCAACGCGCGCTGCGACGCGCTCGCCGTGATGAGGGTTTGGCCGAAGCCGATCACCGCCGAGATCAAGGTCCCGGTGCCGACCGAACCAACAAAGGTCTTCAACGCCCCCGCAGCCATGATGCTGTCGATGCCAAGGCACATGGCCGAGATCACCAACAGGGTCAGGAGCAGTAGCCCGGTTCGGGTCCAGAAGATCTCCTGAACAAGGTTGTGGCGGAAGCCAGGGGCATCCGCGGACACAAAGTCACCTCCTTGGCGGGCACCCGAACGGACGAATGCTTAACGTGTCCTTTCAAGCGCGAGGAGTCACCCTACGCGCTCGTTCGAGGATTGCGGTAGCCGCAATTCGGGGGAGCCCGATGCGCCGTGGGACGCAGGATTTGTGCCGCTGTGTGGGTGCCGGCCAACAATTTCGCGATTCAACCCGCCAATTACCCACGGTTGACCCGCACGGGTGGTGAAGATCGTTACCCTGCGTGAAATCCGCAGATTAGGCGCCAGTCGCGAGGGCGGGCGAGACGGGGCGAGGTCGCAGCGACGGCAACCGCAGCGACCCGACCAGTTCACGTTTGCGCAGCCACGGATACCAGCCGAGCATGCCGATCGCGCCCGCGGTCAGATGGCCCGCGGTGGTCACGATCGAGTCGGTGTCGCCGAGCCCCATGTAGATGTAGGCGGCCAGGATCGCGGCGGCCAGCGCCGCCGTCGCCCACCATCGAGCGGGCGTGGCGAGCAACAGCAGCAACGCGCCCGCGGTCGCGGCGAGCCCGTAGCTGACGCCGATGTCGAGCAGGTGCGCGTCGTTGTGCGGCAACAGATGCACCTTGATCGCCACCAGGACGGGGACTTCGGTGGCGAGGGTCGCGAGCACGTGCCCGCTGGCGAACACCAGCACCGTCCACCAACTGCCGATCCGCCGTTCCAGTGGCGCGATCACCACGGTGAAGATCGCGGCGTAGATCAGCCAGTGCTGGCCGGCCAGCCACAGCGCGGAGAGGAACAGGACATCCAGCGGGTGGGTCTGCAGGTTCATCGCATTGGTGCTGGACATGGCCAGCAATCGGTGCGCCACGGATGGTTTGGCGAAGTCGAGCAGCATCGTGGTGAGCGCGAGCACCACCAGGTACCAGAAGGTGAAGGGGGTGTCGGTCGGGCGGGGGAGGCTGCGGATGATCGAGCGGCTCAGCGACCCGATGCCCATCAGCCGAGGGCGAGCGGGTTGCGCGGCGGGTGGCTGATCACCCGCTATCACGTCCTCGGCCACCGCTTCCCCCTTCACCAGCGACAGCGTCGCGCTCCGGACTCATGATGCCCGCGTTTCCTGTGAGCGGGCTGAAGCCAACCCGGGAATTGTCGGACCGTCCGGTTAGCGTGCGACACGAAGCTAAGATCACTTCCCCTGATCGACTTCAATCACTATGATTTCAGTGAAGGCCGAAGTCGATCGTGATCGGGGAGCCCATGGTCGCCAGCTACGGACAACTCAACGTCTGGATGGAGCGCCTCGCCGCGCATCTCGTCCAGGAGGGGATTCCGCTGATCGGCGGACGCATCCTCGGATACCTGCTGGTCTGCGATCCGGAGGAGCGTACGGCGGCGGAGCTGTCCGAGGAACTGGAGGCCAGCACCGGGTCGGTGAGCACGAACCTGAAACTGCTGGTCAACACCGGGCTGGTGCAGCGCACGACGCGCCGAGGCCGGCAGGCCGCGCAGTACCGGCTGGACGCGCCCGCGTGGGCCGACCTGGTGCGGCGCAGGCTGGAGACGATCGCCGAGACGCGCGAGCTGACCGCGTTCGGGTTGCGGCTGCTCAGCGGTGATCCGCAGCGTGCGCACCGGCTGCGCACGGTGGACGAGTTCTATGGCTGGTTCGCCGGTGAGCTGCCGGCGCTCTGGGAGCACCGGCCCCCGCCGCCGCGCTAGGCGACCGCGGGTTCGCTGGTCAGCGAAGGCTGGGCCGGGGCGGGTAGGGCGTCGCGTTCGCGGGAGGCGGCCCAGAGGGCGGCCATGGCCGCGATGCTCGCGGCAGCGCCGAGGACGTGGAAGGACACGAGTACGTCCGGTACGCCCAGTTCGTACTGGGTGATGCCGAGTGCGCCCTGGGCCAGGATGAGCCCGACGAGCACCCAGTAGCGCCGCCACAGCTTGGGTGTGCCGCCGGTGATGCGCATGGCGAAGAACAGGGCGGCGAGCATGCCGAGGAACACGAACAGGAA
Organism: Pseudonocardiaceae bacterium; assembly: GCA_036500685.1. GTDB lineage: Bacteria > Actinomycetota > Actinomycetes > Mycobacteriales > Pseudonocardiaceae > CAJCJE01. The sequence continues at coordinate 2,495 of DASYBO010000554.1, read as the reverse complement.
GTCGGAGTGCAGTTCGACCAGGGTCGGGATGGGCAGGTCGAGGCGCGGGGTGTGGATGTCGCCCGCGTGCGGGCCCGCTGCGGTGACCAAGGTGCCGGCCATGACGAGCCCGGTGAGGACGACGGCCATGGCGGCGAGCAGGCCGCGGATGGGTTTGGGCAGCAGCGGCCGGGCGGGGCCGTCGCCTTCGGTGACAGCGTGCACGATGAGCACGGCGAGCCAGACCAGGATCGGCGAGAGCAGGAAGTGCAGGCAGACCGACCACCAGACGAGTTTGAGCAGCACGGTGAGCCCGCCCATGACGGCCTGCATGACGAAGCCGACCGGCATCATCAGGGTGAGCACCAGGTAGCGGCGTCGGATCGGCTTGGCGAGCACGGCCTGGAGGAAGACGAGGACGCTGATCACGCCGACGGCGATACCGAACATCCGGTTGCTGAACTCGACCCATTGGTGCAGCTGCCCGTTGTAGGGGTCGGCGACCGGGACGAGGCTGCTCGCGGTGCAGGTGGGCCAGGTCGGGCAGCCAAGGCCGGAGCCGGTGACCCGGACGACCGAGCCGGAGACCATGATGCCGATCTGGACGACCAGGTTGGCGATGGCGATCACCAGTTGCGTCGTCCGGTTGGGGGCGGGGACGCGGGCGAGCCAGCGGTTGAGCGTGGGCGCGATCGGCACGTCAACGATGGTAGGCACCTGGGACTTTGGTCCCGCGACGCGGGGGGTCAGGGGCTAGCCAGATCAAGGGCTAACAGCGAGGAAGGGGATCGAGCTGTTCTGAGCCTCTTTTTTGGGCGGTACCTCGGTGGGCAGCGAGGTGTAGTTGTTCTTGGTCGAGACCCACAGGCGGAAGTCGCTGGTGAGGTTGAGGTTGGTGCCGTATTCGCGGTCGCCGACGACGGCGGGTGATTTGGTCATGCCGCCGACGAGCACGGCGAGCCAGAGTTCTTTGTTGATGGTCTGGGCCGGTAGCGGGGTGGTGAGCTTGGCGCGGACGGTGCCGGGGGTTTCGAGTTGGCTGGCGATGTCGCCGGTGCTGGCCAGGAGTTTGCCGGTGCCGGGGTCGTAGACGCCGAGGTAGCAGTTGGTCAGGTCGATGCCGGGGGTGATGACGGCGGCGAGCGCGGTGTTGGCGTCGGTGTTCTGGTCGACGTAGACGCGGCTGAGATAGACGATCCCTTTACCGAGGCCGGGGGTGCCGGGCATGGTCGCGGGGTCGCCGGTGGCGGCGATCAGGCCGAGTTGGGTGGAGTTCCAGCCGCTCTTGTTGATCACGGGCGCGGGCGGCGCGCTCGGTGGGGTGGTGCTTGAGCAGCCGGTGATGGCGAGGGCGGCGATGGTGACGCCGAGGATGGTGCGCTTGATCATTGTCGTCCGGTTCAGGCCGTGGGTGTGGGTGCGGGGATGGGTTCGGTGTTTCGGGTGCGGATGGCGAGTCGGACGACGCGCCAGACCGCGTAGAGGCCGCCGAGGGCCATCAGCCAGGGCACGACCGCGACGCCGCCGCCGAGCTTGAGTGCGATGCCGGCGAGGCCGAGGCCGAGCACGGAGTCGACGAGGCGGGCGACGAAAACGGCGCGGGAGTGTTTCCTGGCGACGACCTCGGAGATGTAGGGCAGGCCGACGGCCCAGACCGCGAGGTAGGCGGTCCAGCCGAAGACGAGCAGTGGGGCGACGGGGTGGCCGGTCATGATGCGGCCGGCCGGTCCGGCGAACAGGGCGAGGATGCTGCCGCAGACGACGGTGGTGGCGAGCAGTAGCCAGACCGCGTAGCGGGCCATCCGGTTGTTGCGGGCCGTCGTGCCGCGTTCGCCCGCGGCGCTGTGTTCATCTTTTGCGAAGGCAGCCAAGAGGAAGCTCCCGGCGCCGTTGATGATGACCTGCAACGGCGCCACGACGAGTCGGCCTGCTTCCAGGACGCCCGCCGCGGTCAGCGAGATGAGGCTGATGACGAGGGCTTTGGACAGCAGCAGCGCGATGGGGCGCAGGGCGGCGTGCAGGGAGCGCCAGGCTGCAAAGGTGCCGACGGCGCGCATGGCGCTCCAGCCGGGGCGCAGGTTGCCGAGTTCGGCGCGGGGCACTTGGACCAGGCCGACGGCGACGGCGGTGGCGGCGCCCGCGGCCATGGCGGCGAAGATCCGGCCGAGCGTGATCGGTTGGCCGACGAGCAGCAGGATGCCGACGGTGACCAGGGTGACGCCGTTGTAGCTGGAGTCGTTGGCGACGAGTTTCCAGAATTCGAGGCGGGCGATGAGGATGCGCCGGAAGGTTTCCTCGAACAGCCAGAGCACGGTCATGATCGCGTAGACCAGGGCGGCGCCGGGGGAGTGCAGCAGGGCAAGGACGGTGCAGAAGGCAATGGCGAAGGCGGCGATGAACAGCGTGATGGCGCTGGCGACGAGGGTGGCTCTGGTCTCGCGGTCGTGCCGGTCGAGTACGGCGAGGCTGTCGCCGACGTAGCCGGTGTAGAGGGCGGTGGCGGCGGAGAGCAGGGC
>DASYBO010000553.1:0-11978 GCA_036500685.1 Pseudonocardiaceae bacterium | reverse complement strand
CCCACCCCCTATCACACGATCAGCCCGAACATCGACGTGATCAACGGCGACACCGTGGTGCCTTCCGGCAGCCAGCAGGGCTGCAACGCGGCACAGAACGAAACCACCATCGCCGTCAACCCCGCGAACCCGCGCAACATCGTCAGCGGCACCAACGACTACCGCGTGTTCAACACACGGGAAAGCCGCAACGACGCCTCCGGCTACGCCTACACCTCCTTCGACGGCGGCCGCACCTGGCGCGACATCCAGCTGCCGCACCTGACCTTCCAGACCGGCGCGACCGCCCCACTGTCCTACATGGACTCGGCAGGCGACCCGGACGTGGTGTTCGGCCCGCACAACACCGTCTACTACGCGAACCTGGTGTTCAGCCGCGCCGCCGTTCCGGCGTCCCAGCAGAACGCCAGCGGCATCGCGGTCTCGGTCTCCCACGACGGCGGGCTGACCTGGGGCGAACCCGACATCGTGCACCTCGACGGCGTCACCTCGGCCGGCACCGCAACGCCGACGTCTATCTTCAACGACAAGGAATGGCTGGCCGTCGACCAGCGCACCGGTCAGGCCTACGTCACCTGGACCCAGTTCACCTACGACGCGGCCGGCAACTTCCTCGACTCGCCCGTCGTCGTCTCCACCTCACATGACAGCGGCACGCACTGGTCCGCGCCGACGCAGATGTCGCCGTCGATGACGAACTTCACCGGCGGCATCACGTCTTTCGGCTCGGGCACCAACCCGCAGGTCGCCGACGACGGCACGCTCTACGTTGCCTATGAGACCTCGGTGTGCGCGAGCGCGGCGTGCAACGGCCCGAACGACCACGACGCCGTCGTCATCGCCACCTCCCGCGACCACGGCCACACCTTCACCAACTCCGAGGTGAGCACCAACTACGACTTCCCGTTCAACAACGACATCGCCAACAACGCGCTGACCGGCGAGAACTTCCGGATCAACAGCTTCCCGCAGCTGGCCTACGACCCGGTCGCCAACCAGCTCTGGGTGACCTGGGCGGATGACCGCAACGGCCAGTACGCCAACGGCAGCTCGGTGAAGACCAACGGCGACGTGATTCTCGCGCACGCCTTCGCGGGCGGTTCCTGGTCGACACCGACGACCATCGGTAGCCATTCGGACGAAGTCTTTCCTGCGGTCGCCGCGTTCGCCGGGCAGGTCGCGGTCAGCTTCTACACCCGCGCCTACGACCCGAACGGCATCGGCCTTGACTACGCCTACGTTGCCGGCAACAGGTGGAACGTCGGCTCGACGCCGATCAAACGGCTGACCACCCAAACCAGCGATCCGCAGGTTCAGTTCGTCGGCACCGGCGCGGTGTCCGGCAAGACACTGCAAGGCGAGTTCATCGGCGACTACACCGCGGTCACGCTCGGCCGCGACTTCCAGCTGCATCCATTGTGGACCGACTTCCGCGGCGACCCCGGCACGACCGAGCCGAACCAGGACGCCTACACCGAGTCGATCAACCTGCTGCCCTAGATCGCCGGACACCAGAGGTTGGCGGCCATCTTGGTGAACAACCTTCACCAAGATGGCCGCAACTCTGTCAAACCCGAACGACACGGTGTGCCTGCATGCCCATCCGGCGTGCCTTCCGCTCTCAAATCCTTGGTTTTTCCTTGGACAACTGTGAACTGTGAGCGCGCACCTATGAATCCCGGCGGCGTTAACTCACCTCGACGTTGGCCTGAACGTCAACTGTCATGTGCACGCAAGGCATTTCTCCACCCGGCTCGACCGGTCACACTTCGATGCGGGCTGCCAAGCCTGGCTGTCCCGTGCTGGTCGGCTGTCGGGGAGGCGCTCGATGAACGCAGGTCGCAAGGAGTTATGGACGGTTGGGGTGTTCTGCGTGGTCGTCGCGGTCGCGCTCGTCACCGTCGGCTGGCTGGCCTCACCGAACAGGGTCGGCGGCAATCCGTCGGTCGGAGCTGTCGCGGTGGCGCATCAGGATCATCTGAAGGTACGGCCGGACGGCGGTGTCGCCCCGGACGCGCAGGACGCGGGCGCTCAGGTTCGCGAGAATCCAACGGGTGACGAGGAAGAACGCGAGGCCGTCATCGCGCATCCCGGCGCGACGACCGGAAGCTGCGGCGTCGAACGGTGGTCGGTGAAGACCGGCACGGACGCCGATTCCGGCAAGATCACCCTCCAGTCCACCACCTCGACCACCATCGCCTACCTGGACTCCCTCACGGCGCCGGGCTCGCTGCCCTCGAACAACCGCGTCCAGCCGACCGAAACCACCGTCTACCGGCTCCAGGTCACCTTGGTGGAGTTCAAACTCGAATCGGACTCCGACTATCACCTGGTGCTCAGCGACGGTGCCGGTCACACGCTGATCGCGGAGATCCCCGACCCGACCTGCGTCGGCTCGTCGAGTCCGCTGTTGTCCAGCATCACCAAGGCCCGCAACGAATTCGACGCCAAGTACACGCCGACCGGCAGTTTCAAGACGGTCAACGTGCCGGTCACCGTGACCGGCGTCGGATTCTTCGACTTCCTGCACGGACAGACCGGCGTCGCACCCAACGGGATCGAACTGCATTCGGTGCTTGACGTCCAGTTCGGGAGCGGCAGCGGCGGCAGCGTTTCAGTGACCGATCCCGGCGCTCAGAGCACACCCGTCGGCCAGTCAACGCAGTTGCCGATCACCGCGAACGACACCGCGGGCGGCACGCTGACCTACAGCGCCACCAACCTCCCCGCAGGCCTGACGATCGACGCCGCGACGGGAATCATCTCCGGCACCCCCACCACGGCTGGCGCCAGCAACGTGACGGTGACCGCGACCGACTCCACCGGGGCGTCCGGGTCGACCCAGTTCACCTGGACCATCGCCAGTTCGGGCGGCAGCGGGTGCACCGCAGGCCAACTGCTGGCCAATCCCGGTTTCGAATCCGGCACGGCGGCGCCGTGGGCGGCCAATAGCAGCAGCGTCATCAACAACAGTTCCGCCGAGCCGCCGCGCAGCGGCAGTTGGGACGCGTGGCTGGACGGTTATGGCAGCACGCACACCGACACACTGTCCCAGGCCGTCGCGCTGCCGACGGGTTGCACCACCGAGACATTCAGCTTCTGGCTGCACATCGACACCGCGGAAACGACGACCACCATGGCCTACGACACCTGCAAGGTCCAGGTCCTCGACGGTTCGGGTTCGGTGCTCGCCACCCTGGCCACCTTTTCCAACCTCAATGCCCTCAACGGCTACGCCCAGCACACCTTCTCGTTGAGTCCCTACGCGGGCCAGACCGTCACACTGAAGTTCACCGGCAGCGAGGATTCCATCGACCAGACCTCCTTCGTCGTGGACGACACCTCGGTCAACGTCAGCTGAACCTGCTCGTTCACCGGCCGACGAATTCTGAAGGACCGATTCAGTCGCCCGCGAACGTTGACACCCCCTCGGCAACGACATTACTGTCGATGCCGGTGTTCCCATATCTGAAGACAGGCCACAAGCCCGACAACGTTCATATACGTGAATATGCCTCAGGCTAGACGGGATGACTCGGCGGTTGCGGCCGGGAGCCCGTCTTGCCGGTGGCACCTCCTCCGATGCGCTGAACCGGCGATCGCCGGGTTCGGTGGAACTCCTCCATTCCCTCCGATGGCTCGCGAGAGCCGTCTAAGGAGCATGTGCAATGACGCACACCAGAGCTCGGGCCAGCCTCTGGGCTGCCATGATCGCGTTACTTGTCGTCCTGATCTCCTGGGGTACGGCCGATGTCGCGGCGGCCGGCACCAGTCCATCGTGGACCGGCACCTTCGACAACTTCCACACCTCCGGTTGGAACTCCTCCTGGGGGCTGACTTCGGACACCGCGCAGTGCCCGATCGCGGTCGGCACGTACAACTGCAACTGGGGCTACGCCAACACGCAGGCGGTCACCGACCCGACCAGCCCATCGGGCCAGGCGCTGAAGGTCACCTACCCGGCCAACAGCGGTCCACCGAGCTGCTTCAAGAGTTCCAGTGGCTGCGCGCTCGGCGGTGCCCAGTTCTATCAGGACCTGACCACCAACGGTCAGTCCGCGTTGCACAACAGCTCGACCATCGATCTGAAGTACGACTACAACTTCCCGGTCGGCTTCGACTTCGGCAAGAAGACCGCCGGCAAGATGCCCGGCCTCTACGGTGGCGTGCCCGGCTGCGAGAGTGGCGGCCAGCACTGCTCGAACGGCTGGTCGACGCGGTACATGTGGCGCGGCGGCAGCTCGTCGGCACCCAGCGGTGAACTGTACTTCTACGGCGGCGCCGGATCCGGTTTCGGGCAGGACATCTGCCTCGGCAACTGGACGTTCCCTGCCGACGGTCACTGGCACTCCATCGAGCAGCTGGTGAACATCAGCACCGGTGCGGTGACCATCTGGAGTGACGGCAAGAGCGTGTGCACCACGACGCAGACGTTCGCATCGCCGGTCTCCGGCGTGTTCTTCTCCACCTTCCACGGTGGACACGACACCTCGTGGAGTCCGTCCAAGACCACAACCTCGGAATTCGCCGACTTCAGCTTGTCCACCAACGGTCCGCAGACCAGCGGTGGCGGCGGCACGCCCGCGACCCCGACCGGGCTCGCGGTGACCAGTAGCAACAACTCCAGTATCAGCTTGTCCTGGCAGGAAGCCAACAACAGCGATCCGGCCGCCTCGTACAAGGTCTACGAGGGCAGCAACGTCGTCGCGACATCCAGCACACTCGGCGCCACGATCAACGGCCTCGCCGCCGGCAGCAGCCACACCTACACGGTCACCGCCGTCGACGCGTCGGGCACCGAATCACCCCCGAGCGCGGCGGTGACCGGGAGTACGACCGGAGGCACCGGCAACGGCCCCGCCACGCCGACCGGGCTCGTCGTGTCAGGCGCGACGAGTTCGAGCCTGAACCTGGGGTGGACCGAAACCAACAACAGCGACCCCGCTGCCTCGTACAAGGTCTATGAGGGCAGCAACGTCGTCGCCAGCCCCACGACGACGAGTACCACCATCAGCGGCCTCGCGGCCGGCAGCACGCACACCTACACGGTCACCGCCGTCGATGCCGCAGGCGTCGAATCCGCGGCCAGCACAGCGGTGACAGGTGCCACGACCGGCGGTGGCGGCTCGGCAACGGTGACCATCGCCAAGACGAAGGACTGGGGCAGCGGGTACACCGACACCGCGACCATCACCAACGACTCGGGCAGCGCGATCAACGGCTGGAACGTCCAGTTCGATCTGGACGCCAGTGAGAACATCGAGAGCGCGTCGAACGTCACCGAAACTTCGGCCGGCAACCACTACACACTCACCAACACCAGTGCGGACGCGACCATCGCCGCAGGCGCGACGCAAACCTTCGTGTTCAGCGGCGACTACGCGACCTCCTACATCGCGCCGACCAACGTGACGTTCAACGGCAACGGCGTCACCGGCGGCGGCACGCCGGCGACACCAACCGGGTTGACCGAAACCACCGAGACGACCTCGAGCATCACGCTCGGCTGGACGGAGACGAACAACAGCGACCCGGCCGCCTCCTACAAGGTCTACGAAGGCAGCACCGTCGTCGGGACGTCCTCCACCACCGGTGCCACCATCAACGGCCTCGCCGCCGGTAGCACGCACACCTACACGGTGAGCGCCGTCGACATGTCCGGCACCGAGTCGGCGAAGAGCACCCCGGTCACCGCCAGCACGTCCAACGGCGGATCCGGGCCCGCGATGCCGACTTCGCTCGCCGTCACCGGGACGACGAGTTCCAGCATCGGCTTGTCCTGGACCGAAACGAACAACAGCGACCCGGCCACCTCCTACAACGTGTACGAGGGCAGCACCATCGTCGCCAGCCCGACCACCACATCGGCGACGATCACAGGTTTGGCCGCTGGCAGTTCACACACCTACACCGTGACCGCCGTGGACGCGTCCGCGGTCGAATCGCCGCACAGCTCGTCGATCACCGGGACGACCAGCGGGGGCGGTGGCTCCCCGTTCAGCCAGGCCGAGATCGACAGCGCGGTCGCCGCGCCCGCGTTCTCGTGGGCCGCGCCGACATCGGCGGTGCCGAGGCCGGGCACGAACCCGGTCAACATCGGCGAGTCCAAGGTGGTTTACTACCTTGCCGTCGTCGACAAGCAGGCGCCGGGAACCAAGGCGACCAACGGCACCACTGTGGACAGTGCGCTGCTGACCCAGGTGCGCAGCATCATCAGCGGCGGAAAGGAACCGGACGCGGACGGCGGGTTGGAGATGTGGGGCCAGGCGCCGGTGGCGCAGGCGCTGCTGTTGCTGAAGAACGGCCCCGCATGGTCGGAGTTGACTTCGGCCGAGCAGAACAAGGTGACCCTGCTGGAAGCGGCAATGGGCTACGGCAGCAACTACGCCTACAACGACGCCAGCAACTTCTCCTCCGGCATCTGCGGGTTCGGCAACTTCAAGAAGACCAACAACCCCAACTACAGCGACGGCGGAGTGGACACCGAGATCGCGGTGATCCAGTACTTCGGCGCGTCGACCTGGGACTCCATGCTGGCCAGCTTCAGCGACGCGACCGAGACCTCGCAGCTCAACGCCGCGGGGCTGACCAACGCGGGCGGCTGTTTCAAGACGCTGGGCACGGCGGGCAACGCGCCGATCAACAAGGCGTTCGTGTATCAGGGGCACGCCGCGAGTGACCTGATGGGCCTGTGGAGCCAGGTTGCTGGTTACACGTTCGACAAGCCGGCGCAGAGCACGGTGAGCAACGCGCACATCGCGGACAACACCACGAGCCCGTACGACGGGAAGTGCTGCATGGGCCACGAGTTCAACTCGACGGACTCCTCCGGCCTGCGCAGCTCGTCGCTGTACACGTTCGAGGGCTGGATGAACGTGACCGGCGCCAGGGTCGCCATGATGGCACTCGGCAACTTCAACGCCGCAACGGCGACGACCGAGCCGCAGTACCACATCGGCACGCTCGACCTGAAGTACAAGCTCGATCACGGTTACATCTGTCAAGCGCTCAACCAGTCCAACCTGCTCGTCAACGATCAGGGTCAACCGGCGACGGACGGACCGAACGTGAAGGGATTCCTGTACGACTGGGATGCCTATTCGGTGGCAGGCACACCACAAAGCTGAGCCGACAACCGAAAAGCCAGGGCTCCGGCGCAGCGCCGCGCCGGAGCCCTTCCTTTCGTCGAACGAGGTGCAGTGATGCGATCAGGAGCCGTTCCAGCAGGCCATGATGTCGCTGGCGATCCGTCGGGCGGCTTCCGCACGGGTCATCGGCGGCTGGCCGAACTGGGCCGGCAGGCCGGTGGCGTCGACGCGCAGCACCTTGTAGTCCTTGCGTACCACGATGATCCCGTCCCCTCCGGTGAATGCGGCCTGGCCGAGCCCGCGCAGCGCGACCTGGCTGGCCGGGTCGGTGCGCAGGAAGCCGTAGTAGGCGTCGGTCGCCGCCTGGTCGGACAGTTCCTTCACGGACAGGGTGAAACCGCCGACTGCGTAGCTGTATCGGCAGGAGTACAGGTGGTTCGCCCAGGTCGGGGTGACCGGTGCGGTCAGCCGCAGGGACAGGCTGAGCTCGATCTCCCGCTGCGCATCCGGCGCGCACACTTCCTTGGCCGACTCGGACGGGTTCGGCCCGGCCGGTTCGGGGCCGCTGGCCACCATGGACGGTGCCGAAGCGGAGGCACAACCGACCGCGAAGATGGCGGCCACCGCGACCAACGCGGTGCGGGCGCGGCTCATCGGAGCCGCCGGGAAGGAGGCCAGCAGGCGAGCGCGAGCAGGGCCAGCAGCGGCCCGGTGTTCGGGTCGGTCGCCTGACCGGCCAGGATGGCGCCGAAGTTCTCGCCGACCACCCAGATCAGCAGGGCAACGACCAGCGCGGCCACCGTCGCGACGCGACGGACGGGATCCGGGAGCAGGCCGGCGATGGCGAGCGCCGCGAACACGACGGCGAGCACGACGGCGATCGCCGAACCTCGGCCGGCGAGCCCGCTGACGACGCCGTGATCCAGCGCGGCCAGCCAACCCGGCTCGCCATCGGCCATGCCGGCCACCATGCCCGCCACCCCGTTGGGCGCGCGGTTGGCCGGCGTCAGCGCGAAACCGGCAAGACTCCCCCACGACACGAACCAGATCAGCCGTGCCGGTAGCGTCGAAGACTCCGCGCGCGGCCAGAGCACGATTGCCAGCAACACGTACAGCGCCGCGGCGCCGGGTGCGCCCATCAGCGGATTGGCCGTACCGTTGAGGATGCCGCCGAAGCCTTCACCGAACCACCACACGCCGAGCGACCAGACAACCGTCGCCACGAGCGCGATCTTGTTGGTGCGCCGGATGAACAGGCCGAGCGCGAGTACGAGCTGGACGACGACGAAACCGAGATTGGCCAGAAACGGTAGGCGCAGGATCTGGTCCGCGACCCAGAACATCGGGCCCGCGACGAACGACGGATTGCCCTGTGCCGCGATCTGGATGTTGTCCGGGGTGAAGTCCGAGGAGAACATCACCGGTTGGCTCTGGAGCACGGTGTCCAGCAACCACAGCAGGCCGAGCGCGATCCGCAGCGAACGCGCATCGGTCAGGCGGTGCCAACCCCCCGTCGGCACCGCCTGACCTTCCGCCCGCGCCGCAACCAACTCAGTCGTCATCAGGGCCTCCTCACCGGAAACGGATAGACAGGAGCGGAGGGCACCGCCCGTCGCAGGTGCCCTCCGCTCCCTCATCGACTGCCAGCCGGTAAGTACGGGGGTTCCACTGGCCGGCGGCCGAAGTCAGCTCACTGCACGCCGGTCGGCCGGCCGCAGTCCTTCTGCGGGTCGAGGCACATCGTCACCATGTGCTTGAGTTCGGTGACATCCCATGCGTTGAAGAAGTCCGCGTGCATACTCCAGGTACCGAGGCCGGCCGAGGTCTTGAGGACCGAGCCGTTGTTGAAGGCGTATTTGAACAGGATGCTCAACATCGGGACCGGCACCGGATAGCCGGACGGACAGGTTCCGTTGCTGCTGTACGCGACGTGCGTGCGGTGGTTCGGGCTGTCCAGGTTCTTGCCGTCCCAGCAGTCCGCGAAGTCGACGCGAACGTGCAACTCGTTGCCGCTGGGGCAGTTCGGCGCGTAGCTCAGCGTCGGCGCGCTCGTCGAGCAACCCCACAGGATGTTCTGCGCCTGCGATGGGCTGGTGGCGTCGGGGTTGCCGGCGAGTTCCTTGAGCCCGAACGGGTAAGGCTGCACGTTGGACTTGCCGTTGGACAGGTAGTAGATCGTGTCGCTGTTGGGGTGGATGGGAGTGCTGCCGTTGAACAGTGTCGGCGCCCAGTACGAGGCGAAATCGAGGTTGTTGATGCAGTTGGTAGTGCCGGCCCGCAGGCTGGCCGCCGTCGAGTTCGCGTTCGCGTTCGGGTTGGACACGTAGTCGTGCAGATGCGGCGACGCACCGACCTGGCCGGGGAAGACGATGGCGTCGTCCTGGTTGGTGTGCGTGTAGTAGCAGATGTTCTCGAACTTGCCGCCCCCACCGCCGACCGCGTTGGCGGTGGGCGCGGTGGAGATCGTCAGTATGACCGCGAAGGTCGCGGCGACGGCACCGAGCACACCGCCGACCGCGAGCCTCCTTGCTCGCTTTCGACCGAATTTCGTGATCATCTGTCTCCTTGGCTGACGTGGCGATACGCCGGGAAACTCGTACTGAGCCTAGTTCGCGCGCGATTTGCCGATCATGAGCAGACGATGTGGATTTTCACATTTTCCATTCACCAAATCGCAGCATGGCAATCGGCATCCATTGGCAATGCGCGTGTAACTGACTACAGTCCGGCTATGCGGCTGTTGGTCGTCGAAGACGAGGACTACATGGCAAAACTCCTCGGCCGTGGATTCACCGAGGAGGGATACGGCGTCGCGGTGGTCGGAACCGGCACAGCGGCGCTGCACTCCGCTGCGGCCACCGAGTACGACGCGGCCGTGCTGGACGTGATGCTGCCCGACATGGACGGGTTCGAGGTGTGCGCGCGGTTGCGTCGCACCGGTTGGCAGGTGCCCGTCGTCATGCTGACCGCGCGGGATTCGGTGTCGGACCGGATCAAGGGCCTCGACGCGGGCGCCGACGACTACCTGTGCAAGCCGTTCAGCTTCGCCGAACTGTGCGCGCGGGTCAGGGCGCTCACTCGCCGCGCGGGTGCGGGCCGTGAGCTGCCGGGCGAGTTGCATGTCGGCTCGATCCGACTCGATCCGCTGTGCCGGCGGGTCTGGTCCGGCTCGGCCGAGGTCTACCTGTCGGCCAAGGAGTTCGTTCTGCTCGAACTGCTGATGCGGCACGAGGACCAAGTACTGACCAGGTCGCGGATTCTGGACCACATCTGGGGATTCCGCTACCCGGTCACGTCCAACGTCGTCGACCAGTACGTGCGGTACCTACGTCACAAGGTCGGCAGGGACGTCATCGAAACCATCCGTGGGGTCGGTTACCGGCTGCGAACGCCCAGGTGAACCTGCCGATCCGGGTCCGGCTCACCGCAGCGTACGTCGTCACGGCCGCGGTGCTGACCGCGATCGGTGCCGGCATCTTCGGTGCCAGCGTCCATATCGGGGTCGACAACCAGCTCGACGCGATGCTGAAGTCGCGCGCGGTCCGGGTGGCCACCACGATCACCAGGGACGGTCAGTTCGGCGTGCACGTGCAGACACCGAGCGGATCGGACATCCTGATTCAGTTGGTCGCGCCGGACGGGCTGGTCGACCGATCCTCGCCCGACCTCAACGGTGTTTCCCTGCTCAGCCAGCAGCAGATCGCGCAGGCCCGGCAGCGAGGCGGGTTCCAGTCCGTCGGCGACGGTCCGGCCTACCGGCTCTACGCGCAACCGGCGAGCACTGACGCCGGCATCTGGATCTCGATCGCCGCGACCCCGTTGGATTTGCAGAACCAGTTGTCCGGAGCCGTCACCAAGACTCTGGCAGTCACTGCCGCGGTGCTGGTGATACTGGGCGGAATCGGCGCCTGGGCGCTGGCCACCGCGTCACTGCGCCCAGTGGAACGGCTGCGTCTCGAAGTCGCCAGGATCTCCGAAACCGACCCGTCGCAACCCGTGCACGTGCCGACCAGCGGTGACGAACTGGCCTCGCTGGCGACCACCATGAACGCGCTGCTGGCCAAGATCGCGGCGGGGCTCTCCCAGCAACGCCAGTTCGTCGCCGACGCGTCGCACGAGATCCGCACGCCGCTGGCGAACCTGCGCACCACGCTGGAACTCGCGTCCGGCCAGAGTCGCACCCGAGAAGAAATGCGCGAGGCCATCCAGCATTCCGAACGAGAGACGATCCGGCTCGGCCAACTCGTCGACGACCTGCTGGTTCTTGCCGCCGCCGACGACGACAACGCGATCATGGACCGCCTGCCCGACCAGCGCGTCGAACCACTGCTCACCGCCGCCGTGCTCGCGGCGCAACCGACGGCGGAAGTGAAGAACGTCGCGCTGCGCGTGCAGGCCCAGCCCGACCTGACCGCGGTGCTGCACCCGGGCCGGATTCGCCAGGTGCTCGACAACCTGCTCAGCAACGCGCTGCGCTACGCGCCGCCGAATTCCGCTGTGGTGCTGGCCGCGCATGCCGATGGCGATCGGCTGCTGATCGAGGCGAGCGACGACGGCAACGGATTTCCCGACGGTTTCACCGAACACGCCTTCGAACGCTTCCGTCGCGCCGACCCCGGCCGTCATCGGCCGGCCGGCGGCAGCGGCCTCGGGCTGGCCGTCGTCCGCGCGATCGCCCGCGCCCATGGTGGCGACGCGACCGCGACGAACCGCGCAGGCGGCGGCGCCACGGTCGGCATCAGCATTCCTGTCGGTCGGCAACCTATTGGCTGACATGGGTCAGTCGAGCGCGGACTGCGCGCCGAGCAGGGTGCGGATGTGCGCGGTCGCGGAGGCGAAGGCCGGATCGGACATCGTCGCCGAGTAGTCCCGCTCACGCGGCAGGTCGAT
>DASYBO010000552.1:0-12844 GCA_036500685.1 Pseudonocardiaceae bacterium | reverse complement strand
GGGCTGACCATGCTGGCCGAGCCGACCCGGTTGCGCCTGCTGTGGGCGCTGCGCGACGGCGAACTGGGCGTGACCGAACTGGCCGAACGTGCCGGTTGCCGACCGACCGCGGCCAGCCAGCACCTGTCCAAACTGCGTCTTGCCGGGCTCGTCGACCAGCGGGCGCAGGGCAGGGCGCGGCTCTACCGGCTCAAGGGCGGGCACCTGCGCAGGCTGCTCGACGAGGCCCTGGCCCACGCCGACCATGCCGCGCACGATCTGCCCCACCACGACTGAGTGATCATCGCGGGCGGGTTCGGCTCTCCTGTGTCAGGGTCCCCACTGTGGACTCGGTGCGAGCAGCCCAGCGGATGATCATGATCGGAGCGGGGGCGCTGCTGATCAGCGCGCTCACCGCGCCTGCCGCCGTCGCGGTGGCCCCCGCGGCCACCGGGCCGGACCTGGCCGGCCTCCGCGATGCGGTGCACAGCGGGACGCTGAGCCAGACGCACGGTGTGCACGCGGTCTGCGCGGGTGCGACCGGCGGCTGCCAGGCCCAGTTCGTGACGACATCGAAGACCTCCAGTTCGCCGCTGGTGACCAGCGGGCCGGTCGGCTACGGGCCGCCGGACCTGGCCGCCGCCTACCAGCTGCCGGCCGCTTCGGTCGGCACCGTCGGCACGATCGCGGTGATCGACTCCGGCGCCTATCCCAACCTGGAACAGGATCTGGCCGCCTACCGCACCCAGTTAGGCCTGACCGCGTGCACCATCTCCGCGGGCTGTCTCAAGGTCGCCAACTATCTCGGCGGCCCGCCGCTCGCGCCGGCGTCGACCGTGCCGGACAAGCAGAGCGAGGAACAGCTCGGCTTCGAGACCACTTTGGACGTTGACATGGCCACCTCGGCCTGCCCGGCCTGTCGCCTGATCGAACTGCAGGTGCCGCTGGCGGACGGGTCGACCGCGACGCAGGCCGACGCCGACACCGCGGCCAAGGACTTCGCCAGCGCCGTGCGCACCGCGATCACCATGGGCGCGACCGCGATCAGCATCAGCTACCAGTTCAACAGCGACAACTCGATGGCCACCGGCGACCCGGCGAACGCGTTGAACCACAAGGGAGTCGCGATCGTCGCGTCGGCCGGGGACAACGCGGCCGAGGGCAAGAACAGCGGCTGGCCGCAGAACCTGGGCACGGTCACCTCGGTCGGCGGGACCTCGCTGTACACCACGAACGCGACCGGCACCCAGTTCACCGAGACCGCGTGGAGCGACACCGGCAGCGGCTGCGCGATGAACCTGCCGCCCGCCAGCGGCCAACCCGCGGCGATCGCGGCCTACTGCCAGGGACACCGAGCCAGCACGGACATCTCCTCGGTCGCGGACCCGTCGACCGGCGTCGCCACCTATGACACGTACGCGCCGGCCAGCGGAGTGCCGGCGAACTGGACCATCGCAGGCGGCACCAGCGCGGGCGCGCCGTTCATCGCGGGCCTGTACGCGCGCGGCGCCAACCTGGCCGGCGTGCTCGGACCGAACACCCTCTATTCCGCGCCAAGCCACGACTTCAGCGATGTGACCCTTTGCCAGAACTCGCCGCCCGCGTTCTGCCAGAACCAACAGGAGTCACCGGCGCTGTGCAAGGCAGGCGTCGGCTGGGACGGGCCGACCGGCATTGGCACGCCGGCCGGCCTCGGCGCGTTCTGACCGGCGCCTACTGAACGCTTACTGGAACGAGCATCCAGGGTTGGGGTCGTCCTCAGACAGCGGGCTCCCGGCCGGATCGACGTAGAGAACGTCAAGCACCACCGGAGTCGTGCCGAGGTTCCTGCCGATGTGGACGTGGTCGGCGCCGCTCTGTTCGATGAACGTGCTACCGGTCCCGTACACGTCGGTGCTCGTGCAGTCGGACATGGTGTGCGTCAGCGTGCCCGACTTCACGAACGCGTAGAGGGTTCCGTCGTGGTGGTGCCAACCAGTGGTGCCATCAGGCGCGATGGTGATCTCGCGCAGGATGTAGTCCTTACCGGCCACCGTGGTGTGGTAGAGGATCGTGCCGGTCACACCGGACGGTGGCGTAGCGTCGGCTACGCCGGCACTGACGGCGAGCAGGACGGCGGTGGCCGTGCCGGCCGCGAGCGAATGCCAGAGGCGCATGGGCGCAACTTTCTTCAAGTGGATGGCCAAATGCGGCGTGAGTGTAGCCGAGCCCCATCTCCCTACGGCTCAGCGATTTCGCTGAGCGGACCCTGAGTGAGAATGTCGAGCAGGCGGGCGCGGTAGGTCGCGGGGGCGAACGTGGTGCGCGCGTTGGCGGTGGCCTCGGTCGCGGTGGCGCGGGCGGCGGGCCAGTCGTCGAGCAGGGTGTTGATCGCGTCGGCCAGCGCGCCGGGGTCCTCGACCGGCACGATCATGCCGAACCGTCCGCCCGCCACGGTTTCCGGCAGGCCCTGCGCGTCGGTGACGATCACCGGCACCCCGGCCAGCTGCGCCTCGACCGCGGTGTTGCCGAAGGGTTCCACCCGCGAGGGTACGAGCGCGATGTCGGCGTCGGCGTAGGCGGGCCAGACGTCGGCCCGGAAACCGCGCAGCCGCACCGAGTCCGCGATGTCGAGGTCGGCGATGCGTTGGCGTAGTTGGGTTTCGAACCACTCGTAGCCGGTGAACACCGAACCGTAGACGTCCAGAGTGACCGCGCGTTTCACGGCGAGCCTGCCGATGGCTTCGATCGCGATGTCGGTGCCCTTGCGCGGCGAGAGCCTGCCGACGAGCACGATCCGGGCCGGATCACGCGGCTCGGCGCGCGGCGTGATCGCTTCCGTCGGGCCTTCGACTCCGTTGTACAGCAGGCGAATCCGGCCACGCAGCCCGCCGACTCCCCTGGCGACCGTGGCCGCGGTGGCCTCGCTGTTGACCAGGACACTGTGTGCGGCGAGCAGCGGCAGGGCCAGCGCGGTGCGGATCGGCGCGGGCACCGCGTCCTCGGCCTCGTGCACGTGCACGACCACCCGCTTGCCGAACAGCTTCGCCACCGCGAGCCAGGCCGGCACGGTGACCGTGTTGACATAGACCAGATCCGGGCGGACGCGGCGCACCAGCCGCGTCATCGGCGCGATGGCGCGGGCGGTTTCGGCTAGCAGCGTGAGCAGGCCGGTCGGGCGCAGCGCGGCCTTGCGCAGCACCGGGGTCGGGCAGAACACCACGTCGGCGCCGGCGTCCCTGAGGATGCCGACGAGGTCGCCGTCGCCGGGCAGGGTCGCCGTGACCGACCAACCGGCCTCGACGAACGCGCGCACCGACTCAACGAAGATCCGGTCCGCGCCGTAGCGCTCCGCTGACGGGTGGCAGCAGAGCACGCGCCTCACCATCTGGCTCCTTCTCGGGCAACTTCTCGGGCAACTTCTCGGGCAATGGGGCGGCGCCCGCACGCAGGATGCCGACCCAGGCGAGCAACACGAACAGCCACGTGCACATGGCGTTCGCGGGCGCGCCGAGTTCGTCGGTGAACATGCTGTTGGCGAACATCCCGACCAGCAGGGCGAGCACGATGCCCCGGTCGGTGGCCATGCCGCGAGGGCGCAGCCGGTAGGCGGTCAGGCCGAGGCCGATCAGCAGCGCGAACCAGACCGCGGTGCCGACGAGGCCGGTGTCCACGAGCAGGTTGATGATCGCGTTGTGGCCGCCGCCCAGGCCGGTGGTGTCCAGGAACAAGCCACGGTCAGCGGTGAACCCGAAGCCGTAGAGCGGATGCTGAGCGAAATCGGCGAGGGCCTGGCTCCACAGGTCGGTGCGGAAGTTCAATGTCTCCAGCTGGGCAACGGACTCGCCGCGGGAGATGAACGCGGTGATCTGCGGGGCGATGGCGAGCACGACGCCACCCAGCCCGACCGCGGCGACCAGGGCGACCTCCAGCTTGCGGATGCCGCGCCAGCGGGTGGCGACCACGATCACGATGCCGACCAGCGCGCCGACCGCGGCGCCTCGGGTGCCGGTGGCGAGCAGCGCGCCGACGCAGACGAGCCAGAGCACCCCGTACACACCAAGATGCCAGCGCGGACCGGAGCGGCGCACCCGCCCGCCGAGCAGGTAGGCGGTGAGGATGATCACTGCGATGGCCAGCAGCATGCCGGCCTCGACCGGGTGAATGTAGAGCCAGGTGAACCGGCCGCGCTGCGTGGGCAGCTGCGGGTAGGGCACCAGCACGCCGAAGATGACCGACAACGTGATCAGCACCGCGTAGGCGTGCGCGATGCGGTGCGGCGCGGCCGGGCCGGCATGCCGGACGACCGAACGGGCGAAAGCCAGCACCACGACCATCTGCCCGGCCCTGACCAGGGCGAGCGCGTGATACGGCGAATAGAACGCGGACCCGACGCAGACCGCGACGTAGGCGTAACCGAGGTAGGTACAGGCATCGGCCCTGCGCAACCGGAAGGTCGGCTTGAACCGCAAGAACAGGAAGCAGGCGATCAGCGCGTAGGTGGCGACCTCGATGACCACGAAGATGTCGGCCTGGCCCTGGATGGTCTGGTTGTCGGCGCGCAGCCGGAACTTGTAGTCGCTGGCGAGGATGAAGGCCAGCACGCAGACGACCGGCCAGTACTCGGCTCGCGCCCGCTGAACCACTCGCTGCGCAGCTGGCACGGACCTGATTCCTTCACGGCGAATTGGCATGAACCGGGGGGCGGCGTGACAACAGTAACGGGAGGCGGCTAGAAACAGAACATCTAACCAAGAGCCGCGTTGCGTGTTGCCGAAGGCGCTGATCAGCACCCTCGGCATGGTCGCTGGGCGGCGTTTGTTCGTCCGAACGGCCGCGGCAGGGGCAGAATGCATATTTCGTTGATCGGCACCCGTGGGGTGCCGGCGCGTTATGGCGGCTTCGAAACCTGCGTCGAGGAGGTCGGCCGACGGCTCGCGACCATGGGCGAGCACGTCACCGTCTACTGCCGCGTGCCGAATGGTGAAACCGAGCAGCGGCCTGCGGAGTACCTGGGCATGCGGTTGGTGCACCTGCCCGCTATGCGTCGCAAGACGCTGGAAACCCTGAGCCACACCGCGTTGTCGGTCGGGCACGCGGTCGTGCACCGCTGCGATGTCGCCTTCGTGTTCAACGCGGCGAACGCGCCGCTGCTGCCGTTGTTGCGGTTGGCGAAAGTCCCGGTCATCACGCACGTCGACGGTCTGGAATGGAAGCGAGCCAAGTGGAGCGGCGCGGGCCAGCGCTACTACCAGCGGGCCGAGGCGCTCGCGGTCCGCTGGTCGGACGCGTTGATCGCGGACGCCAAGGGCATCTCGGACTATTACCTCGAACGCTTCGGCGTCGACACCGACTACATCCCTTACGGTGCCCCGAAACTCGCCGATGTCGACACGTTCCGCCTTGCCGAACTGGACCTTTCGCCGGCCGGCTACCATCTCGTCGTCGCCAGGATGGAACCGGAGAATCACGTTCACCTCGCGGTCGATGGCTACCGGCGTAGCGCGGCCAAGCGCCCGTTGATCGTCGTCGGGTCGGCTCCCTACGCCCAGGAGTACACCGATCGGGTGCATTCGCTGGCCGGTGAAGATCCGCGAATCCGCTTTCTCGGCGGTGTCTGGGACCAGGAACTGCTTGATCAGCTCTACGCCAACGCGTTGACCTATATCCACGGCCACTCGGTCGGCGGCACCAATCCCTCGCTGCTGCGCGCGATGGGCGCGGGCACCGCCACCTCGGCATACGACGTGAACTTCAACCGCGAGGTGCTCGGCGAGCACGGCCGCTACTTCCGTGACGCGGCCCAACTCGCGGCGTTGTGCGATGCGGCCGAAGCCGACGAAACGGCCACCCTCGCGCGCGGTGCCGCCTCGCTGGGCACTCTCGATCGTTACGACTGGGATGTCGTCGCGCGGGACTATCGTGCACTCGCCGCACGCGTCATCGCTCGCCGGCACGGTGTCGCCGTGCCACAACCGGCAACGCAAGCAACCGCAGCGCCCCGACCCTGATCCGCCGGCAACTCACCCAAAGGAATCACCATGAGTCGTCTTCTTCGTCGCACTGCGGTGTTGGCGGGCCTACTGCTCGCCACGGGCGCGCTGCCGGCGATCTCGAGCGCGGCGGCGGCCGCGCCGACCCTGCCCACCCCGGTCACCGCGGGCGCGCTGCCGACGCCGCAGACCAACGGGATCGTCTGGGCGGTGACGATCGTCGGCAACACCGTCTATGCCGGAGGCCGGTTCACCGAGGCCAGACCGGCGGGCTCACCGGCCGGCACCAATGAGGTGCCGCGCAGCAACCTGCTCGCGTTCGACCTGACCACCGGCGCGCTGCTGCCGTGGGCGCCGGTCGTGTCCGGCACGCCGTACTCCTCCTCGACCAACCCCGGCCCGTACTGCCAGGCCGACGGCAGCCAGTGGCTGTGCGACTCGGTGTACCGGATCAAGGCCAGCGCGGACGGCAGCGAGATCTACGTCGGCGGCGACTTCGACCACATCTCCGGCCAGTACCGCTCGCGCATCGCCGAGTTCGACACCGCGACCGGCAACCTGAACCAGACGTTCAAGCCGGTGGTGGGCGGCAGGGTGCGCGGCATCTCGGTGACGTCGAACGCGGTGTACATCGGCGGCGGCTTCTCCTCGGTCAACGGCGTGTCCCGCACGCGGCTGGCGGCGATCGACCCGACCACCGGCGCGACGCTGCCGTGGGGGCCGGTCGCGGACGGCGAGGTGTTCTCGGTGCTGGCCGACCCGAACTCGGGCAAGGTGCTGGTCGGCGGCGACTTCAACAACATCAACAGCGCCGCGCATCGCGGCATCATGTCGGTGGACAACGTGAACGGCGCGAACTCAAGCCCGTGGACGGTGACGCTGCCGGGCACGGTCAGTACGGTCACCGACATCGAGCCGGACGGCCAGGGCAACGCGATCATCGGCGCGTACAACTTCGGCGACGGCGCGGTCCGCTTCGAGGGCCGCTCGTCGATCAGCTTCGCCAACGGCAGCAGCAACTGGGACGACGGCTGCTACGGCGACACCCAGGCGGTCGTGGTCAGCAACGGCATCGTCTACAGCGCGTCGCACACGCACGAATGTGACCCGATCGGCATCCCGAGCAGCATCCCCGGCCGGTACCAGCGGCTGCTGGCCGAGACCGCCCAGGCCGGGGGGACCTCGCCGGTCGCGTTCAACGGCGTGAAGGTGGGCGACCCGGTGCCGGCGCTGCTGCCCTGGATGCCCAACACCGACGGCGGCCCGAGCACCAGCTTCTGGCAGAACGGCCCCTGGTCGATCGACGCGAACGGCTCCTACGTGGTGGTCGGCGGCGAGTTCCTGACCGTGAACGGCCAGCCGCAGCAGAGCCTGGTCCGCTTCGCGGCACGGGGTGTGTCCGGTGCGGTGAACGACGGACCGCAGGTGCCCTTCGCGGCGCCGACGGTGGTCCGCAACGCGCAGGGCCAGCCGGTGGTGACCTGGAAGGCGACCTGGGACGCGCAGAACACCGGCCTGACCTATCAGGTGTACCGGGACGGCAGCGCCACGAACCCGGTGTACACGACCTCCGCCTTATCCTGGAAGTGGAGCGAACCGACCCTGAGCTACACCGACACCTCGGCCCCCACCGGCGTGGTCAGCTACTGGATCAGGGCCAGCGACGCCGACGGCGCCCATGAGGGTTCCCCGCACGGCGCCAGCAGCAACTGACTGTCCCCCGCTTCCCCATCGGCCGCCGCACTCCCTCGGGAGTCCGGCGGTCGATTCATTGCCAGCAAGATCAGGACCGGGGCCTGGCCAGGACGCCGATGTTGGGGTGCGCGGTGGCGGGGATGCCGATGGCGGCGGCCACGTCGGCTGGGAGCGGCAGGCCGGCGCCGATGCCCAGGGCGCCGGTGTTGAGCAGGTAGTCCTGCTGGCCCGGGTCGATGAACGGGATCGTGGCCAGGTCGCCGGCCAGGCCGTGCTTGTCGAAACCGGCGGCCTGGAACGCGCCGAGATTGGCGTAGTCCTGGGTGGTGCCGGGCGCGGTCACCCAGGACAGCAGCGGGGTGTTCGCGGCGGGGCGCTGGTAGGCGTTGCCGTCGGAGGTGCTGACGAACGGGCCCACGTGCGGGGTGGTCTTGTAGTCGGCCGAGACGATGATCGGGCCGTGCGCGGCCGGGTCGGCGTAGTAGTTGTTGACCAGCGCGAGGTTGGTGGTGACCCAGGTGAGGCCGAGTTGCTGGCTGTAGGGGTCGGTGTCGGGTGCGCGCGGGTCGTTGTAGATGCCCAGCGCGGTGCCGTTGTCGGCGAAGGTGTTGTCGTAGACGCGGACGTGGTCGGCGCCGGAGAGTTTGACGCCGTCGCCCGCGTTGTCGGCGACGACGTTCGAGGCGATCAGCGCGGTCGAGGACACCTCGTAGAACAGGCCGTGCACCTTGTTGCCGGTGGCGATGTTGCGCACGACGGTCGCGTTGGTGCAGCCGAGGTCGCACCACCAGCCGGTGCCGATGTTGTCGGTGAAGTAGTTGTCGGCGACATAAGGGGATCTGGTTCTGGTGATCTTGGCGCCCGCCGCGCCGATCGCGTCGCCGGAGAGGGCGAAGTGCTGTTGATTGTTGGCGCTGAACGTGTTCCGGGTCAGCCTGAGTCCGTCGGCTCGGTTGGCGAGAAGGCCGACGAGGCCGTTGTCGACCGCGGTGCTGCCGGTGACGGTGGAGTCGGGCTGGAACACGGCAACGCCGGAGGATGCCGACAGCGCGAAGGTGTCCTCGGCCAGGGTGACGCCGGGGGCGTTGTCCACGATCATCGCGCCGTGGCTGCCGTAGTCCTGATTGGACGCGTACTCCTCGACGCCGATGCCGCGGATGACGCTGCCGGCCGCGCCGGGATCGAGTTGCAGCAATCGGTCGAACGCGGTCGCCTCGACGGTTCTGCCGGCCGGGTTGTCCCCGAGGATCAGGTTGTGCCCTGTTTCGTCCACAAAGAACGTTCCGGCGACGACGTCGGCGACCCTGCCGACCTGGCGGAGTTGGCTGTTGTTCAGGAACGCCATGTCCGGCCAGCCCGCGTAGGGGTAGTTCGGGTCGACGATGTCCTTGGTGTAGCAGGTATGGCAGAAGGTGGTGGTCCAGTTGGCGTGCTGCCAGGTGTTGCCGACGCGGGTCCAGCCGGTGACCACGACGGTGCCCTTGAACCACACCCTCTCACCGGGGTAGGGCTGGATGGTGATTCGTTTGGTCACGTTGCCGGTCACGGTCTGCCGATAGGTGCCGGCGCGCAGCACGACCGTGCCGCCTGCCGGTGCCTTGGCGATGGCCGAGGCCAAGCTGGCCAGCGGAGCGGTGAGGGTGCCTGCGGCCTTGTCCGAACCGTTCGGGGCGACGAAAACCGCGCCCTCCGGAACCGGATAGGCGGTCGTGGCCAGCGCGATACCGCCCGCGTTGACGTGCGTTTCCGGTGCGGGATCGTTGACCGCGATGCCGGTGCCCAACCACAGCACGACGCTCAGCACCAGTGCCCCCGTGACCCGGGTCGCCATCCGCACCGGCCTTTCCCCCTACCCCGCTAGGACGACATCGAGATCATCTTCCGCAGGAGGGTGCTTGAGGTGTGCAGCGTGTACGGGAAGTACACAACGCGTGCACCGACCTCGGCAAGCCGAGCCTCCAATGCTTCACCCTTTTCGGTACCCCGCCAATCGTCCCCTTTGAACAGTAGGTCGTAGCGCAATTGGTCCCACATCTGAAACTTGTCCACGTACGGGTCGGGTACGGCCTCGTCCACGTAGCGCACACTGCGCACGATCGCCAGCCGTTCGGCCAACGGAATCACCGGCGCCTTCCCCTTGGCCCGCAGCACGACGGCGTCGGTGACCACGCCGGCGATCAGCTTGTCGCACTGTTCAGCCGCTCTGGTCAGGATGTTGAGGTGTCCGATGTGGAACAGGTCGTAGGCGCCGGGGGCGTATCCGATGACGGTCAACGGTCCTCCAATGCCCGCATGTCCCCGAACCACTTACGCAGCGCCAGTGCGAGGAAGGCGGCGTTGGCGACGAACAGTAGACCGTAGACGACCGCATAGACATCCCGCACGCCCCACAGCAGGAACACCAGGCAGAACAAGCCGTAGTCGGTCGGGATCACCAGCAGGGAACGCACGGTGGAGGGGCGGGTGGCCGGTCGCGTGGCCTTGCCGCTGTTGCGACGCAGCTGGTCGTTGAGGGTCATCGCGAAGAACGACACCGTAGCTACCGCGGAGTAACCAAGTGGAACGAGTAACCAGCCGGCCGGTAGGTGAAAGTAGCGATATCCGGCGATCAGCACGGCCAAGTGCAGCGAGGCGATCTTGGCGCTGTCGATGACGTGATCGAGCCACTCCCCGGAGACCGAGCCGCCGCCGCGCAGCCGCGCCAATTGGCCGTCGGCCGCGTCCAGCGCGTAGCCGACCACCAGTGCGAGGCAGATGCCGACACCCTCGCCGACCGACGGGGGCAGGATCGCGATCAACGCGATCCCGATTCCCGTGCAGATCGCACTGACAATTGTCACCTGATTGGGTGTCAATCCGAGGCGATAGGCGATGACGGCGAGATATCCGCCGGCCCGGCGATTGATAAACCGTGAGTAGGCAGGCGCGCCCTTGGCGCTCTTCTGCGCGGATGGCAGTCGTTTCAGCAGGCCGGCGAAGTCCAGCTCGGAGTCCGTTCGGCCCGTCACCGGCCAACCATTGCTTCCACCATTGCGTCCACTTCGCCCGTCGCCGATGATGATGTTGTTCTTGGGGGCGCACAGCGTGACATGGAAGCGGGCATATTCGGTTGATCGCCGCGCTCGTGGTCGACGTGTCGCCCGGCGTCAATATTGTCTGGTAACGATTGGATCACGGAGTCGGCCCCGTCCTGGTCGGCACACCGTCATTTCGCCTCGCGCGCAGGAGGCTGATTCGGCTGGTCAACGGTGCGCACCTGTAGCACTTTCCGGTTCGTCGGCGACAATCCCAACACGGTGAGTGTGCGCCTCACCCGTTTTCGTAAGCTGCAAGACCACATCGCACTTGGCCCGAGCAGAACTGGACGACATGGACAGCCAACCCGCACCGCGACTGCTCGAAGCGCTGATCCGCTACAAGTGGACATCGCTGTGCCTGACGTTGGCGATCGTGGCGATCAGCGTGGTCGTCGCGGCCATCACCGCCCCGCGCGGCGTCACCTCCACCGCGACCATCGTGCTCAAGGCGCCCATTCACTCCACCACCGGCATCAACACCGACCCCACCAACTCCGGCCAACTCAGCGAAGCCAGCTTCGTTCGCTACGTACAGCAGCGCGCCCTGTTCCTCACCTCCGACCGCGTGCTCAGCCAGGCCAGGACGATCTACCCGAGCGCACCCGACCTGGCCACCCTGCGCGGCGACGTCACGGCAGCGGCGGCAACCGGCGGCCAGTCCATCACGCTCACCGTCACCGCCGACGACGCCACCGAATCCACCGGCATCGGCAACGCCGTCATCCAGGCCTACCGCGACCTTTCCGGCAGCGACGCCACCGCCGAAGTCAACGCGAGCCTCGCCGCCCTCGCCGCCGAACGCAGCCAACTGCTTGCCAACCAACCCAAACCGCCCAGCACCGCGGTCACCCAGGAAATCGCCAGCATCGACGCGGACACCGCGGCCATCAACGTGAGCCTGAGCCAGTTCGGCGACGGCGTCAGCTTCGCCGACAGCGCCGCCGCCCAACCCTCCGCGTTCAGCAAGGACCTGCTCCGCGACGCCGCCATCGGCCTCGCCCTCGGTCTCGTCGTCGCCGCCGCCATCGCCTGGGCCCGCGCCGACCGCGACCGCCGCGTCCGCGACGCCGACGACCTGCACGCCACCGCACCCGAACCGCTGCTCGCCGAGATCGCCGAAATCAGCTGGCAACACGGCGCCGCCCTACCCGGCCCGCGCGGCAGCCTGGCCATGCCCTCCTACCAGATCGCCCTCACCGGCCTGCGCTCCGCGGTCCGTGACGGCGTCGTCGTGGTCACCGCCGCAGGCCCCCAGGCCGGCGCCACCACCAGCACCCTGCACCTGGCCACCGTCGCCGCCCGCGACGGCCTGCGCGTCTGCGTCGTCGACGCGGACGTCGACACCAGCAAGCTCTCCCAGACCCTCAACCTCAACCCGCGCCTCGCCGGCTTCACACAACTCGCCTCCGGCTCCGCACCCCTGGCCGGCTGCATCCACAACGTCCGGATCGACCACGAAACGTCCATCTGGGCCGTTGCCGCCGGCATCCAGACCGGCAGCAGCGCCGAAGGCGCGTTCCAGTCGAGCATGATCGAGAAGACCGTCGCCGAACTGCGCGCCAACTACGACCTCGTGCTCGTCGACACCCCGCCCATCGTCGACGCACCCGAGATCGGCAGCCTGGTCCGCGAATCCGACGCCGTCCTCGTCGTCACCCGGCGCGGCGTCAGCCTCGACGCCCTCGACCGCACCCGTGAACGCATCCGCCTGCTCGACGGCAAGATCGGCGGCTACCTGCTCACCTTCGCCGCAGGCCACCAACAACCCCACCAGCGGCGCCGCCCCACGGTCATCCGCGGCGCACTGCGGTGAGCCCGGCCGTACCGAACCGCATCACCCGGCTCGGCAGCGCCGTCACCAAACGAGCCGCGGCACCCCTGATCTCCCAAGGCATCAACGCCGGCGGCAGCCTGCTGCTACAGATCGCCGCCGCCCGCACCCTCGGGCTCGCCGCCTACGGCAGCTTCGCCGTCTGCCTGGCCCTGCTCTCCGCCGCCACCGCCCTCTACACCGGCTACGTCGGCGACAGCCTCGCCGTACTCGACCGGCACGACCGCGAGACCAGAGCCACCCTCGTCGCCAGCGCCATCACGCTGTTCATCGCCGCCTTCGCCATTGCC
>DASYBO010000551.1:0-4579 GCA_036500685.1 Pseudonocardiaceae bacterium | reverse complement strand
CGCTTCGGCCCGCTCGCCTTCCAGGCCCTTTCGGACTTCTACTCGGACAAGGGCACGTCGGAGAAGGTCACCATCACCGACCACCACTACACCAAGGACAACGCGCAGGCCTCGCTGACGAACGGGTCCGTGTACTGATGTCTGCCACCGCATCCGACCCGGACGCAGGCGCGCTGCTCGATGTCTCCGGGATCGGCAAGTCCTTCCCCGGTGTGCACGCGCTGCGCGACGTGTCCCTCGCCCTGCGTCCGGGTCGGGTGCACGCTCTCGTCGGCGAGAACGGCGCTGGCAAGTCGACCTTGATCAAGGTGATCACCGGGGTGTACCGGCCGGACCGGGGCCGGATCCTGTTGGGCGGCAATGCGGTTTCCTTCGACACCCCGCTGGACGCGCAGCATGCCGGGATCTCCACGATCTACCAGGAAGTCAACCTCGTCCCGCTGATGAGCGTGGCGCGCAACCTGTTCCTTGGCCGCGAGCCACGGCGGTTCGGGCTGGTCGACGTGCGCGCGATGAACGCGCGGGCGGCCGAGATCCTTGCCGACTATGGCGTGGACATCGAGGTTTCCGGGGTCGCGCGGCCGTTGGGGTCGCTGGGCCTCGGCGCGCAGCAGATGGTCGCCATCGACCGCGCGATCCAACTCGAGGCCCGCGTGGTGATCATGGACGAGCCGACCTCGTCGCTGGAACGGCGCGAGGTGCTGACCCTGTTCGGCGTGATCCGGCGGTTGCGTGCGGCCGGCATCGCGGTGCTCTACGTCAGCCACCGGCTCGACGAGCTGTACACCATCTGCGACGACGTCACCGTGCTGCGCGACGGCGCGGTCGTGCACACCGGCGAACTGGCCGAACTGGACCGGTTGCGGCTGGTCTCGCTGATGCTCGGCCGGGACATGGCGCAGGTGCGCCGCGACGGTGTCACCGCGTTCGGCGCGCACGACGCCGATGAGGACGTCGAACCCGTGCTGACCGCCGAGAATCTGACCGTCAACCCAAAACTGCACGGGGTGTCGCTGAAGATCCGACCGGGCGAAGTGCTGGGGTTGGGCGGGCTGCTCGGGTCCGGGCGCAGCGAGACCGCGAAGGCGATCGCGGGCGGGCTCAAACGCGATTCGGGGACGGTCACCGTCGGCGGCAAGCGTTTGCGGCGAGGGACTTCGGCCGAGGCCGTGCGCGCAGGGGTGGTGATGCTGCCCGAGGACCGCAAGGCCGAGGGCCTGATCCCGAGCCTGTCCGTCCGCCAGAACATCGTCCTTGCCGCATTGCCCCGGCTATCCCGGCTCGGCCTGGTTTCCACCGCGAAACAGGACGAGATCGTCGACTACTTCGTTGACCGGCTGCGCATCAAGGCGGCCAGTCCGGACCAGAAGGTCAGCGAACTCTCCGGCGGCAACCAGCAGAAGGTGTTGCTGGCCCGCTGGCTGTGCCTGCACCCCAAGGTGTTGCTGCTGGACGAACCGACGCGCGGCATCGATGTCGGCGCCAAGGCCGAGGTGCAGAAGCTGATCGACGAGTTCGCCGAGGAAGGGCTCGGCGTGCTGCTGATCTCCTCCGAACTGGAGGAACTCATCGAGGGTTCGGACCGGGTGCTGGTCCTGCGCGAGGGTGCCGCAGTGGCCGAACTGAGCGGCGAGCAGGTGAACGAGCCGGAGTTGTTGCGGGCCTTGGCCAGCGAGCCCACCGCTGGGATCGACGGGGAGACTTCAGATGACTAGTGAGGTCGTCGCCGCGCGCGGCGTCGATCGCGCCCGGATCCTGGCCTGGTTGCGGGATTACGGCGTCTACGCGGCGATCGTGCTGCTCGTCGTGGTGGACACCGTGCTCAACCCGGAGTTCCTGGCCGCGAGCGACCTGCGCGTGCAGGCTTTCCAGCTGGTGCCGACGCTGTTCGTGTCGCTGGGCATGGCGCTGGTCATCGCCACCGAGGGGGTCGACCTCTCGGTCGGCGCGGTGATCGCGCTGGCCGCGTCGCTGATCCCGTTGTATCTGGGCTACAACGCCGGATTCGCCATCGTCGTGTGTGTCGTCGGCGGCGCGGTCGCGGGCGCGGTCAACGGGTTGATGGTCGCGGTGGCCAAGGTGCAGCCGATCGTGGCGACGCTGGCCATGATGATCGGCCTGCGCGGCGTCGCGGTCATCTTCAACGGCAACCAGGCCAAACCCGTCAGCGACCCGACGCTGGGCGCCATCGGCCTCACCAGCGTCGGCGGCGTGCCGATCATGGTCATCGCCGCGGTCGTCGTCGTGCTGATCGTGGTGTTCGTGATGCGCCGCACCACCTTCGGCCGCCAACTCGTCGCGGTCGGCGACAACCGCGCGGCCAGTGCGCTCGCCGGTCTTCCGGTCCGGCGCGTCCTGCTGACCGTCTACATCATCTCCGGCGTGCTCGCCGCGCTGGCCGGCGTGCTGCTGGTCGGGCACGGCGCCGAGGCCGACCCGGCCAACCAGGGCCTCAACATCGAACTCGCGGCCATCACCGCGGTCGTCGTCGGCGGTACTCCGTTGACCGGCGGACGGATCCGCGTGCTGGGCACGGTGGCCGGCGCGCTGTTCATGCAGTTGCTCTCGGCCACGCTGATCCAGCACGACGTGCCCAACTCCTACGCGCAGATGGCCGAAGCGGTGATCATCTGCCTCGCGGTCTACGCGGCGCGGGATCGGAGCGGACGGTGACGACCCAATCCCTGACCACGGCGAACCCTGAATCGCCGCCGCCGGTCTTCCTGCCGAGCAGGCGTGACCGGGTGCTCGGCCGCGTCCAGAACCAGGGCGCGTTCGCCGTGCTGGTGCTGGTCGTGGTGATCGCCTCGATCGCCTCGCCCGGCTTCGCCTCCGGCGCCAACATCCTGAGCATCCTGGTCGGCAACTCCTATCCCGCGCTGCTCGCGCTGGGCATGACGTTCGTGATCATCTCCGGCGGCATCGACCTCTCCGTCGGTTCGGTGTTCGCGCTGGGCGGGGTGCTGGCCAGCTATGGGTCGATCCACGGCGGCTTCGTCGTGGCGCTGCTGCTGCCGATCGCGGTGTGCGGGCTGATCGGCCTGGCCCAGGGTCTGATGGTGGCGCGCGCCGGCATGGCGCCGTTCATCGTCACGCTGGCCGGCATGCTCGGCGCACGCGGCCTGTTGCAGGCCATCAGCCACGAGGGCCAGACCACCTACGAAGTGCCGGCCGGGTCGCTGTTCAACAAGCTCGGCCAGGGCAGCTGGCCGCCGATCATCACGGTGGCCGTCTTCTTCGTGCTCGGTGGCATCCTGCTGGCCAGGAGTCGGTTCGGGCACAACGTGTTCGCGGTCGGCGGCAACGAGAACGCGGCGACCCTGATGGGCGTCGCGGTGGCCCGCACCAAGATCTGGGTCTACGTTCTTTCGGCCGTGCTCGCCGGCGTCGCCGGTTTGCTCAACGCGTCCCGGCTCGGCTCCGGTGTCACCGCCATCGGCGTCGGCTACGAACTGACCGCGATCGCGGTCACCGTCATCGGCGGCACGCTGCTCTCCGGCGGTGCCGGCTCGGTTCTCGGCACGGTGGCCGGGGTGCTGCTGCTCGCGGTCATCCAGAACCTCATCGGCCAGTACATCTCGCAGTACGGCTCCTCGGCGTCGGCCGCGGTCAACGGCGCGTTCCTCGCCGTCGTCGTGCTGCTGCAGACCTATCTCAGTCGGGCTCGTCGAATCACCTGATAACAGGGGAGTGTCGATCAATGAGTGAGGAACGTCGAACTGGTTTGTCCCGCCGCGACCTGCTGAAGTTGTCCTCGGCCGCGGGTCTTTCGCTCGCCGCGCTGCCGCTGCTGTCCGGCCAGGCGTCGGCAGCAACCGCACAGCCTCTTGTCGCGTCCACGTTCAACCCGATCCGCCCGCCTGCCACGCCGTTGGCGGTGCGCTCGCCGTACCTGAGCTCCTGGCTCGCCGCCGACACCCTGCCCGGTTCCTGGGCCACGTTCTGGACCGGCCACGTGACCGCGATGACCGGCATCGCCCGCATCGACGGCACCGCCTACACGTTCATGGGCATCCCGCAGTTGGCCAACCAGCCCGCGTTGCAGGCCATGACCCAGACCGACCTGACCGTCACCAGCACCAAGTCGATCTTCACGCTGACCGCTGCCGGGGTGAAGCTGGTGGTCACGTTCCTGTCCCCGGTCGAACCCGGCGACGTGCGCAGACAGTGCATGCCACTGTCCTATGTGTCCGTTGTCGCGTCGAGCGCGGACGGCAAGGCGCACGACGTCAACATCTATCTGGACATCTCGGGTGAGTGGTCGGCCAACGACACCAACACCCAGGTCGTCTGGGCCGCCGAGGACAACGCCTCGGTGCGCTCGCTGTCCATCACTCCCGCCACTCCGGTGGTGCTGGCCGAGAACGGCGACATGGCCACCTGGGGCACGGTCGTCTGGAACACCCCGGATCGTCCCGGCCTGACCTGGGAGATCGGCGAGGACCAGATCGTGCGCGGCTCGGCCGTCGGCTCCGGCGTGCTCGGCAACGTGGTCGACCCGGACATGCCGCGCGCGGTCAACAACCGCTGGCCGGTACTCGGCCTCAACCTGCAACTGGGCACGGTCCGCGCCGCCACC
>DASYBO010000550.1:0-14636 GCA_036500685.1 Pseudonocardiaceae bacterium | reverse complement strand
CCTAGCCGTGGGTCCAGCGCGGTTCGACGGCGCGCCAGTCGGCCGCCCATTCGGCGATGCGCCTGCGCTCGCACAGCCAGTGGGTGAGCAGGTATGCGCTGGTGATCAGCGCGAACGTGGCAAGCAGCAGCATCACCACGGTGACGAAGCCGCGCCAGTACGCCTGGTCGGCTGTGAGCGGCGGCGCGACCGGCCGGCCGGCGTCGTCGAGCCAGACGCTCACGGTCGTGCCGGCGGTCGCACCGGGCATCACGTCGACCGGCCCGGTGCGGACGGTGCCGTCTGTGTGCCATTCGCCGAGCGTGGTCGCGGCGCCGAGGGCTGCGGTGTCGGTCGGCGCGTCGCGCAGCAGTAGCGCGGTGGCCGGGTGGGCGGCCGCGTTCTCGGCGGCGACTATGGCGTCGCTCGCGCGGTGGACAGCGGCGCCGGTCAGCAGCGCGATCGGCACGGCCGCGACCGCGAGCCCGATAGCGAGTGCCAGTGCGGCGCGTTCGACCCGATCGACGGTGCGCCGAAGTGGACTGCTCGCCAACCAAGAGTCGTGCATAGCGAACCACCCAGGGTTTTATCGCCCGTGGGGGCGGGTTCGTTAGGCGTCCGGGACAATCACGGCATGGGAGAGAGTTTCAGCCTGCCGTTCCTGGACGGGACGATCCTGCAGGGCGGATCGGACACCGGCGGCCGGTTCGCCATGTTGGAAATGCGCCTTATGCCCGGCCGGGGGCCGGACCCGCATGTGCACATCGCGGAGGACGAGTACTTCTACGTCTTGGAGGGCGAGTACCGGTTCCGGTGCGGCGAGGAGTCCATCGAGGGCAGGCCCGGCCAGTTGATCAAGGTCGAGCGCGGCGTGCCGCACGGCATGGTCGCGGGCGACACGGGCGGACGGCACCTGACCATCTTCGTGCCGGCCGGGCCGGAGGGCTGGTTCGTCGAGGCGAACGAATTGGCCAAGAGCGGTGAACTCGACGAAGCCGCGCTCGGCCCGCTGTTCGAGCGCTACGGCATGACCCAGGTCGACCCCAGCAGTACCGGCATGCTCAGGTGATATGTCAACGGTGAACAATCGCCCTTCGCCCTCGATCGACCGTTCTCCAGGAAAACAGTGAACGCCTGATAATCGCTGGTGGCGCCGTGCGTCCCGGTCGGTCCGCAAGGGACAGTTCTGGACCCGGCGCACGGCCGTTCGGCGTAGCGCGATGTCGGATTTTCTGAACAGCGCAAGATCTGTCCTTCTTGACGATCATTCGCGGCCGCTCGCACACTTTTCCGCACTGCCAGGCGGAAAGGGCGACACCAATGAAGCTGCGTCCATGGTTCATCGGGCTGTTATCGGCGGTCCCGCTGGTGCTCGCCACCGCGACCACGGCGGCAGCGGCGCCTGCCGCGCCGGTCACGCCGATGTGGTCGACCCAACTGGACTTCGACAACAACGGCACGGCCTGGTCGGAGTCGAGTTTCGCGGCCCTGCACGCCAAAGGCCTGAACACCGCCGAGATCAACCTGTCCTGGAGCGTCATCGAACCGACGCAGGGCAGCTTCAACTTCACCGAATTGGACCAGGAACTGGCCAATGCCAGCGCGGCGGGTATGCAGCTGGTGCCGATCTTCTGGTACTCCGGTTGGGGCGGGAGCCCGGCGTCCTGGGTCACCAGTCACGAGGTGAGCCCGTCCGGCGTGCAGGGTTCGGCGCCGGCCTGGTGGGATCCGAACGCGGAACCGGCCTACCTCACCTACGCCACCGACACCGTCCGGCACATCGCGGGTGAGGCAGGCTATGGCGGCAGCATCCTGGACTACGGGTTCCTGGACGCGCAATGGGACGAGAACGGCGGGCCGTCGGGTTGGGCCCAGGCCGACATCGACGAGTTCCACAACACCTACCTGCCGCAGGCCTACGGCTCGATAGCGACATTCAACTCGAAGAACGGCACGTCCTACTCGTCGTTCGGACAGGTACCGGCGGCCACGCCGGGTCAGGCGCTGGCCGGGGTCTACCAGCAGTTCCGGGTCTGGAGCGTGCAGAGCACGTACGGTCAGCTCACCGCAGATGTGCGCGCGGTGACCAACACGCCGCTGTACTACTACTTCGGCGGGCACGTCGGCGACGCGCAGAACTACGCGAACATCCCGGACCTGTTGTTCGGCCTTGCCAAGCAGTACACGGTCACGATCATCCTGGACTCGGCCCAGTCGACCGGCCTTGCCATGATCTTCGCAGGCCTTGCCCACGCCTACGGTGTCAAACTCGCGCAGGAGTGGACCGCACCGAGCGACAGCAGCCAGCTCGCGGCCCAGGCCGTGCAGTGGATCTCCAACTACGGGATGGGCCTGCCCAACGGCGGTGGTGAGGACTTCTTCATCCACGACGGCACTCAGAAGGACACGGTCGGCTACCCGATCTACACCGGTTGGCTGGCGAACCTGCGGGGACTTTCCGGGTCCTTCCCGCAGCAGCCGGTCGCGGTCTACCTGGACTACTCCAAGGCCTACGGCAACGCCTCCGGCGGTGACCTGCTCGCGCCCGAGAACAACATCACCAACCTGTGGAACAGCTACCAGGCCGGGTTCGCGGTCGTCACCAGCCAGGAGGTGAACGCGGGCATCGTGAAACTGGCGCAGTACAAGGCGATCCTGCCGATCAACGGGGTCGATGCCAACCTCAACGCGTACGCGGGTGCGGGCGGGACCCTGCTGACGTCGAACGCGCAGCTGGCCAAGTACGCGCCCGCCTACGCGACAACGGCGAATATCGGCGTGCTCCAGGTCGTGCCGGATGTCGCGAGCAGCCGGACGAGCGCACAGGTCACGTTGGCCGACGTCACCTCCGGCACTGCCTACAACAGCACGATCACGCTCAACCCGACCGGCCTCGGCCTCAATTCGGGCAGCTACCACGTGGTCGGCACGAACGGCGCGGTCGTCCCGCAGGAGAACGTGACCGGCGGCGTCTGCGCCTCGGTGAACCTACAGCCCGCGTCGCTTGGCGAGTGGAACGTGGTGGCGGGCGGCATCCCGGCCGGCACGCCCACCCCGGCCAGCTGCGCGCCACCGGCCGGCTGCGCCACGCTGAGCGCGAACCAGTCGCTTGGCGCCAATGGCTCGCTGCCCTCGTGCGACGGCCGGTTCGCGCTGAACTTGCAGGGCGACGGCAACCTGGTCCTCTACGAGGGCGGCGCCGCACTGTGGGCGACGAACACGGTGAACTCGGGCGCGACCAAGGCGATCATGCAGGGCGACGGCAACTTCGTGCTCTACACGGCGGCCGGCGCTGCGGTCTGGTCCAGCAACACCCCGAACAACGCCGGCGCCAGCGTCACCCTCGAGAACGACGGGAACCTGGTCATGCACAGCTCGGCCGGAGCGGTCATCTGGCAGACCAACACCGGCGGGCACTGACTACTCAGCGCTCACGCGGTTCGTGACGGACCGTGCGCCGAAGGACACCGGAAGCTGTCTTCGGTAGCGTTCATCGCGTTCACGGGTACGCGGTGAAGGGGGAGCCATGCCGGGCAGACCAGCGCCGGTCGCCGTGCTGGCCGATCTGCTCGGTGGGTCGACCGGATCGGCGCTGCTGATCACCGGTGCGCCGGGGACCGGCCGGACCTGGCTGGCCGACACCATCGCGGCGGTGCCGCCGGAGCCGTTGAGCCGGACGCTGTCGGTGCGGGCGGCGAGTGGTTTCCCGATGTGGCTGCCGCGCGAACTGCTCCGACTGGTCGCTGAGCTCGTCGGCGCGAACTCGCCGGACTATCGGCAGGGCGCGCTGCGCGAACTGCTGCGGGCCGAACCGCGACAGCGCGGCGTCCTTGTCGTTGACGACGTTCACCTGCTCGATTCGGACGGCGCGGCCGTGCTCACCGAGCTGCTCGCGGTCCCGCCGAGCCTGCGCCCGCAACTCGCGCTCACCGCGTCCGCCGGTTGGGCCGAACTGCTGCCCGGCGACTTGGTCACCGCGCTGGCGGCGCTGCCTCGGCACGAGACGACCGGATTCACCGAGGACGAACTGGCCGATCTCGGCGCGGACCTGCTCGGTGTGCCGCTGGCCGAACCGACCGTGCGCGCCGTGCGGGCCGCGACCAGCGGCAACGCCGCCGCGCTGCACGGCGTGCTCACCGATGCCTTGCGACGCGGTGGCGTGCTCGTGCTCGACGGGGCCGCGCGGCTCGCCCCTGGTTTCCGGCTCGCTTTGCCCGACTGGCACCAGTTGCTCGCCAGGGTCGACGAGCTGCCGGGCACCGCGCGCGCCGCGGCCGAACGGATCGCGATCGCCGGAGACACGGCCGACTGCGACCCGGCCGATCTTCGGCTGCTGCGGGGGAGCGGGGTGCTCGCCGGGTCGCGGATCGGCATCCCGGTGCTGGCCGGCGCACTGGCTCGGCGCTGCCCGCCGTGGCGCCGCGCGGAGATCCTTCCCCCGCAGCCCGCCGAATCGGTCGAATCCTCGGTGCGGGAGTGGGTACGCACCGGCCAGTGGGCACGGATCCGCGGCCTGCCGCGCGAGTCGATCACGTCGGCCATCGTGCTGGACCGGTTGCGTGCCGACCTGATCACGGGCGGGCTGACCACCGCACTGTCCGATGTGGAGCTTCTGGCCGACTCCGGCTACGCCGCCGAGCTGTTGCTCTTCGCAGGCCTGCCCGATCAGGCAGCGGCCGAACTGGCCGAGGACCAACTGGCCGAACTGGCGCGGGCGCCGCGCCTTGCCGCCGACAACACCGCGTACCTGGCCTGGTCGACCAGTCGTTGGGACGACCTGCTGGCGCTGGCCGTCGCCGAACGGCTCACCGGCGCGGCAACCCACCAACTGGCCAGCGCCGAGGAATCCGCGGCGTTCGCCGCCGAGGTGTGGTTGCACCGCGGCAGGCCCGAGTTCGCCCGGCAGTGGCTGACCGGCGCGACGCCGGTCGGTGAAGCGGTGCTGCGGCCGTTGTCCGAATGGGCCGCCGCCGGCCTCGACCTGTTCTACGGCCGCCACAACGCCGCGATCGAAGGGCTTACTTCGGCCCTGGACTGGATGACCGAGCACCGCTATCCGCGCCACCGTGAGCTGCTGGTCTCCCGGCTGGCCGCCGCGCTCGCCCTGGCCGGGCGATTGGACGAGGCGCTCGCGGCCCGCGACGAGCTGACCGACCCTGAGCTGCGTCTTGCCGCCGAACTGACCATCGCCGAACAGGGCGGGCCGGCGCCGCAGGGCGTGGTCAAGGCGTCGACGGATCCGTTGCTGCTGCCCAGGTTCGAGCTGGCGGTGGGCAAACGCACGCAGGATTCCGCGTTGATCGCCTCGGCAGGGCAACGCTTCGCCGCGCTCGGCGCGACCGTGTGGCAGTTGCGCGCGGAAGGCGCGGCCCGCGCGATCAGCGACTCCCAGCCGTGGGGCGCGCCGACCGCGTCCGCCGACGAGCTGATCATGGACCTGGTCGCTGACGGGCTGAGCAACGCGCGCATCGCCGAGCTGGTGCAGCGCAACGAGATGTACGTGAAACGGCAGGTGAGCAGGCTGCTGCGGGCCACCGGCAGCCAGAACCGCGCGCAGCTCACCGCGCGGGCAAGGCAGCCTTTCGGCCCGGTGGCCGAACCGATCCCGGCCGACCCGGCCGTTGCCCTCGCCGAGTCCGACCGGCCGGTCGCGGTGCTGCTCGGCGCGCCGGGCTCTGGCCGCAGCAGCGTACTGCCGCGCGTACAGAAGCTGTTGGCCGACAAGGGAATCACCGCGTTGCTGGTACGCGGCGGGCCTGCCGGTGATCTCGCGATCGCGCTGCGCGTGGCGCTCGGGCTGCGCCGCGCAGGCCCCGGTGGCCTACCCGAACTCCTCGCCGTCCTCCGGGCCGCGCCGGCCACGCTGCTCGTCGACGACGCCGACCTGCTCGACGACGCGGGCCGCGCGCTGATCCGGCTGCTGGCGCTGGAGGCCCGGCTGATCCTGGTCGGTAGCGGGACCGGCGCCGATCTGGACGGCGCCCTCGCCGACCGGGCCGGGCCGTGCGTGGTGCCGGACCCGTTGACCGACAACGACATCGCGGCCATCGCCCCCGGCCGCAACTCGGCCGCGCTGCTGCGCCGCACGGCGGGCAATCCGGGCGCGCTGGTCGCCTTGCTCAGCACGGCCACCGACGAGGAG
Source organism: Pseudonocardiaceae bacterium (assembly GCA_036500685.1). GTDB lineage: Bacteria > Actinomycetota > Actinomycetes > Mycobacteriales > Pseudonocardiaceae > CAJCJE01. The sequence goes on along the minus strand of DASYBO010000550.1, from coordinate 8,515 downwards.
GGCCTGCTCACCGCGCGATCCACGGCCCCGTCCCATGGCTACGCCGAACTCGAGACGAACCTGGCCGCGCGGGTGCTGGCCGCGTTGCCCGGCGACCGGCTGGACGCGATCGAGGCCGCGCTGACCCGCGTCGACCTGTCCGATGTGGACCTGCGCGCGACCGCGACGCACCTGCTGCGCACCGGGCTCATCGAGGAGACCGAGAACGGCGGGCTCCGTTTTCCGATTCCGCTGTTGCGTGAGTCGCTCGCCGCCCGGTTGCCGGTCGCCACCCGGACCGCGCTGCACCGCGCCCTGGCCGAGGACGCCATCGCCGCGCGCCGTGCCGGCCGGGCGGTGTCCGAGCGCGCGCTGGCCGAACACCTGGTCGGCGCGGGTGCGGGCTTCGGCCACGACGAACTCGTCGCAGCCGCCGAACACGTGCTGGACAGCGATCCCGCGCTGGCCTACCAGTGGAGCAGCGCGCTGCTCGCGGCAGGCTCGATCGCCCCGCACACGCAGGTCGCCGCGGCGGCGGTGGCCAGCCGCGCCTGCTACGCATTGGCCCGCTACCGCGAAGCCATCGACCTGGCCCGCGCCGCGCTGGCCGCGTTGCCCGAGGACAACCAGCGCGACACCTTGCTGGCCAGGACCGTGCTGGTCAACTCGCTGATCAGGACCGGCCAACACGGAGCCGCGCTCGACGTCACCGCCGACCCGGAGGCGGCAGGCGCGGTCACCAACGGCTTGCAGCAGGCCAGAATCGCGCTGCTCGGCGAGCGGTTCGACGACGCGCTGGCCACCCTGGCCCAACTGCGCCCGACCGCACCCAACCACCAGGCCGCGTTGCTGGCCGGCGTCCGCATCCTGGCCGCGATCAGCGCGGACGGCGTGGCCTGGCGGGCGGCCGAACACGACGCCGTCACCCCGCTGCCGGACGATCGGCTCGAACAGGCCCGGCACGCGCTCGCCTGGGGCGACCTGTTCACCGCGGAACGCGGCATCATCGCGGGCGCGCATCCCTCGCCTGCGGTGCGCCGCGCCCCGCCGCCGTCGCTGAGCCGACTGTCCGCCGCGGTGACCGCGCTGCGGGTCGGCGACTGGCCCGGTGTGCGCGCGATCGCCGAGGAACACGCCGCCGCCGACGAGGAGATCACCCATGTCGACGGGATCGTCGCCGCGCTCGCCGCGGAAACCTGGCTGCGCCAGGACCAGCCGGCCCGCGCCGCGCAACTGCTCGCGAACGTCCGGGCCGAGCAGCTGTTCGGCCACGTCATCGGCTGGGCCGCGGCCGGGGTCGAACTGGCCGAGGACCGGCCGGGACCGGCGGCGGCCGCACTGTCCGAACTGGACCAGCGCTGCCGCAGGCTCGGCTACCTGACCGGCCGGGAACTCGTCCTCAGCCGCAAGGTCGACGCGGAACTCGCCATGGGCGAGCGGGCAGGCGCCGAACGCACCGCCGATGAACTCGGCGAACTGTGCGCGCGGATCAATACCCGACAGGCGCGGCTGTACTGGCTGCTCGCACGGCTGGCGATCCGGCCGAGCGAGCGGGTCGCGGATGCCGCGGGCCAACTGGCCGACTCGCTCGGTGACCGGTTCCTCGCCGCCCGCATCCAACTGTCCAATGCGGACACGCTGCGCACCGCGTACGGCACCTTCCGCGAACTCGGTGCGGTGCGCTGGCAGAAGCTGGCTGCGGACCGGTTGCGGGACAACGGGATCACCGTGCGCCCGCCGACCGTCCTGGCCGAAGCGGACCGGGCCCTGATCGAGATGATCGCCGCAGGCGCCACCAACGGCGATGTGGCCGCCGCGCTCGGCGTGACCGAGAAGGCGGTGGAGGGCCGGTTGACCCGGCTCTACCGGCGCACCGGCCTGCGCAGCCGCGCCGATCTGGTCCGCGAGTACGGCGTGCGCCGCGACGCGGGCTGACCGGGTCAACGGCGCGGGCCGCGCAGCAGGGGGCGATGGGACGGCCGGACCATCGTGGCCGCGCGGGCACCGTCGAGCACCAGGTGCCGGGTGAGTTTGGCGACCCGCGCGCACATTTCGGCCAGCGGTTCGATCTCCCGCCCCCGCGCCAGCACGTAGTCCCGCGCCAGCGGCGGGAACCGGTAGCCGTCGGCGCCGTCCCGATCGAGCAGGCCGCGATCGAACAGGTCGATCAGCAGCGCGTCCACCCGCCACGGCGGCAGATCGGTGGCCTCGGCAACAGCGGCGCCGGTCAGCTCCGATTGCCGGGCCGCGGCGCGCAACACCCTGGCCCGCAACGGATCCAGCTCGGCGTAGCCGGGGTCGAACAGGGACCGCAGGTGTAACTCGATGGAGCCATGATCGTTCTGGCCGACAAGCCGGTCCGCGAACTCGGCCAGCGAGGAACCCGACTGCCGCCGCAGCGCTTCGGCAACGGACAGCACCAGCGCCGGCACGCCCTCGGTCGCGTCGATCAGCCGCGCCAACGCATCCGGCTCCTGGTTGACGCGCACCGTGCCGACCGCGGTCGCGAACAGTTCGATCACGGTCTCGTCGGTCAGCGGCGTCAGTTCGACCCGGCCCGTGTGCGGCAGCCGCGCGCCACGGTGGCGGCTGGTCAGCAGCACGGAACAAGCCGGATTGTCGGGGATCATCGGCTGCACCTGGGCGGCCGAGGTGACGTCGTCCAACACCAGCAGGCAGCGTCGCGCGTTCGCCATCGCGCGCCGCACGGCCGCCCGCTGCGCGTCGTCGGCGTCGGCGGAGAGGAAGAACCGCCCATCGGGCCAGCGCGCCGCGAACCGGTGGGCGGCCCAGGCCGCCGTTGCCGTCTTGCCGACCCCGGCGATGCCGTGCAGCAGAACGACCGACGGCCCGGACCCCATCCCTCCGGCGAGCTCACCGGCCAGTTCGGCCAGCGCCCCTGCCCGCCCGAGCAGCACCGCCTGGTGCGGTACCGCGCCAGGCGGCTGCTCGTCATCGGCGCCAGGCCGCACCACCCGGGGCGCGTGCACCGGCCCCGGCCGGTCACCGGCCAGGATCTGCTGGTGCAGCCTGCGCAGTTCGATTCCCGGTTCCACACCGAGATCCGCGAGCAGCACCCGTCGGATCCGGGCGTACGCGGCCAGCGCCTCGGCCGTGCGGCCGCCCGCCTCGAGTTGCCGGATGTAGAGCGCGTGCAGTCGTTCGCGGTGCGGGTTGGCGGCGAGCGCGCCGCTGAGATCGTGTCGCGGCGCCTGGTCGGAGCCGGTGTCGAGATCGATCTCGACCAGGTTCTCCAACGTGACCAGCCGAGCCTTGCCCAGCAGGCAGCGGTGCCGCGCGGCAAGCGGTCCTGGCACGGTGGCCAGCGCGGTGCCGCGGCAGCGGTCCAGCGCGGCGCACAGTGCGGCGCGGGCGGCGGACAGGTCGCCGCGTTGCCTGGCCCGCTGGGCATCGGCGATCTCGGCGTTGAAGCGCAACACGTCAAGGTCGATGTCGGCCGAGTCGATCAGGTAGCCGCGGTCGATGGTCCGGATCAGATCGCCGCGTTCTCTCGGCGCCAACTCCGGCTGTAGGGCCTTGCGCAGCGCCGAGATCAACGCGTGCAGTGTTGCGGCGGCCTTCTCCGGCGCCGCGGACCCCCAGACCGCGGCGACGAGTTGGTCGATGTTCATGACCCGGCCCGCGTTGAGCAGCAGAGCGGTGAGCACCGCCCGGCGCTGGGGCGGCCCGATGCGCAGCGGACGGCGGCCACGCCACGCCGCGACCCCGTCCAACAACACGAACCTGACCTGTGGGTTTCGGTCCGATGTGCCCGTCATGAATCAGGTAGTACCAGGGGGCGGGACGGGGGTGAACGAGCGCGCGCGAGACGTAGGGGAAAGTTCGGTAGTGGGCTGACTACGTTGTGCATCAACGCGAAGCGTGGGCAACCGGACGCGGTCCGTACGGTGAACTCAGGCCGACGCGGCATTCGGAGGAACTCGGCGGCTGCCGGCTATTTCGCGGTCCAGCCGCCGTCCACGGTGAAGGACGAACCGGTTGCCATCCTGGCGTTCGGGCCCGTCAGCCAGAGCACCAGATCGGCCACCTCGTCCGGCTCGACGAGGCGCTTGATCGCGGTGTCCGCGAGCAGCACCGACTCGAGCACCTCGTCCTCGGCGATGCCGTGCACCCTGGCCTGGTCGGCGATCTGCTTCTCCACCAACGGTGTTCGGACATAACCGGGGCTCACGCAGTTGCTGGTGACGCCGTGCGCGGCGCCCTCAAGCGCGATCACCTTGGACAGTCCCTCGATGCCGTGCTTGGCCGCGACGTAGGCCGACTTGAACGGCGACGCACGCAGCCCGTGCACCGAGCTGATGTGCACGATCCGCCCGAATCCCTGCCGGTACATGTGATCCAGGCTCGCGCGCACCAACAGGAACGGCGCGTTGAGCATCAGCGTGATGATCCGCTGGAACTTCTCCGGCGGGAAGTCCTGGATCGGCGCGACGAATTGGATGCCGGCGTTGTTCACCAAGACGTCCACGTCGAGCGTGAGCTCGGCCAGCGCGGCGAGGTCGGTCAGGTCCACCACCCACGGCTCGCCGCCGACCTCGTCGGCGATCGCGGTCGCGCCCGCCTCGTCAAGATCGGCGACGACGACGTGGGCGCCTGCTCGGGCCAGCGCCCGCGCGCAGGCAGCGCCGATGCCGCTTGCCGCCCCGGTGACCAGGGCTCGCCTGCCGGTCAAGCTCATGCGTCCTCCCGCAACGTTCTCCGTAGGATCTTGCCGACCGCTGAGTGCGGCAACTCGTCGACGAACCGGAACTCGCGCGGCACCTTGAACCGGGCCAGCTCCGAGCGGCAGTGCACCACCAGTTCTTCGGCGGTCACCGCGCTGCCGGCCCGCCGCACCACGAACGCCACCCCGACCTTGCCCCAGCGCTCGTCCGCCAGCGCCACGACCGCGGCCTCGGTGACGGCGGGATGGCCGTAGAGCACGTTCTCGACCTCGCTCGGAAACACGTTCTCGCCGCCGGAGACGAACATGTCGTCCACCCGGTCGACGATCCGGTAGCACCCGTCCGCGTCGAGGGTGGCCAGGTCGCCGGTGTGCAGCCAGCCATCGCGCAGCGCGCGTCCGGTCGCTGCCGGGTCGCGCCAGTAGCCGCCGAACACGTTCGGCCCGCGCACCAGCAGTTCTCCGTCGTCGGCCAGTCGCACCTCGACATACGGGTACGGGCGGCCCGCGCACAGCACGTTGGGTGCCGCCTCGGAAAGGCCGTACCCCTCGACGAGCGCGACGCCGCGCGCGTGGAACGTGCGCAGCAGCGGTTGCGGCATCGGCGCGCCGCCGACGACGATCGTGCGCAGGCTGCTCAGGTCGGCGCCGGCGAAGTCCGGGTGTTCGGCCAGGAACAGGTAGTTGGCCGGCACGCCCATCATCGTGGTGACCCGGCGCTCGGCGATCAGCCGCAGTACCCGGCTCGCGTCGAAACCGCGCTCCACCAGCACGGTCGCGCCGGCCCAGCAGGCCAGCAGCGGCTGCACGTTCCAGCCGCCGACGTGGAACTGCGGCAGGATCTGCAACACCACGTCGTCCCCAGTCAGTGGCACCGTGCGGGACAGGCTCAGGTTGGTCCAGAAGCAGTTCGCGTGGCTGAGCGCGACGCCTTTCGGCCGGCCCGAGGTGCCGGACGTGTACAGCATCAGCAGCGGATCGTCGTCGCGGACCGGTGTGAGTTCCGCGTGGTCATCGATGGCGGCCAACGCGGCGAACGTGGTGTGGCGTGGGGGATCGGTCAGGCGGGCGAGCGCGGCCGCGGCCAGCGCGGCGTGTGCGGGCTGCACCACGAACAGCGAGGGCTCGGCATGCGCGAGTTGCTCGGCGATCTCCCGCGCGGCCAGCCGCCAGGACAACGGCACCAGCACCAGCCGCGCCCGCGCGCAGGCGAAGAACAACACGATGTGCGCGGCGCTGTTGCCGGTCAGCGTCGCGATCCGGTCGCCCGGTCGGCAGCCGGACGCCCGCAGTGTCGCGGCCAGAGCGTCGGCGCGGCGGTCCAGGTCGGCGTAGCTGATCCGGTCGGTGCCGTCGTCGATCGCGATCCGGGTCGGCGTCCGCCGCGCGACATCGCGTGGCCAGCGACCGAGTGTGTGCAGGCCATCGTTCACGGGCGCCCCTCCTCGTCGTCGTTGACATCGGGCCGATCCTGGAATAGTAATACCTGAATCAGGTCTCATTTTGGAGGGCGACGATGGCAACGAAGCCGTTCCGCTTAGCCTCGATCACGGCTGCCGTGGCTCTTGCCGCCGCCGTGTTCACCGCGACCCCAGCAGCTGCCGCCAGCGTCGGCACGCTGAACCTGCTCGGCACCACCAACGGCGTCAGCCACGGCTGGGACAGCGTCGAACACTGGGCCGACACCGATTCGAGCTGGCCCGCCGACCACTACCTCGCCGACGGCCGGCAGAACCAGACCGGCGAGCCCGCCACGCTGTTCGGCAGCGCGCAACCGCCCGGCTCGCAGTTCCTGCTCTACCGCGCGCCCGGCTGGCAGAGCAACGCCGGCAAGGCCGTGCTGCTGGTGATGGGCGCCAACGACGACGTCGACCGCGAGTACAGCGACCCGGCCGCGGGCGGCGCCGGCACCTGCGGCGTGCTGAACTGCCCGAGCACCGGTCTGATGCAGTACCTGACCGGCGCGGGCTACCGGGTGTTCGCGGTGGACTTCGCCGATACTCAGGGCGACAACTACGAATGGGCGCAGACCATCTCCGACGCGCTGACCCGCGTCAAGGCCGAAACCGGTCAGTCCACTGTGGACCTCGTCTCCTGGAGCAAGGGCGCGTTCGCCGCGCGGATGTACGTCGCCGGTGTCGCCCCGTCCTGGGGTCGCGGCTACCAGGGCGACGTGGCCAAGCTGGTGCTGATCGGCAACCCCAACGGCGGCCTTGACTACACCTTCGCGCACGGCACCGAGGGCAACCCGCTGATCTACCCGGAATGCGGCGGCACGCTCAACGGACCGTCGCCGAGCCAGTCCTACATGTGTTACGGGATCATCTATCCGCAGCCGAGCCTCAGCATCGACAGCGCGTACTTCACCGGCCAGCGGCAGATGCTCGCCCGCTGGGACGGCACCTACGGCGTCGACGAGACGCAGGACGACTGGTACACCACCTACTACGGCGGTACCGGCTTTGTCAGCACCAGCAAGGGCATCGCGGAGTCGATCGCCAACGGCTCCCTGGTCGCGACGATCCAGTCCACGCCGGTCCCGGCCAGTGTGCCGACCTACCTGCTGTGCGGCGGTTCGCCAACACTGATCGGCTTCTACGACGAGACCCGTGGCCCGAGCGACGGCGTCGTGTTCGACAAGTCCTGCCAGGCCACCACCGGCATCGCGAATGTCGCGGGCTCGACTATGGTCGGCGGGGACAACCATCTGATGCTCGGCTGGGAATCCACCGCCGAGCAGGCCATCGGCGGCTGGCTCGCGTCGTGAGAGGAACAACGATGTTGCCTGACGGAGTGCGCGCCACCGACGTGCAGACCTCCCGCGCCCGCCTGCATGTGCTCACCGCGGGCGAACCGGGCAAGCCGACCCTGCTGTTGGTGCACGGCAACGTGTCCAGCGCGCGGTTCTTCGCCGAAACCATGGTCACGTTGGCCGCCGACTGGCATTGCGTCGCGCCCGACCTGCGCGGATTCGGCCGCTCGCAACGACTCCCCGTCGACGCTCGCCGGGGCCTTGCCGATTTCAGTGACGATCTGCACGCCCTGCTCACCGAAACCGACCTCGTCCCGGCGGGCCGGGTCACCATGCTCGGTTGGTCTCTGGGTGGGGGAGTGGCCATGCAGTACGCCATCGACCACGCCGAGCGCCTTGCCGGCCTGATCCTCGAAAGTCCGGCTTCGCCCTACGGTTTCGGTGGCACCAAGGACATCGACGGCACCCCCTGCTGGCCCGACTACGCAGGCTCTGGTGGCGGCACGGCGAATCAGGCCATGATCGACAGCATCGTGGCAGGCGACCGTTCCGCCGAGAACGGCACCTCCCCGCGCAAGATCATCACGACGCTCTACGGCAACCCGCCGTTCGAGCTCGCGCCGGATGCGCTGGACGACTACGTCGATGGCATCCTCGAACTGGCGATCGGCGAGGACAACTACCCAGGTGACAGTGTCGCTTCGCCGAACTGGCCGGGCACCGCGCCTGGCGAGCGCGGCGTGAACAACGCGCTCTCGCCCAAGTACTGCGACCTCTCCGGGTTCGCCGAGATCGCCGAGCAGCTGCCGGTGTTGTGGATTCGCGGCGACGCCGACCAGATCGTGTCCGACTTCGCCGCCGTCGACCTCGGCGCGCTCGGGCAGCTCGGCGTCGTCCCGGACTGGCCCGGCAAGGACGTCTTCCCGCCGCAGCCGATGGTCTCCCAGACCAGGGCGGTGCTCGACCGCTACCGAGGCGGGTACCGGGAGATCGTGTTGCCCGGCTGCGGCCACTCGCCCCATCTGGAACGTCCCGCCGAGTTCCACGCCGCGCTGGCCAAGTTCGGATCTGAGATCATGACCGAGTGACGCGCAAGGGTG
>DASYBO010000549.1:0-12628 GCA_036500685.1 Pseudonocardiaceae bacterium | reverse complement strand
GACTCGTGCTCGGCACCATCCTCGGCGTGGCAGCCGCCGTGCTGACCGCGGCCGTGTTCGGTGTGCTCGGCCTTCTCAACCCGAGCAGTTCAGCCAACTGGAAACAGGGTGGCCAGGTCATCGTCGAACAGGACAACGGCGCCCGCTACATCCTCGGCAAGGACGGCAGGCTCTACCCGGTCCTCAACTATGCCTCCGCGCGTCTGCTCGCCGCCGGCAACGGAACGGCCACCGCAACGGTCTCGGTCGACGCACTGTCGTCGGTGTCCCGTGGATCGATGCTGGGCATTCCCGGCGCGCCCGACTCGCTGCCCACCGGGTCGGCCATGGCCGACCACCTGTTCACCGCGTGCAGCAAGACCTCGCCGAGCCAGCCCGCCAACGCCGAACCCACGTCGACCCTGATCCTCGGGTCCTCGGCGGACGCTGGCCAGCAGGCGCTGGGCCTCGGCCAGGGTCTGCTGGTGTCCACGGCGGACAACCAGGTGTTCCTGATCGCCGACGGATTCCGGTTCCGGGTCCCCGACTCGGGCACGCTGGCGGCACTGCACTACGACACGATCGGTCAACTCCCGGTGGCCCTGAACTGGCTCGGCTCCGTCCCGGCCGGACCGGATCTGAGCCTGGTCGACATCGCCGGCAGCGGGTCGTCCGGCCCGGACGTCGGCGGGCAGAGCACCAGGATCGGCCAGGTGCTCACCGACGGCGAGTACTACGTGGTCCGCTCGGACGGCCTGGAACCGGTCAGCCAGACCGAGGCCTACCTGATCACCGGCGACCAGCACAACGCGAACGCCTACCCGAACAACCAGCCGGCGGCGATCCCCACCTCGGTCGCGGCGATCAGCGCGACCGCGCGATCCCACCAGACCGGCACGGTCGGCCTCCCCGGCCAACTGCCGCGCATCGTCGCGCTCGGCGCCAACCCGGCACTGTGCGCGACCGGCGACGGCACCAGCGGCAGCGTCGTCACCGCCGGCGCCGCGCTGCCGCTGCCCGCTGGGGCGCAACCGATCAACGTCGCAGGCTCCGGTCAGCAGGCCAACCAGGTTTACGTGCCGCCGGGCAGCGGCGTGCTGGTCCGCGAACAGACCGGGCTGACCACCAATACCGGCGCCACCTACCTGGTGACCGACACCGGCCGGAAGTACCTGGTGCCCACCCAGGCCGCGATCGCCTCGCTCGGCTACGGCTCGCTGACCCCGACCGACGTCGCCGAACCGCTGCTGGCGCTGCTGCCCGACGGGCCGGCACTGGATCCGAACAAGGCCGGGATTCCGGTCAACGAGGGCGGTACTGGATGACTGACACGGAAGTTCGCCCCGAACCGGCCGACGTCGACGAGGACCAGCCGCAGGACCGGGTCCTGGTCGGTATCGTCGAGGACCATCCGCTCTACCGCGCCGCGGTCGAACGCGTGCTGCGCCAGTCGCCCGACATCGAGGTCGGCGTTGTCGCCGATTCGGTGGCCCGCTTCGCGGTCGGCCGCCAGCCCGCCGGCAGCGTCGTCGTACTCGACCTGAAGCTGCGCGGCGTGCGCGACGCGGCCGCGGTCATGGAGGTCGTCGGCTTGGGGCACCGGGTGCTGGTGGTGTCGGCACACGCCGGTCAGTCCGAAGTGCTCAGTGCGATGGCGGCAGGCGCGAGTGGCTACCTGTCCAAGGATGTCGACGGCCCGGAGATCCTGCGCGCGGTGCGCCAGATCGCCGCCGGCAACAGTTACGTGTCACCGACCCTGGCCGCGTTCGTGCTCAATTCCACCCGCCAGCCCCAAGCAGGACCGAGAATCGTACTGTCCGAACGGGAGCGTCAGGTGCTCGCGTTGCTGGCCGCCGGCGAACGCGACGCGGACATCGCCGAGGCCATGTCGATCAGCATCCGCACGGTTCGGTCCTATTTGGACAGGATAAGGGACAAGACCGGTCGTCGCCGCCGTCCGGAGCTGACCAGGCTCGCCATCCAGGAGGGGCTTGGCGTCAAACCGGGCGACTGACCGTGCGGCCCTTCCAGGCGCCGCCCCGGCCGAGCCAATGGCGGCGGGCCGAGTCGAGCGTCATGGCCGCGTAGAGCAGGGCGATCGCCGGCAGGAGGGGCGCCCGCCACGGGGGCAGGTCGTAGAGGCGCAGCACGGGCACGAACGTGGCGCTCATGATCACGAAGGCCAGGCCGCCGACACCGAGCAGCCACCACCAGCCGAACGCGCCGACGATCACGGCCACCGGCGGCAGCACGTAGAGCAGCAGCAGGCCGACGACGGTGCCGAGCAGCAGCGCGGGGGAGTAGCGCAACTGGGTGTAGGCCGAGCGGGCCACCATGTCCCACAGGTCGGCCAGCCGAGGGTAGGGGCGCAGGCTGCGCACGGCGGTGGTGAAACCGAGCCAGGTGCGGCCGTGCCGTTTGAGCAGCCTGCCGAGGGCGACGTCGTCGATGTGCGCGTCGCGGATGCCGGCCAACCCGCCCGCGTCGGCAAGGGCCTTGCTGCGGACGAGCATGCAGCCGCCCGCCGCCGCGGCCACTCGCGAGGTCGGCCTGCTGACCAGGCGGAACGGGTAGAGCTGGGCGAAGAAGTAGACGAACGCGGGCACCACCAGTCGCTCCCAGGCGGTGTCGGTGCCCAGCCGCGCCATCAGCGACACCAGGTCCAGCTGGTCCCGCTGGGCCCGGCCGACAAGGCCGCTGACGCTGTCTGCCGGATGCGCGATGTCCGCGTCGGTGAACAGGAAATAGTCCGGTTCGCCCGCCTCGGCCACGCCGCGAGCCATGGCCGCGACCTTGCCGGCCCAGCCCGGCGGCGGGCCATCGCCATGGACCACGGTGAGCGTGCCGAGCGATTCCGCGATGGCCGCGGTGTCGTCGGTGCTCGCGTCGTCGACCACGATCACGCGAAACTCGCCCGGATAGTCCTGGGCGAGCAGCGTGGGCAGGGACGCGCCGAGCATGTCCGCCTCGTTGCGGGCCGGCACCACCGCGACCACCGAGGGGAACGGCGCGGCCGGGGTGTCCGAAGGGGACAGTCGATGGCCGGTGCGCCAGTAGCCGCCGTGCGCGAGCAGCAGGTAGACCCAGGCGGCGAGGGCGAGCGCGGCGAGTACCAGCGGGATCAGCACCGGATCATTATCCGGTCCTTGGTCCGATCGCTGGGCAGGACCAGGCGGGTTGCCGTAGGTTGTCGGTCATGGCCACGGCAGCCGCGGTGGAAATCGAGGTCGATGACCGGACCGTTCGCGTCTCCAGTCCGGACCGGGTGTACTTCCCGGCCCGCGGCGAGACAAAGCTCGACCTGGTCAACTACTACCTGTCGGTGGGTGAGGGCATCGTCCGCGCGCTGCGTGAGCGGCCGTGCATGATGCACCGGTTCCCGAGCGGTGTCGCCGGCGACAAGGTGCACCAGAAGCGAATTCCGGGTGGCGCGCCGCCCTGGCTGGAAACCGTGCGGGTCAGCTTCCCGCGCTACAACCGCTACGCCGACGAGCTGTGCGTGACCGAACTGGCCAGCGTGATATGGGCCGTGCAGATGTCCACTGTGGAGTTCCACCCGTGGAACTCGCGGCGTGCGGACACCGAACAGCCCGACGAATGGCGGATCGACCTCGACCCGATGCCGCAGTGCCCGTTCGGCACCGTGCGCAGGGTCGCGCACCTCGCACATGAGATTCTCGACGAACTCGGCGCGGTGGGCTGGCCCAAGACCTCCGGCGGCAACGGCCTGCACATCTATGTGCGGATCGAGCCGCGCTGGGGTTTCCACGAGGTGCGCAGGGCCGCGCTCGCGTTCGCCCGCGAGGTGGAACGTCGCGCACCCGAGCTGGTGACGACGAGCTGGTGGCGCAAGGACCGTGATCCCGGCGCCCTGTTCGTGGACTACAACCAGAATTCGCGCGACCACACGATCGCCAGTGCCTACTCGGTGCGCGGCGTGCCGGAGGGCACGGTGTCGACGCCGATCACCTGGGCCGAGGTCGACGACGTCGAACCGAGGGAGTGCACGATCGCGACCGTGCCCAAGCGGTTCCGCGAGCTGGGCGACCTGCACGCCGGCATCGACGATGTGGCCTATTCGCTGGACACGCTGCTGGAATGGGCCGACCGCGACGGCCTCGATCCCTAGACTCGGACCACGAGCTTTCCCTTGGTGTCGCCCGATTCCATGGCGGTGTGCGCCGCGGCGATCTCGTCGAAGGCGTACACGTGTTCGATCGGCACGATCGCCTCGTGATCGTCCGCAGCACGTCGAGGCTGCCCATCGACATCTCCAGCTCGGCCTGGAGTCGCTGGTCGACAGTCGTTGTTGCCTCAATAAGTAGAGTGTCTGCTGGTGGGCCTTCAGCCAGATCGATCGGGGTCGATATGGGATTCGGGACAACCTGATGACGGCGGTGATGGCCTCGTCCGACTCGGTCGCCGAGCCGATCCGGTTCGCCGTGCTCGGCCCGGTCCGAGTGTGGCGCGGCGAGCAGGAGATCGTCGGCGGACCGCCGCAGCAGCGCGCAATCCTGGCGTTGCTCCTGGTCAGAGGCGGCGCGCCGGTCAGCATGGCCGAGCTGATCGACCTGCTGTGGCCGACCGAACCGCCGAGCAGCGCCGCCAACGTGGTGCACCGCTACATCGGCACGCTGCGCCGCCAACTCGAACCGGACCTGCCCACCAGGGTCACCGGCCGCTGGCTGGCCCGCCAGGTCGGCAGCTACCGGCTCAATGTCGACGCCGACTCCCTCGACCTGTTGGAGTTCCGCGAACTCGTGCACATCGCGCGCGGTCTTGTCGCTCGCGGCCAGGCGGGGGAGGCGGTCGAACGGTTCGTTGCCGCGCTGTCGCTGTGGCGCGGACCGTGCCTGGCCGGCGTCGAGGCATCGATCAGCGCGCAGGCCGCGTTCACCCAGATCGACCGGGAAAGGATCGCCGTCGCGGTCGAGGCCGCGGACGCCGCGCTGTCCGCCGGCGCGTCCCGCACCGTGCTGGCCGCGGTGCGTGAAGTGGCCGCGCTGCACCCGTTGGACGAGCCGGTGCAGACCCGGCTCATGCTCACCCTCGCGGCAGGCGGCTACCAGGCCGAGGCACTGAGCACCTACCGCAGGGTTTCCGCGCGGTTGTCCGACGAACTCGGCATGGAACCCGGAGCCGAGCTGCGCGCGGCGCACCAACGCGTGCTGCGCCAACAGGTCGGCCACCCGACCGCCGCGTCCGTCGCGGTCGCGACGCCGCCGACCGAGGCGCAGGCCGCGCCGCCGACCGCGACCTCGCCGGTGATCCTGCCCGCGCAGCTGCCGCCGGATCTGCCGCTGTTCACCGGGCGGTGCACCGAACTGAACCGATTGACGGCGCTGCTCGACCCGGAACGGGCCCGCTCCGCCATGCCGATCTGCGCCATCGACGGCATCGCCGGCATCGGCAAGACCAGCTTCGCCGTGCACTGGGCGCACCAACTGGCCGGGCAGTACCCGGACGGTCAGCTCTACGTCGACCTGCGCGGGTTCGACCCGAGCGGTTCGGTCCTCGGCGCGAGCAAGGCGCTGCGCGGGTTCCTCGACGCGCTCGGCGTCGCGCCGCAGCGCGTGCCGGACAGCATGGAGGCCCAGGCCGGCCTGTACCGCAGTCTGCTCAACGGGCGCCGCGTGCTGATCCTGTTGGACAACGCGCGCGACGTCGCCCAGGTCCGGCCGCTGCTGCCCGCCTCAGCGGGCTGCCTGGTGATCATCACCAGCCGCAACCAGCTCTCCGGCCTGATCACCACCCACGCCGCGCACACGCTGACGCTCGACCCGTTCTCGGCCGAGGAATCCCGCGAGGTGCTGACCAAGCGACTGGGTCGGCACCGGCTCGTCGAGGAGACCGCGGCGCTCGACGAGATCATCGGATGGTGCGCGGGCCTGCCCCTGGCCACCGCGATCGTGGCCGCACGCGCGACCATTCACCCGAACATGGCCCTCGCCGAGATCGCCGACGAACTGCGCGACGCACGCACCCGGCTCGACGCGTTCAGCGCCGCCGACGACGTCGCCGCCGACCTGCGTGCGGTGTTCTCCTGGTCCTACCGGCTGCTCAGCCAGTCGGCGGGCCGCCTGTTCCGGTTGCTGTCGGTGCACGCGGGGCCGGACATCTCGCGCAATGCCGCGGCCAGCCTGCTCGGCGTGCGCAGGCGCGAGGTCCGGCTGCTGCTGGCCGAACTCACCAGCGCGCGGCTGCTCGTCGAGCACTATCCGGGCCGCTACTCCGCGCACGATCTGGTCCGGGTGTACGCGGCCGAGCTGTGCGCGTCGCTGGACGGCGAGCAGGAACGTCGCGAGGCGTTGGGCCGGCTGTTCGACCACTACCTGCACAGCGCCCACCACGCCCAGCAGAAGTTGTCGCCGCTCTACATCCCGGCAACGCCCGCGCCGGCGCGGGCGGGGGTCACCCCGGAGGAGTGCGCCGACCAGCTCAGCGCGCTGGCCTGGTTCACTGAGGAACGGCAGGTGTTGATCTCCGCCGTCAAGCACGCCGCCACCAGCGATCTGGGCCACTACACCTGGGAACTGGCCCTGCGCCAACAGCAGTTCTTCCAGCTCTCCGGGTTCTACCACGACTGGGCCACGGTCATGCCCACCGCGCTGCGGGCCGCGCGCGAGCACGGCGATCTGGCCGCGCAGGCGCGGATGCACCGCAGCCTGGCCGGCGCCCACCACTTCCTCCGGCGCGAAGAGCAGGCCATCGAGCACCTGACCACCACCGCCACCCTGTTCAACCAGCTCGGCCACCGGCTGGAATACGGCTACGTGTGCGTCAACTTCGGCGCGATCCGTCGGGAACAAGGCCAGGTCGAGGCCGCCGGGCGGCACTACCGGGAGGCGCTGGAGCTGTTTTGGGAAATGGACAACCTCAAGGGCAAGGCCACGGCCGTTGAGGGACTCGGCTGGTGCGAGACCCAACTCGGCAATCACAGCGCCGCGATCGTCCTGATCGAGCAGGGCATGGAGCTCTACGCCCAGGTCGGCGACGCCAACGGCGTTGGTTACTGCTGGTCAAGCCTTGGCAAGCTGCACCAGTCCTGCGGCGAGCACCAGCAGGCGATCGAGTGCTTCGGCAAGGCGATCGCGCGGCTGTCCAACCGGGCCGACACGGCCGAGTGCCTGCTCTGGCAGGGCGACTCGCGGCTCACCCTCGGCGAGGTGAACGGTGCTCGGGTGGACTGGCGACAGGCGCTGGCGATCATGGAGGAGTTGGAGCTTCCGTTGGTCGACGAGGCGCGCAACCGGCTGGCTCACTGACGGCGTCGGCGGAGCGCCTGATCGGGGATCATCATCACTTCGTAGGAGGCGCGGACCGGCCGCGATGTGCTGTCATGGACGCGTGCGCCTGCGAGTCGTCCGCAAGCTGGCCGGCCTGCGCCAGCGTGATCTGCCGATATGGCAGCAGGACGGCCTGATCGCGCTGTGCACCCTGGTCGTCGGCGTGCTCCTGTACACGACCGACGCCGCCCAGTTCGTCCCGTTCGGTTCGGTCGTTCCGTTGTGGGTTCGGCTGGCCGAACTGGCCGGCATGTGCGGGTTGGAGTTGCTGCGTCGCCGGGTACCGCTCGGGCTGCTGCTGGCCACCGCGGGGCTCGCGGTCGACATCACGCTCGGCGTCTCGCTGCCGGTGCTGTTCGTCTACACCGACTTCCTGTACGGGGCCACCCTCTACGGTTCGCGCAGGACCAGGCGCGTGCTGATCGGCGTCGCCGCCCTCGGCCCGGTCGCGCTGCTCGTCGGCCTGCTCGGCTACGCGCACGACCTGCACGTCGCGGTGGTGGTCACGTTGGCGGTGGTGCCCTTCGTGATCATGCCGGTCTGGTGGGCAGCGCACATCTGCCAGCAGCGCGACGCCACCGACGCGGAACGCGCCAATGCCGCGCAGGTCGCCAAGATCGCCGAACTGGACCGGCGGGCCACGGTCGCGGCCGAACGCGGTCGGATGGCCCGCGACCTGCACGACGTGATCGCCGGCCATCTCTCCGCCATCGCCATCCAGTCCGGCGCCGCCCTGGCCATGGACGACGACCCGCGCACCGCGCGCACCGTGCTGACCTCGGTCCGGGAGAACAGCGTGCACGCGCTGGAGGAGATGCGTGCGATGATCGGCCTGCTCCGCGCCGACGCGAGCGCGCTCGACGACGAGACCACCGCGCCCGCACGCCTGGCCGAGCTGTCCCGGCTGGTCGCCTCGGCGCGAGCTGGCGGCATGCTGGTCACCGTCGAGTCCACAGTGGACGGCGAAGAGCTGCCGGTGGCGATCGACCTCACCGCTTATCGCATCGCCCAGGAGGCGCTGACCAACACCATGAAGCACGCGCCGGGCGGCCGGGTCCGGGTCCAGATCACCAGGCGCGGCCGAGTGCTCACCGTCGAGGTGAGCAACGACCTGCGTCCCGACCGGCCGGCGCCGTCCGAGCAGGGCGGCGGACACGGCCTGCTGAATATGCGCGCGCGTGCCGACGCGGTCGGTGGCACGCTCAGCGCGGGACCGGTCGGCTCCGGCTGGCTGGTCCGCGCCGAACTACCCGTCGCGGAAGGGCAGGCATGAGCATCAGGGTCCTGGTCGCCGATGACCACGGCGCGATCCGCGCCGGGCTCATGCTGATGCTGGGCAACGACGCCGACATCGAGGTGATCGGCGAAGCCGCGGACGGGGACGCGGCGATCCGGCAGGCCAGGGCACTGCGCCCGGACGTGGTGCTGATGGACGTGCGAATGCCCGGCATGGACGGCATCGCCGCCACCCGGCAGATCGTCACCGAAGGGCTGGCCGACGTGCTCGTGCTGACCACGTTCGACCTCGACGAGTACGTGCACGCGGCCCTGCGCGCGGGAGCTGCCGGGTTCCTCCTCAAATCCGTCGAGGCGCAGCGCCTCGTCGAGGCCGTCAAGCTGGTGGCCGCCGGCGACGGCGTGCTCGCGCCGACCGTGACCCGCAGGCTGATCAGCGCCTTCGCCGAGACCACCGCCGAGCCGCCCGCTCCGCCCAACGGACTCGATGACCTTACCGACCGGGAGCGGGAGGTGTTCCGCTGCCTCGCGTCCGGAATGTCGAACGCGCAGATCAGCTCTCGCTTGCAGATCGGCGAGACCACGGTCAAGACGCACGTTTCCAGGGTGTTGACCAAGCTGGGTGTCCGCTCCCGCGTACAGGCCGCGATCCTGGCCAAGGAGTTTGGGCTGGTCGTCGATTAGTTGATCGATTCGTAATAGCGATTACGGCCGGTCGGAAATTGAACTAGTGGTACCGCCAACAGCGTGGTGAGACTCACTCCTTTCAGCGGTGTTGGCTACCCGCACTGGACCGGATGCGCCCGGTCTGATTGCATAGCGCGCATGTTCACGTATGTGGCCGTTACTGGGGGCACAAGGCTGCGCGGGTGTCCGCAACGGTGAGGACAGCGCGTGACCTATGGCTTCGCGGCCGAGCGGCGGTCAACGAGGCGGCCCGCCGCTACGCCCCGGTGGCCGCCGAGGCGATCAACAGGTACCTGCCCGCTCCTCAACCCCAACAAACCGTTACCCACCAGCAGATTCCGCCACCAGGCGTCCCGAGGGAGCAAATCGGCGAGGTCTGCTCGACGCTCGCGTTACGCGACCTGAACCTGATCAACTCGGTGCTCGACGAGTTGCAGGAGATGTACCGAAACGAGAGCAATCCGGATCTTCTCGGCAAGTTGTACCGTATTGACAATCTGGCCAACCTGTTGCGCCGCAATTCCGAGAACATGCTGGTGCTGACCGGAAAGGGCGCCAACGACACCGGCGTCGGCGAAGCCTCATTGGTCGACGTGTTACGCGCCGCCGCTTCCCCGATCCGCCAGTTCGATCGAATCGCCTTCGGCCGAATCGTGGCAGCCGGAATTGTCGCGCCCGCCGCGGCCGACGTCGTCAGGGTGCTCGCCGAATTGCTCGACAACGCGGCCAACAATTCTCCACCTACCACGCAGGTCCGGGCCAGCGCGCACTTCACCGAGTCCGGCAGTGTGCTGGTGCGCATCGAGGACGACGGTCTCGGTCTGTCCGAGGAGCGCCTGTTCGGCGTGAACAAGCGGCTCTCCCGCGCGCCCGAGTTCGAACCCGACGCCGTGGCGCACATGGGCCTTTCGGTGATCGCCCGGCTCGCCGCCCGCCACCACCTGCGGGTTCGGCTCGACCGGCGCACCCCCAACGGCACCACCAGCCTGGTCACGATTCCGGCCGCGCTGGTCTGCGACCTGCCCGCCGAGGACATGTGGACCGGCACGCACACCGTCCCGAACCCCGCCTCCCGACCGGATCTGCTCGACCAGCCGCCAACCACGGACGACGACGCCGAACGCGACGCCTTCACCCCGATCACCCCGGCCGGCCCCAAATGGCCCGGCGTCACCGAGACCGAGACGCCGACGACCTCGACCGGCCTGCCCCGCCGGGTACCGAGCAGCCTGCGCCCGGCCGGCAGCCGCAAGTCTGCGACCAAGCCGGCCTCGACCGATCCGCAGGACGTCCGCGCCGGTCACGAACGCATGCTCAGCGACCTGGCCGCGTTCGACGACGGCATCGAAGCGGCCCGCTCCGAGGACCAGCCGGACTCAGCGCAACCCGAAGGACAAGACACGTGACGGCGTATCACGACGCCGTGAGTGCCCCCGACTTCACCTGGCTGATCAGCGACTTCGTCAATCGGGTGCACGGGGTCACGCACGCCCTGATCCTGTCCTCGGACGGTCTTCCGCTGACCGCGTCCCGCTCGACCGACACGGCGTCGGCGGACAGCCTGGCCGCGATCGCGAGCGGCGTGCTCGGTCTGGCCAGGACCAGTTCGGAGCTGTTCGGCATGGGCAACTGCGAGGTGATCATCCACCGGCACAGCGGCGGACACTTCCTGTTCATGCCCATGGGTGAGCACGGCGGGCTCGTCGTGCTGACCGGCGCCCGCTGCGACATGCAGGCCGTCGCCCACGAGATGACCATGTTCGTGCAGAGCTACGCGCAGCATCTGACGCCGAGGGTCCGCAACGCGCTGCGCCCGATGGCGTCGGCCCCACCGGACCTGGGCTGATCCAGGAGGAGGAAGGAGGTAAGCAGAGTGTCAAACGCCGTAGGGCCCACCACCGCAGGCTCGACTCCTCCGGTGAACACCTGGGTCGCCGACCGGATCCGCCCGTACCTGCTCACCGGTGGCCGCACCGCGACAACCCACGAGTTGTTGGTGGAGACCATCATCTCGGTGCCCCACTACGACCAGGCTCTGGCCGCCCGCCTGATGCCCGAGTCGCGCGAGCTCTACACGCTCGCCAGATCCAGGGTGTCCGTCGCGGAACTGTCGGCGCTGTTGACGATTCCGCTCGCGGTGATCCGGGTGTTGGTCAGCGATCTCGCCGACTACGGCGCGATCGTGATCCACCCGACCGCATCCACCTTCCGACATGACGGGGCGACCATGCGGCGAGTGCTCGACGCGCTGCAGAACTTGAAGGTGCAGCCGTGACCTCACCATCGGACCTGATGATCTCGGCGAAGATCGTGGTGGCCGGCGGTTTCGGCGTCGGCAAGACCACGTTCGTCAGCACCGTGAGCGAGGTCCCGCCGCTGAACACCGAGGCGTGGATGACCGGACCGAGCGAGGGCGTCGACGACCTCGGCGGTGTCGGCGGCAAGACCAAGACCACCGTCGCCATGGACTTCGGCAAGCGCACCCTGGCCGACGACCTGATGCTCTACCTGTTCGGCACCCCCGGCCAGCCGCGGTTCTGGTTCATGTGGGACGACCTCGCCCGCGGCGCCATCGGCGCGATCGTGCTCGTGGACGGACGACCGAACCAGATCGAGAAATCCTTCCCCGCCATCAACTATTTCGAGAACGACTCCGACGTGCCGTTCATCGTCGCGGTCAACATGTGGGACGGTCTACTCGCCCACCAGCCGCACGAATTACGCGACGCACTCGCGCTGTCCCCGTCGGTGCCGCTGGTCACCTGCGACGCGCGGGACCGGAACTCGGTCATCGACACCCTGAGCGCACTGGTCCAGTTCACCCTCGGCGGCCTGCGCCGAGGCGTCGACGACCCCAGGGTCGGAGTGGGAACCTAGCGCGGATGTCGGTGTGTGCGGGGGCGTGATGTTCGGCGGTGTGATGAGAGGGAAATGGTATGTGGCAAGCCAGGTTAGCGTTGCGGTCCGATCGGGAAGGTGGCGAATAGGGTGCGCAAGATCCTGATCGTCGGCGCGGGCCAGTCGGGTCTGCAACTCGCGCTCACCCTGTTGGAGAACGGATATCAGGTCACCCTGATGTCGGCGCGGACCGCGGAGGAGATCCGCAACGGCCGGGTGATGTCCACCCAGTGCATGTTCGACACCGCGCTGCAGCACGAACGCGATCACGGCCTGAACCTGTGGGAGAAGGACACCGTCCGGGTCGAGGGCCTCGGCGTTTCGGTGCCGGGGCCGGACGGCCAGCGCGTCATCGACTGGGTCGGCAGGCTGGACAAGTACGCGCAGTCCGTCGACCAACGGGTGAAGATGGCAGGCTGGCTGGACCTGTTCGCCAAGCGCGGCGGCAAGCTGATCATCTCCGGGGTCACCACCGCCGACCTCAACGGGCTGACCCCCCGCTACGACCTGACCATCGTCGCGGCCGGCAAGGGCGAACTGGT
>DASYBO010000548.1:0-3076 GCA_036500685.1 Pseudonocardiaceae bacterium | reverse complement strand
GCGGCCGACGCCGAGGCGGACGGCAGCACCCTCTACCCGAACGCGGTGACCTCCTGGCCGGACAGCGACCCGCTGGTAACGGGTGTCGGCGGCACCCAGCTCTCGCTGGACGCCACGGGCAACCACACCGGCAAGGACGTGGTCTGGAACGACACGCTCAGCGTGCCGACCCAGCAGTTCATCTTCGGCAACAACGGTCCGAACGCGCTGGCCAGCGGTGGTGGCAAGTCGGCGATCTTCGGCAGGCCGGACTACCAGGACGGCGTCGCGAACGTCGTCGGCAACACGCGCGGCGTGCCGGACATCTCGATGAGCGGTGCCTGCAACGGCGCGGTCAACGTGTACCAGAGCTTCCCCGGTCAGCCGGCCGGCTGGTACCCGACCTGCGGAACCTCCGAGGCGACCCCGCTGTTCTCCGGCATCATCGCGCTCACCGCGCAGTTCGCCCACCACCCGGTCGGCCTGATCAACCCTGGCCTGTACGCCCTGTCGGCGATGCACGCACCGGGTGTTGTCGACGTGACCAAGGGCAACAACACCGTGTCGTTCACCCAGGGCGGCAAGCTCCAGACCGTGCAGGGCTTCAACGCGCTCCCCGGCTACGACCTCGCCACCGGCGTCGGCACCGTGGACGCCGAGAAGTTCGTGCCCGAGCTGGCGTTGTTCTGCGGCCTCGGCTGAGCCGAAGCCACAACTCGAACGGCCGGGCGGATCATCCGCCCGGCCGTTCTGCCCTTTCGGACCTGGTGGTCTCTCCTGCTCACGACGACGATCTACCAGTCGTTGACAAGGAGAGGGGAGAACGCCTGATGCGTCCCATTACCCGGGCCGCGGTGGCCCTGTTGGCCGTGGCCATGGCCGCGGCCGGCGCGGTCGCCGCCGACCCGGCGGCCGCCGCACCACCGCCGACGGCCGACCAGTCGGTCATCGTGGTCATGTCCAACGCGCCGACCGCGAAAGCCGGTAGCGCGTTACGTAGCAACGCCGTTGCCTCGTCCCAGTTATCGATCAACGCCGAGTTAGCCGGCGCCAAGGACGTACATCGGCTCAACGTGGTGGACGCGGTCAGCGCCAAGGTGACGCCCCAGCAGGAAGCGCGGTTACGCGCCGACCCGAACGTCGCCGAGGTCGTACCGGACGCCGCGATCAAGGTCGTTCCGCCCACCAAGGCCACTCCGGCGGCAGGCGCTGGCACGGACCAGGGCCAGTTACCGCCCGGCGCGTGCGCGCCAAACGGGGGAGTGCAGCTCGACCCGGAGGCGTTGTCCGCGATCAACGCCGACTCGGATGTACCCGGTGCGAAGACCGCGCGTGGTCTGGGCGCCACCGGAGCCGGTGTCACCATCGGCGACATCGCCGGCAGCATCGACGTGAACAGCCCCGAGCTGATCCGGCCGGACGGCTCGCACGTCATCAGCGACTACCAGGACTTCACCGGCGAGGGTTCCACCATCCAGTCCGAGGACATCGAGTCCTTCCTGGACGACGGCGCCATCGCCGCGCAGGGCCGAGGCGTCTACGACCTCGCCGACTACACCGTGCACCACCTCAGCCAGCCGTGCCGGATCAAGCTCGAAGGCATCGCGCCGCAGGTGAACCTGACCGCGTACAAGGTCTACGCGGCCAACGACATGACCACGACATCGGCCTTCCTCCAGGCCCTCGACTACGCGGTCGACGTCGACCACGTGAACGTGCTCAACGAGGAGGCCGGCTCGTTCCCGATGCCGGACACCAGCGCGGACCTGATCAAGACCGCGAACGCCAATGCCATGGCGGCGGGTGTCACCATCACCGTGCCCTCCTACGACTCCGGCCTGACCAACACGATCTGGTCGCCCGCGTCGCAGCCGGGCGTGATCTCGGTCGGCGCGTCGACCACGTTCCGGTCGTACTCGCAGTCCGACGAGGCCGGCTTCTGGGGAATCGGCGCGACCGGCTGGGTCAGCGACAACATCAGTTCGCTGTCCTCCGGCGGTTCGACCGAGCAGGGCAGGAGCATCGACGTCGTCGCGCCCGGCGATCTGGACTGGACGATCTGCACCGACAACCCGCAGGCCGCTGCCGACTGCCTGAACAATGCCGGCAAGCAGACCGGCGTGAAACTGGAGGGCGGCACCAGCGAGGCGGGACCGATCGTGGCCGGCGTTGCCGCGCTGGTGATCCAGTCCTACCGGGACACTCACGGCGGCGCGAGCCCGAGCCCGGCGCAGGTCGACTCGCTGATCACCGGCACCGCCGACGACCTCGACGTGCCTGCCGCGCAGCAGGGCGCAGGCCGTGTGGACGCCTACCGCGCGGTGGCCGCCGCGCGGGCGATGAGCGGGGTCGTCGCCGACACCGACCAACTCGACGCGGTCGGCAATCCGGGCAGTGCCAAGCAGTTCGACGTCACGCTGACCAACGCTGGTGCCAACACCGCGCACGTCGACCTGTCCGGCCACACCCTCGGTGCGACGCACGTCGTCGACGACGCGAGCCCGAACCTGACGCTGAGCGATCCCAGCTACGTCAACTCGAGGGGCCTGACCCACAACTACCTGAAAGTGCCGTTCACCGTGCCACCGGGCCAAAGTCGGCTCAACGCGGACATCGCGTGGCCCGCGACCAACGGCGGGGTGGTCGACGTGACCGTGCTCGACCCGCAGGGCAAGGTCGAGGGCTACAGCCTGCCCGAGGGCTCCGGCAACCACGGCCACGCCGACGTCCGCGACCCGGAACCTGGCCAGTGGACCGCCGTGATCAGCGCGGCCGAGCCCGGTTACACCGGCGTCGTGCATTTCGAGGCATCCGTATCGAGCGATGTTTTCTTCGGCAGCGCCAGTCCGAGCAGCGTCACGATCGCGCCCGGCAAGTCGGCCAAGGTTTCCTACACCGTCTCGCTGCCGAACCAGCCGGGCGATTTGAGCGCGTCACTGGGCTTCGCGATGCCGGGTTCGCCGGCCAGTTCGATACCGCTGACGCTGCGTTCGCTGGTCGCCGATGGCCACTTCACCGCCGACCTGCGCGGTGGCAACGGTCGCGCCGGTACCCCGTCGCAGACCTTCTTCTACAACGTCGACGTGCCAGCGGGAAA
>DASYBO010000547.1:0-21595 GCA_036500685.1 Pseudonocardiaceae bacterium | reverse complement strand
CCAAGCAACTCCAATGGCTTAAGCTTGCCCAGCCGAGGGGTGGAGGACAAGCCGGGAGGTGTATTCAATGTCCGGAATACAGGAGGTGCGCCCTCTGTACGCCCGGACGAACGAGTTCGGTGCACGACTGAAGACTCTCCGTGGGCAAAGAGGCCTCTCGCTACAGGCTCTGTCCACGTTGATCGGGTTCAGCCGGAGCCACATCAGCAACGTTGAGCACGAGGTCCGCACCGCGACCTTGGACTTTGCCATGGCCTGCGACCGCGCGTTGCAGACGGACGGCGAACTGGCGGCCCTCGCCGCGGGGGCCACTTCGACGCCTCGCCGAAGCACGACAACGCTCCGACCTGCGCAGTTACCGCCGACGCTCGGTGCATTCGTCGGCAGAAAAGATCTCCTTGCCGAACTGGATCGAGTATTGGAACGCCTCGCCGCCGGGGAGTCGATCCCCGCGGTCTGCATCCACGGGCCGCCCGGGATCGGCAAGACGGCCCTCGCCGTGTGGTGGGCGCATCGCGCTCTTACCAGTTTCCCGGACGGCGTGCTCTTCGCTGACCTGCACGGATTCACGACCCGGCCGTGGATATCCGACTCGACAGACGTCATGTACGGGTTCCTGCGCGCGCTCGGCGTCATCCAGGACCTGCCCACCGACCCCGATCAGGTGTCGGCCCTGTTCCGTTCGGCGCTGCACGGAACGCGCACGCTCATCGTGTGTGACAACGCCACGAACGCCGAACAGGCCCGGCAGTTCCTGCCGGGTAGCCCCACCTGCCTGCTCCTGGTGACCAGCCGCGATCCCATGCCCAGCCTGGCCGTCCGGGACGGAGCGGTGCGGATCCCCGTCGACCGGTTCTCCGGTGAGGAGGCACTCCGGCTGCTCGGCATGGTGATCGGTCAAGAACGGCTCGCCACCGAGCATCGGGCAGCCACCGAGCTGGTCAAGCGCTGCGACTACCTGCCGTTGGCCGTGCGGATCGCGGCCGAGCGCATCGCCACCCACCAGCACCTCTCCCTGGCCCAGCTCGCCGAGCATCTCGCCCAGCGGGACGACGTCCTCGACGTGTTGGCCACCACCGACGGCACGGAGGCCGTGCGGACCGTCTTCTCCTGGTCGTACGGGCTGTTGCCGGCGGCGGCGGCGCGGCTGTTCCGGATGCTGGGGCTGCACCCCGGCACCACCGTGGACAGCGGGGCGGCGGCGGCGCTGGCCGGCGCGACCCGGCACCAGGTCGAGCCGGTCCTTGACGCGCTGACCAAGACCTATCTGGTCGAGAAGTCCGGTATCCATCACTACCGGTTACACGACCTGGTGCATGCCTATGCGGCCGAGCGGGCGCTCACCGAACCGGAGGCCCATCGCCGCGAAGCGGTCTGCCGGCTGTTGCACTGGTACCTGCACAGCGCGGCGAACGCGGTCCGCACGCTGATGCCGACCGGCGGGCACCCTGTACTAGAAACGCCCCCCGCGGACTGCTCACCGGAGACGTTCACCTCGCGCAGCACGGCCGCGATGTGGTGTGACCGCAACCTCAACAACGTCGTCGCGGCCACCTCACTGGCCAAGGTGTTCGATCGGTACGTGGCCGAGATGCTGCCGATCGTGCTGTGGGACTACTACCACCGGCACAAACGCCCGGACTCGACAACTCGCGGCCCGGGCTTCACCGGGCGGCCCCTCACTGGTGCAGGCCAGCCGTCCAGGAGCGCACCAGCCAAACTGACCGGATTCGATCCCCAGCGCCGCCAGTGGGTCACCGACCTGACCGACGGCGACAACAGCGACAACAGCGACGGCGTCGTCCCGGTACCGGAGTTGGACGGTGAGCTGAGCGTCGAGCGGTCCGACCTGGAGCGCACGAGCACGGACTTCGGCCGGCTCGCCCACCGGCACCCGATCGCCGTGCTCAAGCCGTCGACGGTCGAGGACATCGCCGCCGTGGTGAACTTCGCCCGCTCCGTCGACCTGCCGGTGGTGCCGCGAGGTGGCGGCTACTCGACCGAGGGGCAGTCCCTGGTCGCCGACGGCATCGTGATCGACATGTCCGGATTCAACACCGTGCACTCGGTGGAGCCGAACGGGAAGACCGGGCGTGTGGACGTCGACGCAGGAGCGCGATGGAGCGACGTCCTGCATGCCACCCTGCCACTCGGCCTGACCCCGCCGATCCTGACCAACTACGTAGAGGTCTCCGTCGCCGGCACGCTGTCGGTCGGGGGCATCAGCGGTGCGAGTCACCATTACGGGGTGCAGAGCGACACCGTGCTCGACATGGAGGTTGTCACGCCGGACGGCGAGCTCCGCGACTGTTCGGCCACTGAGGACCGAACGCTGTTCGACGCCGTTCGCGGGGGCTACGGCAGGCACGGCATCATCACCCGCGCCGGGCTGGCGCTTGTCGCCGCGCCCACGCTGGTACGCCGGTACTTCCTCGGCTACGCCGATCTGCCGACGTTCATCGCCGACCAGCAACAGCTGGCACTCGACGGCCGATTCTCCTATCTGGAGGGTCAGCCACAGTACGATCCCGGACGCGGTCGATGGCGGTTCCTGCTGGAGACCGCGGCCTACTTCGACCCACCGGACGAGCCGGACGACGCCACGCTCCTACGGGGCCTACGGCAGACACCCGGTACGGAGGAGATCTCGACCAGCACCTTCGTCGAGTTCGCCCATCGCCTCGCGCCAAGTGAGGCACTGCTGCGTTCCCTTGGCACCTGGGAGCACCAGCCGCACCCGTGGGCCGTCGTACTCCTGCCCGTCGACCAGACCGAGGTGGTCGTGCGGGAAACGCTCAACGAGCTGATGCCGGAGAAGATCGGCACCGGGGGCGGGGTCACGCTCTATCCACTCCGGATCGACCGGCTCCGGACACCGAAGTTCCCGCACACCAGCGGAAAGGTCGGGTTCCTGTTCGGGCTGTTGCGCACCGCTCCTCAGGACGATCCGGTCGCGCTGAGCGGCATGCGGGCCGGCAACCTGAAGTTGCATCGGCGTGCGGCCGAGGTGGGTGGCGCCAGCCTGCTACCGCCGGAGGGTCAGATCGTGCCGTAGCTCGTCTCCGCGAGTTGCCTCAGAGTGTTCAGCTGTTTACGCATCATCAGCAGATCACCCCAAGCCAGTGCTTGCCGCCGAAGGTCCGCGAGCAGTCCCGGCCTGCCGTCGAGCACGAGCTTGGCCACCAGCCGACAGCTCGCGGGGGCATTGTCGAACAGCCGGTAACTGACCGCAAGGTCGCCGAACAGCCGTACCGCCGAGGGAACGTGCATGCGCAGGGTCAGTTCCTCGTCGGCGCTGAACCCGACCAGCTTGAAGATCGTCATGACGGGCTGGCCGATCTCCAGCCTCTCGGCGCCGGGGGTGAGGATACGGGGGCTGCGGCGACCGAAGTTGTCGAGCAGATCGTAGCTGTACGGGGCGATCTTGAGCTGGCACAGCCAGCGGTACACGACGGTGGCAGGCGCACCGACGGTGACGGCACGCAACAATGCCTCGCCGGGGGCGGGAAGCACACTGTCGCAGCCGTAACCGGCGGCGATCTCCTCGTCGGTGGCCCCCCAGACGTAGGGCAGACCGGCTTTCACGGGCACCTCGAACGAGTCGGCGGCAGCGGCTCACCGGACAAGGCCGGACCGCCCCTGGATTGTGGCGTGGACACGATGGTGAACAACGCTCTCGGCCACTCCCCGCGACATGGACGTCATCGTTTCCTTCCTCAACCGCAACCGCCTGCCGGGCCGAAGTCGCTGGCCCGGGGGTCGGCCACGACCGCGAGTTCGGCTGCTCGGGGTGCGGGTTCGAACCGCTTGTCGGCACGGACCGCCGCAGCGAAGGTCGCCAGCCGGTCCAGGCCCCAGTACTTCTGCCGGCCGTTGACGAACAGCGGAATACCGAATACGTCGTCCTGGTACAGGTCCATCAGCGTGTCGAGCCCCAGCTTGCGGTACCGCTCGCTCTCGTGCGCGGTGGCCAGCTCCGCACCGTCGAGGCCGAGCCGGTCGCCGAGCTCCTCGATGACGGCCGGATCGCAGATGTTGCGGCCCTCGCCCCATCGTGCCTGGTAGGCCAGGTCGATGAAGCCCAAGCCCCGACAGTTCTCGCGGGCGGCGAGATATGCGAGGTGCGGCACCTCCCAACAGGGGGCACGGTCGACCGGCCAGCCGACCTCCAGCTCGCGCTCGGTGGCCAACCTGCGGACGTCCTGAAGGATGTAGAGGTGCTTCTCCTTGGACATCGGGGTGTAGACGAACCGGCCGCCTGCCTCGGTGAGCATGCGTTCGCTCTGCTCGTCCGGTTCGAAAAACGGCCGCCAATCGAGCTTTGACACGATGTCGGGATACCGGCTGTACAGATCCTCGAAGGCGAGCCACGAATACGGGCTGCGCAGCGAGAAATAGAACCGTGGCGCGGCGACTTTTCGCACGATCCCCTCCTTAGAGAACGATTCCGCCGTCGACATGGAAGACCGAGCCGGTGACGTACCGCGCGCGGTGCGAGGCCAAATAGGACACCATGTCCGCGACTTCTTCCGCCGTGCCGAACCGCCCGAGCGGAATAGTCGCCAGCGCCTGCTTCTTGACGCCATCGGCCAGCCCCGCGGTCATGTCGGTGTCGATGAATCCGGGCGCGACGACGTTGGCCCGGATCCCGTACCGGCCGACCTCCTTGGCCAGCGACTTGGTGAAGCCGATGATCCCGGCCTTGGCCGCGGAGTAGTTGGACTGGGTCGGGTTGCCGTACACCCCGGACACCGAGGAGATGTTGACGATGCTGCCACCGCGCCGCTTCATCATCTCGAAGATCACCGAGCGGCAGGCGTTGAACACCCCGTCCAGATTGACGTCGAGCACCTGGTGCCAGTCGTCCTCGCTCATCATCAGCAAGGCGTTGTCCCGCACGATCCCGGCCGAGGTGACCAGCACGTCGAGCGAGCCGAGCTGGTCCTGCGTTGCCGCGACGAACTCGCGCATCGCCCCCATGTCCGACACGTCGGCCTGCCAGGGAAGCACCCGTACGCCGAGTTCGGCGATCTCCTTCTCCAGCGTCCTTGCCGCGTCCGACTCCTGCCGGTAGCAGTACGCGAGGTCGAAGCCGTCCTGGGCAAGCCGCAGCGCGGTGGCCCTGCCGATACCGCGCGATCCCCCGGTTACCAGGGCGATCCGCGACTCCTGGTCTGTCATGACGCCACACCTTCGTGCTCGGGTTCGGTCTTTCGCAACTCGGTCGCCGGGCGCATCGCCATGACCACCCGGCCGATCTGCAGCACCGTCCTGCCCTCGACCACGCACCCACCCTCGAAGATGATCGTGTCGCTCAGCGCCCGAACCAGCCGGACGTGGTGCTCGAGCACGTCTCCGGGCATGACAACACCGTGGAAGCTGATGTCGGCCATGCTGCCGAACAGCATCACCTGACCGGCGAGCACGTCCGGGTTGGGCGTGTCCCACGCGGCCAGCACACCGGCCGCCTGGCACCACGACTCGACCAGCAGAACGCTCGGGTAGGCGTACCGCTCGGGCGCGGCACCGGGGCCCGCGTCCGGCAGGTCGCGGTACCACGGCTCGTTGGCCGTCACCGCCTTGATGGCGACCAGATGGCTGCCCGGCACCAGTTCACGCACCCGGTCGACGAGCAGCATCGGATAGCGATGCGGCAACCGGCTGCGGATCTCCTCGGTGTTCAGCATGCGGCGTCCAAGGTGTCGAAGCGGAGGCGGACCTGCGCCGACCTGCCCCTCGCCGTCCGGGCCTCGGACCGGCACCGCCAGGCCTCGCCGTGCCGCGACCAGGTGAGTTCGATCATCAGGATGTCGCCGGGAAAAACCGGGTCCTGGAACCTGGTTGACTCCACGGCGGCCAATCGGAGCCCAGGCGCGGCCGGCGCCAGCCGCGCGGAGCGCAGCACGCACTCCACGATGCAGATACCGGGGAAGATCGGAAAGCTGGGGTAGTGCCCCGCGAACACCTGCTCCTGCGGGCTGATCTGCACGGAGGTGACGGCGCTGTCGCCTTCGTGCCGGACCAGTTCGATGTCGCCGGTGACCGGGCTGGCCACGGCCGACTCCCGATCGAGCCCGCTCATTGTCGCCGTCATGCCGCGGCCTGCAGCTTTCCCTCGATCAGGTCGTGCGCCTTCTGCAGGCAGGTCACCTCGCGCAACTCGCTCTCGTCGAGCTTGACGCCGTACTTCTTCTCCAGCACGACCATGACCTCCAGGGCCATCAGTGAATCGACGCCGAGGTCATCGATGAACAACGCCTCGTCGGTGACCGACTCCTCGTCGACATCGAGCACCTCGGCCACGGTGACGCGCAGGTCTTCCTTTTCGAGTACGGCGGTGGACTGGTCAGCCATCAGAGTTTCTCCCTCGTTGTCGTTCGTGTTCGTTGGTCGGGTTCACAGCAGGCGCATCAGCGCGCAACCGATACCGCCGTCATGGTCGAAGGAGGTGACCAGCGCGATCCGGCCACTCGCGTTTCCTTCGCTCTCCCCGGTCGCGAGCACCGACACCAGTTGGAAGGCGGCGGACGCGGCCGAGGTCTCACCGATCAGCTCGGTGCATCGAATCTGTTTGGGACGGTGCGAGCCGAACAATTCGTCGAGTGCGCCCTGTTCGTATGCACCCAGAGTGCCGGACATTCCAGAGGAACTCACCGCCCAGATCTCGGCCGGGTCGACCTGCGCCGCCCGCAACGCACGACGCACGCAGGCGAGCATGGCCGGCTGGATGTCGTCTTCCTTGTGCCACATCCCGAATCTGAGGGTGAGCACCTCGGCGAGGCCGCTCTCCCGATCGCCGTCACGATCGCCCGACGCGCCGAGCAACAATACCGCGCATCCCTCGCCGAGTAGGGTCTTCCCCGCGTCCTCGCCGCGTGAATGGCGCTCCAGCCAGGCCCGCGCTTCGGAGAACTCCTCGACCGCACCGCACAGGACCCCGTTGGCCCGGCCGGATCTGTGCAACCGCAACGCATACTGGAGCGCGGACAGGCCCGCGATGCGGCCACCGGCGATCGTGGTGTTCGGTCCGGTGAGGTGGTGCCAGATGGCGCACTGCCCGGCGGCGCAGTTCATCACCGTGTTGGGAAACCGTGCCGGGTCAACGAAGAACGGCTTCGCACCGACGAGCGAGTCGCGAGTGAAGTCCATGATGCTCTGCGCACTTCCGGTGCTGGTACCCAGCACGAGCCCGGGATTCTCGCCAACGTGCTCGCCGTTGGCCAGCCCGTCGTCCGCGAGCAGTTGCCCCACCGCGGTGACGGCCAGGCCGGTCGCCCTGTCCATCGAACGAGTTCCCTTGTTGCCCAGCACCTTCCGCACGTCGAAGTCCGGAACGAGGTGCGCCTTGTCGACCGCGGTGGACGCGGGCAGGTGAACCGGCGGGAACCTGGTCGGACAAGGCGCGCGCAGTCCCTCGGTGAACGCGGACCTGCTGATACCCAGCGGGGACACGGCCGCCCACGCCGAGATGACCGGCCGAACCTCGGTAACGTTGGTCACGAACTAACTCCCTTCCAGACAGTCCTCATAGGAACCACACGTCGCGGTAGTTGCCCCAGCAGAGTGCTTTGTCGTCCCACGAAACGAACTCGATCCCGTCGAGTAGACCGTCGTCCTTGGTGAGTCCGAGCGCGTACAGGTCGGCCTGGTCCACACGTACCCCGACGCCCTCCTCGATCAACGTGCGCAGCGAATCACGTGGATCGGGCAGGGTGTCGAGCGTGCGGTCGCCGATCTGGATCTTCGGGACCTGACCCTTCACCGCATAGGTGACCGCGAGACCGCGCAGCATCAGATCCAGGCCACCGAGCTGGCGGTTCAGCTCGCGCACCAGGTAGAGCACATCGGCGAACTGGGTTTCGACCGAGCCACGGTAGCCATGCTCGATGATCGCGAGATACTGGGCCATCAGCTCAGATCACCCCCAGGAAGACGGTCTTCTTGGCCAACGCGACGTGCTCGCCGAACTTGAACGGGGGCCGGACACGCACCTGCGGGATCTGGTCGGCCGCCCCGCGCTCCTCGGCGCAGAAGCGGCACGAGTACCACGCCAGCCTGCCCTCGGCGGCACCGAGCAGTTCGCGCACCAGCGTGGCGCTGGACGGGTAGTCGCGGGACCAGTCGACGACGTTGCGAGGTTTGGCCTCCTGCAACGACGCCTGGGTGAGCGTGGTGGCATAGCCGCAGGCCCACGCCTGCACCTGGCCACCACAGTCGACCAACGACTGCATCAGGCGCACGGCACTGGTGACCAGGTCCGAGCTGTGCGGCGCGCCCATGAGCGCCACCAGCACGTCAGCAGGCTCAACGCGAAACGCCATCAGTGCCACACCGCCCGCACGTCCGGATCCAGCAGTTTCCTGGCCACGTCGTCCATCTCGACCAGTTCGTGCCCACCCACGAGCGGTGCCGCGGTGAGCGAACGCTGTGCCAGCGAGAACGAGTCGATCCACAACCGGCCGCCGTTGCGCACCAGGTCGAGCAGTTCCGGCACCCGGGTGCCCACCGCCGAGGTGACCCCGTCCTCGAGCAACACCAGCCAGACCGCCTCGCCGGAACGGGCGAGCGTGTCGGCGTCGGCGATGAAACAGCCGCAACCAGGCCCCTTCCAGGGGCCCTGGGTCTCGACCAGCAGGTAGTTACGACGCACGCAGGGCCTCCGAGTCAAAGGCCGTCGCCAGGAATTCCCGCACCAGATCGCGATATTCCGTCTTGTCCAGCCGCACGGCATTCATGTGTGTTGCCATCCGCCCGATCCAGCGCTGTGCGTGCGGGTAGGCGTCCGCCACCTGCATCACGTCGCCGGACGGCACGATCCGGTCCCTGGCCCCGGCGATGAACAGCATCCGGCCCGCCGTGTCCGGCAGCTTCGGCGGCCAGCCGCGCACCGCGAGCATCCGGGTCGCGGAGAAGCGGAACGCCCACCGGTAGAGCGTGAACGCACCGGGAAGCCGCCAGGACTGGTCGAGCGTGGACCACCGAAGCCCGCTGAACCGCACGAAGCCGCCGGTGATGTCGTACATCGGCCCGCTGTCGCAGATGGTCGCCGACACCGTGCTCGCGCTGTCCCGCAACAAATACACGGCTGGCCAGGTGGAGAACGAGAATGCGAGGACAGCCAGCTTGCCGGTGCCCAGCCGCGGATCGGCACCGGCCGTACGCAGCACGTCGGCCAGGTCGCGGGTGAAGCGGTCGGCCATCCGGCCCAGCTTCCCGTCGCGTCCACTCTCGCCGTGGTTGCGCAGGTCGTAGGCGAGAACGTGATGGCCCGCCTCGTGCAGCAGCGCGATGTGGTCCAGTACGGACGACTTCGTACGACCCATGCCGTGACAGATCACCACGGTGTGTGGCCCGTGACCGGGCACCACCCAGCCGGTCAGCGGGACATGATCGCGCGACGTGGTGATCCGCAGTTCCTCGAACTCGAGGCCACGCGCTGCGGGCGTGTCCCCCTTCGGGGCCGCCTGGGGGTGATAGATGGTGTATGCGTCCCGCATGCCCTGCTTCACCGCCGATATCCAGGACACCGGAGTGCGTAGGACGTTCGAGATCGGTGAACTCATGATGTCAACGCCTCGCCTCCGTCGACTCCGACAATGTTGCCGGTGATCCACGACGAGTCCGTGTGGGCCAGGAGGGCGATCGCTTCCGCGACGTCCTCCGGAGTGGTCAGTCGCCCGTGCGGGTTGGCCTTGCGCGAACGCTCGACCAGTTCGACATGCTCGGGGATCTTCTCAAGCGACGGCGTGACGGTGACGCCTGCGCGCAGGGAGTTGACCGCGATGCCCTGTGGTGCGAGTTCCAGCGCCAACTGGCGGACGTGTGACTCCAGCGCGCACTTGGCCGCCGAGACCGCGCCGTAGTTGCGGGTGACCTTCTGGTCACCCGCGCTGGTCATGGCGAAGATCTTCGAACAACGGTGGAGCAGGCCGGCCGCCACCAGCTCCTGCGACCAGTAGACCAGGCTGTTCGCCATCACGTTGAGCGTCATGTCGAGCTGTCGGGAGGTCAGACCGGGCTTGTGCTCGTCGTCGATGAACGGGACGAGGCTGCCGAAGGCAAGGGAGTGCAGGAAGACCCGGATGCCGGCGTCACTGGTCAGTTCGGCGAACCGGGGCACGAGTTCGGCCCTGGTGGCGGCGCTGGCGGCATTGGCATTGAAGAAGTGCACCTGCACGCCCTCGGCACGCAACTCCTCGATGTACACGTCGACCTTGTCCCGCGCCGCGGCGGTGTCGAAGTGCACGCCGAGCACGTTGGCGCCCTGGCGGGCGAACTCCCGTGCGGTGGCAAGGCCCATTCCGCTGGAGGCGCCGAGGATCAGACACCAGCTACCGTCCAATGATGTCCACATAGGTCTTCTCTCCGTCCAATCCGCGGTCGTCATCGGGTGATCAAGGCGAAGCCGACGTTTCCTTCGGCCGCGGCGGTCAGGACGAGCACGCCGCCCGTTTCCCGGTCGGACGGCTCACGCAGCGCGTGCACCACCTGCACCATCGGTTCGAGGCAACCTGCCCCTGCCGTCCGGCGCAGCACCGAACCGTCCGGTGCCACGTCCGCCAGCGCGCTGGCGAAGGCACTGCCGACCGCTGAGTCGTCGAGCACCGCCCGCATCGGGAACGTGGCCCCGGCCTGTTGCCCGAATGTCCGGTACGCCGCGCGCACGAGATCGGCCGCGCGAGCCGGATCGGCCTGGCTCGGCGGCAGGAACGCCGTCCATGCCTGGAAGCGGCCGTAGGATCGTCCGCCCCTGCGGGTGAGGGCATCCTCGCGTTCCAGCACCACAACAGCGGCACCGGTCTCCGAGTTGTCGACTCCGGGTTCGGGCTGGTCCAGAGCGGTTTCCACGGAGCAGGCGACCAGCCAGGACGCGCGGCCGAGCCGAGCCGACCGGATGCTGTGCTGCACGGCCTCGAACCCCGCGACCCGAGGACTCGTCAAGGTCAGGTTGAAGCCGGTGACCTGGTGCTCGATGGCCGCCCTACCGCCGAGCAGGTTGATCGAGAAGTACGGCGCGAGCGCCGGGCTGATGTCGTCGGCATCGGTCTCCAGGACCGTCCGGTCCATGGCACCGTGCAGCGCCGATGCTCCGCTGTTGGTGCCGACCACCGCTCCTCGCTGCTCGGGATCCACCCCGGCCAGGCTGTCCCCCGCGTCCGCGAGCGCATGCTTGGTCGCGGCCAGCAGGTACTTCGAGGCGTCCGGCAGGTATTTGTAGCCGCGCGGGCCGAGTTCCTTGCGGTAGTCGAACCAGTCGCCGTCGGCAGGCTCACCGGCAGGCGGAGTGAGCACGCCGACTCCGGAGGCAACGAACGAGACAGTCATGATCGCGGCTCCGTCAGCACGAGAGAGACATTGTTCCCGCCGAAGGCGTACGCGTTGACGAGCACGCACGAGCCGGTCAGCGGGATCTCGGTGTCGGACAACGTGACCTTGCACTCCGGATCCTGCTCGGCGCAGGGCACGTTGGCCGGTATGCGGCGGTTGCTCAGGATGAGGGTCGCGGCCAGGGTCGCCAGTGCGCCCGCGGCGCCACCGGTGTGGCCGACGAGCGCCTTCAGGCTGTACAGCGGCGCCTGGTGAATGGCCGACCCCAGCACCGTGTTCAGGGCCTTCGCCTCGACCACGTCGTTGAGCTGGGTCCCGGTGCCATGCGGAACCACGCAGCCGACCTGGTCCGTGGCGACGCCCGCCTCCGCCAGCGCCTCCCGCATCCCTCGGATGATCTGGGATCCCTCGGGTTCCGGTGCTGTCGTATGGTGCGCGTCGCAGCTCCACCCCGCTCCGGCGATGGTGGCGTACGGCGCGGACACACCGCGCTCGGCGGCGTGCGCCGCCGATTCGAGCACCAGGATGGCGGATCCCTCGCCGAACACCGTGCCCTCGCGGTGCAGGTCGAAAGGCCTGCACCGGCTGGAGTCGACCGCGCCCAGCCGGTTGAAGCAGGCCAGCGCGACTCGTGAGTACGCCTCGGCACCGCCGGTGACGACCACATCCGCCTCACCGGAGCGGATCAGGTCGGCCGCGAGCGAGATGCCGAACCCGCTGGCCGCGCAGGCATTGCTCACGCTGGTGGTCGCACCGCCGACGCCGAGCGCCGCACCGAGTACCGACGCAGGGGCGAACGTCGGCACCCAGCCGCCGTCGGTGCGTCCGCCATCGACGTGCCACCGCTCGTGCAGGCCGGAGTCACCCATGCCGGTACCCAGCACCACCGCGACCCGCGCCGGGTCACGCCAGCCGTCCGCGAGGCCGGCATCGGCCAGCGCCTCGCGGGCGGCGACCAGCGCGTACCGGGAGGCGTCGCCCAGCGGCAGGCCGTCCTGCGTCCGCGGTTCGACGGGTACATCGGACCCGGGCACCGAGTACATCAGCGGCAGCTTCATGTGCGCGTTCGGATCTTCGGCCCGGGCCGGAGCGCTGTCTGCCGCGGTCATGCCGCGCCAGAACGCCTCGGTCCCGCGCCCGAGGCAGGAGATGGCACCGAGCCCGGTGATCAGCACCTGGCTGCTCATGGCTTGGCTCGTGGCGTGGTCAATGGCGCTGCTCATGGCAATCAGCCTTTGGTCTCGCCGCGCAGTGCTGCCAGCACCCGCTCGTCGAAGTTGACCAGCGACCAGTCACGGCGGTTCTCGATCACCGCGTAGCCGTGGGTGATCGTGCCAGTAGCCGTGTGCACCAGCCGGCCGTCCCTGACCACGTAACCGTCCATCCTGGACTGGTAGGTGAAGTCCTTGAAGATGTGCTCGACGGTGTAGACGGTGTAGAGGTCTTCCTCCATGTACACCTCGTCGAGCATGGTGATCTTCGAGTGCGGCACCACCGGGATCCAGCGCCGGTCATCGAGCAGCGTCTTGATCGAGATCCCGCGCTCGGCCAGGAACAGGTCGACGACCTCCTCCATCTGGCGCAGGTAGCCCGACATCTGGAGCCGCTCGTTGTAGTGGCAGTACGGGTAGGGGATCCGCCACTTCCAGCCGACCGCGTTGCTGTCACCGATCAGGTGCGCCAGCACGGGATCGGCACCGGTGGTGCCCCGGCCCTGCGAGAGCGCGGTGTTGTCGGCGACCGTCACCGCGTCGCCGGGCTCCGATGGCTCCGATCCGCCGATGTGGTCGACGGCGTAGGGCGCCAGCTCCTCGGGAACGTCGTTGGTGGAGTCGACGTAGGTCTCCCGGCGCAGCCGCACCTTCACGGTCGACGTGACGTCCTTGCCCGAGCTGCCTTCCTTGGACATGGTGACCTTGAACGTCAGCACCCCGTCGCGCACCGCGGCGGGGTTCACCTCGGCGGTGGCCGCATCGTCGAGGTGGAACGCGTTGAGGATCCGGCTGTCGATGCCCACGATGTCCAGGCCGAGGCCGAACTCCTCGAACAGCCGCCTCGTGGACAGCCCCGCCGACCGGAAGTGATCCAGCACGGCCTCCTCAACGAGGTAGTTCACGTGCTTGAACCCGATCCAGGTACAGATGTTGTTGCCCTCGTAGCGCGGCCGCAACGTGACTGTGGAGGCGGACTCCAGCAGCGCCTTTCTGGCAGTCGTCAAGTCCATGTTCATCGTGTCTGGCTCCAATGTTGGGTGAAATCCACCAGAAAATCACTGACCAGCGCGCCGAATGCCTCGGCCCGCTCGATCATCGGGAAATGGCCGCAGTCGGGCAGGATGTGTGCTCGCCCGTCCGGCAGGGCACGGGCCAGGGTGTCCGCGTCCGACGGGAACGCCGCGAAGTCCTGCTCGCCACCGACGACGAGACAAGGTAGGGAGATCCGGTCCAGGCGCAGGTGTGGCGTGCCGAGATAGGTCTCGAAGAACCGAATCCAGCCGTAGGGCCCCACCCGGTCCTGGACCCGCAACGCCATGTCGCGCTGGCGCTCGGGGTCAAGCCGTCCGGCGGAGCGGACCCTGATGCCCTCGGCCAGGATCCGATGAAACCCGTTGAGGTAGTAGGAGATCGTTTCCCAGTCGAACTCGTCGGCGTTGTCGCGGTAAAACGGCGACACCAGCACAAGTCCGCGCAGCGAGGTCGAGCGGACGCCGACCCGGTCCAGGTGCGAGAGCACCACGTTGGCCGAGAACGAGTGCGCGATGACGACATCGACGCCACCGGGCACCGCGTCCATCGCACGGCCTGCCCACGAACCCACCTCCGACCGCTGCGACCAGGACGTGCCCCCGCCCGCGTGCCACGGCAGCTCAACCGTCCACAACGCACAGTCGGTGCTCACCTCGTTGGCGAGGGCCTGCCACACCAGACGGCTGCTGGCCAGGCCGTGCAGCAGCAGTACCCTGGGCGCGTCCGAGTCCACCGCCGGTCGGATCAGGTGCGGCGTGATCTGCTCGGCGAGCGTGGCCGGCGCGGTTGCCGGCAGGATCATCAGTTCGGTCATGGCAGCAGCACCATTCCCGCGCAGCCCGGATCGCGCTGGGCACCGCCATGGCTGCTGTCCGCGGTCGTGACCAGCGCGGGCCTGCGGTCGCCGGAGCGCATCCGGCCGACCGCCGCGGCGCACTGGAGAACTCCCAGCGCACCGGAGGACCGGCCGAACCGCTCGGTCAGATCGGCCCGTGGCACGTCGTCCAGCCAGGGCCGGAGCGCGCCCCCCTGGTATCCGGCGGGCACGTACCAGACGCCGAAGACCGGCGGTTGCGTACCGGAGACCGCATCGACGCACTCGGCGAGACCGGCCGTGCGGGTGTAGCCACCGACCACACCGGTGCCGCCGTCCCTACCGTCACCACCCGCACGCAGGACCAGTGCGACCGCGCCGTCGAGCAGCCCCTCCGCACCGATTCCGGTGAACCGCTCGACCACCTCGTTGCTGGTCTCCACGCCGACCACCAGCGCCTGATCGAGGCGACCCGAACCGATGAGGGTGGCCGCGAGGTAGATCGAGTCGAGCCCGGAGGTGGCGCCGTTGCAGACCATCATGTTGGTTGCGCGCAAGCCGAAGCGGATCGCGATCGACGAGGCGACCACGTTGCTTGACGCGTTCGGCAGGTCCATCGGGCTGGTGCCGGGCACGCCCTCGTCGGCGATGGTGGCCGCGACCCGGCACACCGTGTCCAGGTTGCCGAGATTCGAGCTGGCCATGACGCCGACCGAATCCGCGTCGACGGTCAGGCTGCCCACGTCGTCGAGCAACCCGGCGTCGGTGAGCGCGTCGAACGCCGCGCACAATGCGAGTTGGGTGGCGCGATCCTTGTAGCGCAGACCGCGTTTGCCGATCCGCGCCGCCGGATCGACCAGCGCCGCCTGCTCCGTCGGCACGGTCACGCCGAGGTCGTCGAGGTTCTTCACCGACGGCAGCGCCAATCCCACACCGGCGACGGTCACCGGACGCACCGAACGAGTGGTCATGACGGGCGCCTCTCCACGACGGCGACGGCGTTCACGCCGCCGAACCCGAACGCGTTGACCTGAGCCACCGCCAACGGTGCGGAGACCGCCCGCGACCGGACGAACCGGAACCGTTCGGCCTCGGTGACCGGTTCGTTGAGCCCGATGGTCGGCGGGATCCGCCCGGTTGCCAGGCAGCGCAACGCGACGATGAGACCGAGCAGGCCGGAACCACCGGAGGTGTGCCCTGTCATCGACTTGATCGCGGTCATCAGCGGGTGACCGACCTGTTGGCCGAATACCTCGCCGACCGCCATCGCCTCGGCCTCGTCGTTGAGCAGCGTGCCCGTGCCGTGCAACATCACGAGATCGATGTCCTCCGGCTTGACGCCGGACCTTGTGTGCGCGTCGCGGATGGTGGCCGCGATGCCTTTCGGGTCCGGGGCGGTGACGTGGTAGGCGTCGCAGCCAAGGCTCACCGAGCGCAGCGTGCCCCGGTCCGCCGTGCCGCGCTGACCGGGCTCGTACCTGCGGAGCACCACGGCCGCGGCACCCTCACCCATGATCACGCCCTGCCGGTCGCGGTCGAAGGGCCGCACAGACCGCGGTGGCACGGGATGCACCCGGTCCAGCAGGCCGTGCATGCTCATGGTGATCGCATCGACTCCCGCGACCACCACCGTGTCCGCCGCCCCGGTGTCGATCAGGTCGGTGCCCATGCCCAGCGCGTACAGCGATGCGGAACAAGCGTTGGCGAACGTGTAGCACCGGGACGCACCGAAGCGTTCGTACACCGCGGGGCCGAAGTGCAGATCGGCCTCGCCGACCTCGGCCTGACCGAGCTGCCACATCTCAGCCGAGCGAAGCTCGCGCAGGCCTGTGCCGATCAGCACCGGGATGTCACCGAGGTTCTCGTCGATCCCCGCGTCGGCGACCGCCTCCGCGATGGCGGCAAGCAGCCAGCGGGTGGCCCGGCCCGGCTCATCGACACCGGGCCGCGCCCGGTCGTCGATCTCGTAGGTATGCCGGACCCGGAACTTGTCGGCGTCGAAGGCACGCAACTCGCTCAGGCCGCTGACGCCGGAGCAGAGCCCGGCGAAGGTCTCCTCCGCGGTCCGGCCAACGCTGTTGAGCGCACCGGTACCGGCAACGATCCAGCCGCTCATGACACCCCCACGTACTTACCGAAGATGGTCACCGCGTTGTTCCCGCCGAAGGCGAGACCGTTGTTCTGCACCACGTTGAGATTCGCCTCGATCGCATCGTTGGGCACGCAGTCCAGATCACACTCGGGATCGGTGCTGACGTGATTGATGGTCGGCGGAATGAACCCTTCGGTGAGGGCCAGCGCGCAGGCGATGGCGCCGAGTGCGCTGGCCGCTCCCATAGAGTGGCCGATCATCGACTTGATCGAGATCGTGCGTGGCGGGCGCGAGCCGAAGACCTGGCGAATGGCACTGGCCTCGGTGACGTCATTGGCCCTGGTTCCCGTGCCGTGCGCCGAGATGAAGTCGACCTCCTGCGGCTTGACCCCCGCATTGGCCAGCGCGAGGCTCATGCACCGGGCGACGCTGTCCTGATTGGGTGCGACCGGGTGGTGGGCATCGCAGTTGAGGCCGTACCCCAGCACCTCGGCGTAAATGCGCGCGCCCCGTGCCAGCGCCGACTCGAGGCTCTCCAGCACCAGCACGCCGGCTCCCTCGCCGGTGAGGATGCCCCTGCGGTCG
The DNA here is from genome assembly GCA_036500685.1 of Pseudonocardiaceae bacterium. Taxonomy (GTDB): domain Bacteria; phylum Actinomycetota; class Actinomycetes; order Mycobacteriales; family Pseudonocardiaceae; genus CAJCJE01. Next base: position 4,530 of record DASYBO010000547.1, on the reverse strand, counting down.
ATGTCGAAGGGCTGGACCTTCTCCGGCGCGATCGTGCCGAGCCGGTAGAAGCCGGTGAACGTCTTGCGGCACAAGGCGTCGGCGCCACCGCACAGCGCGAAGTCCACCTCACCGGTCCGCACGGCGTCGAAGCCGTAGCCGATCGCGTAGTTGCCCGCGGAGCAGGCCGTCGGCAACGTGACGCACTCGACATCGGTGAGCCCGAACTCCCGCGCGACGGCCATGGACAGCCTGCCCGCGGGAATTCGCCGGGTCATCACCGGATCCATGTGCTCCGGCCCCTTGGTGACCTCGACCTCGACGAGCTGGTCGAGATCACGTGACTCGCCGTCGGTGGTGCCGATGGACACCAGCGACCGGGCGGAACGCAGTGTCGACAGGGAAAGCGCGGCATCGTCGATCGCCATTCGCGCCCCCGCCACCGAGAACTGGCTCGCCCGGCCCAGCTCAGAAAGCATCAGATTCTGAATCCAACGCTCCGGTTCGAAATCGCGGATCTCGCATCCGTTTACGTGCTCGAAACCGGTCGTGTCGAATGCGGTGATCGGTTGCGCGGTATTACGACCGGCGCGCAGCCCGTCCAGGAAACGATCGACACCGAGCCCCAGGCTGGAAACCACGCCAAGACCCGTAATCACCACTCGACTGACCTCGGTGACGTCCCGGGTCAACGGTGCCGTGTTCACGTCATCCACGTCATCCACCTCAACCACCGATCGGCGATCAATTCATTCCCAGCCGGCGCTTTTGGAGACGACCTCGTACACGCCGTCGAGATTCACCATTCGGGCGAGCTTCTCCTGCTCGATAACCACGTCGAAGTTCTTCTCCAGCGCCGCCATGATCTCGATCGCACGCAGCGAGTCGGCGTCGTGGTCCTCTTTGAACAGGCTGGTATCGGTTACGTCGGCCGGTTCGATCTCCAGAATATCGCAGACGATTTCCTTGATGGTCTCACGGCGATCGGCAGCAGTCGTCGTCACAACGTTCTCCACGAGTGAGTTGGGATGGCAGTTTCATCCGGATGCCACACAGTCGATTCGGCTTCCGTACAGCACCAAACTATCAAGCTTGACCTGCGGATTCGCCCGCATAGCCGCAAGTTGCCAGGCCACGTCATGTTGTTGTCATTCATGCGTACGCGAAAAAAGAAGAGGCGTGCCACCGACGCACGCGCCGGTGAACGCCCAACACAAAACGTAACGATCGGGTTTGATGGGTCTCGCATTTTCCGGACAGCGGTTCGCTGGTTTATCTCATGCTGTTTGCTGCCGGTTCAGGTATTCGTAACGGACCTCTTGCGGTTCCGGTAGGCGAGCCCTGAACGACCGCAAGTCCGCACGACGATTCTCAAGCGATGTGCGCCGCGGCTTTTTCAGCCCGGCCATTGCTCTCTAGCGTCAATTCGTCACCGGCGTGGTCACGCCGACAGCGCGCGTCAAATCAGGATGTCTGTTCCTTGCGACCAAAGAACACGAAAGCGACAATGACACCCGCGAGAGACACCGCGGCGCCGACCACGGTGGCGACGTGCATCGAGTGGACGAAGCTGTCGTTGGCAGCGCTGATGAGTTGCGGCGCATGGACCTTCGCCGCGACCACCCTGGTCGCCTCGGCCGATGCCGTGGCCGCATCCCGAACCGGTGGTGGCAACGTCGCGAGCTTGGGCGCCACGTTGCTGGAGTAGACGGTGGACAGCACCGATCCCAGTACCGCGACCCCGAGCACGCCACCAACCTGCCGCATGGCGTTGTTCACGGCCGCGCCCGCACCTGAGGTCTCCACGGGCAGACTGCCCATCACCGCCTCGGTGGTCGGGGCCATGACCGCGCCGAGCGAGGCGCCCTCCACGAACAGCAGCAGCCAGAACCACGGCAGCGGCGTCTGCGTGGTGAGGAAGGCATAGCAGTAGTAGGACCCGGTCGCGATCAGCATCGCAACGACGACCACCCACCGGATGCCGGCCCGGCGGACCAGCACGTCCGACAACGGAGCACCGAGCACCACACCGAGCGCGACGGGCGCCAGGGCGAGGCCGGTACCCAGCGGTGACAGCCCTCGGGCGCCCTGGAGATAGAAGCTGGAGTAGTACATGGTTCCGGTGAGCCCGAAGAACGTCAGCATCACCGAAACGCTGGCCCCGGTGAACTTCGGGCTTCTGAACAGTCGCATGTCGAAACTCGGATTTCGGCCACGCAACTCGACCACCACGAACGCGGCGAGCAGAACAAGACCGCCCACGATCGGCCCGAGTACATCCAGGTGCGCCCAACTGCCCTTGTTGCCGCCCTCGATCACGCCGTAGACCAGCGCGAAAAGCCCGGCGGTGGACAGCAGCACACCCGCCGGGTCGAACTTGTGCGGCCTGCGGACGCGGGGAATCCGGACGATCATGACCGCACCCAGGACGGCGACGATCACAAAGGGCACGTTGAGCAGGAAGATCGAACCCCACCAGAAGTTCTCAAGCAGCGCACCGCCGACCAGCGGTCCGGCCGCGATGGCGAGGCCGGAGGAACCGGACCAGGCGGCGATCGCGGTGGCGCGCTCCTTGCCCGCGAAGATCTGGTTGATGATGGCCAGAGTCGCGGGCATGACGAGAGCACTGCCAACACCCATGAATCCCCGCGCGATGATCAGCTCTTGCGGACCACCGGAATACGCCGCCCATACCGACGCGGCCCCGAAGATCACCATGCCGGTAACCAGCACGTTCCGGTGGCCTAGACGATCGCCCAGCACCCCGCCGGTGAACAGCAGGGCCGCGAAGATCAGCGCGTAGGAACTGATGCTCCACTGGAGTTCACTCGGCGTCGCCCCAATGCCCCGCACCGGATCTGCCAGGGTCTGCAGCGCGACGTTGAGAATGGTGTTGTCCAGCCAGACCGTGAGCTGCGCCACGACGAGCACCATCAGTATCAACCAGCGGCTCCGGCCGGCCAGAGCCGCCGTGCCAACGGTGGCAGCAGCCGCCTTGGTTCCGGTCGAGGAGAATTGAGAACTCATGATGTGCGCGTACCTTTCATGGCCGATACGCCGGGCGCAGACACCTGGTCAGGTGTGGGGTCGGATTGCAGCCGGCTCCGCACATCGACTGTAGGTCCGAGCCGCTGCCCGCAGAAGCCGTCTGGCAACGTCCTGCCATGTTGCTTACGCTACGTGTTGGTAGGGCTGCATTTAATCATTTTCCGGTACTCTCCGCTCATGAGCGTCGTAAACATCCACGAACGGCGGTTCCCGGTGTCGGTCGACAAGGTGAGTGCCCTGGTGGACGCACTCGCCACGGAGGACGATCCGTTGTGGCCACGAGGGAAATGGCACGCCATCCGCCTGGACCGGCCGTTGAGCGTGGGTGCGACCGGCGGCCACGGGCCGATCCGATACGACGTGGCGGCCTATGTTCCGGGTCAGTGGGTGCGCTTCACGTTCAGTCGGCCGATCGGCTTCGACGGCTTCCACGAGTTCACCGTCCATGGTGACGACTCACAAACGGTGCTGCGGCACATGATCGCGCTCCGGCTGCACTCGATCGGCAGGCTGTCCTGGCCGCTGAAATGGCGCTGGCTACACGATGCTCTGTTGGAAGACCTGCTGGACCGCGCCGAGGAGAACCTCGTCGGCTCGGTCGAGTCGCCTGCTCGGTACAGCCTCTACGTCCGGTTCCTACGCAGCCTCCCGAGGCCGAAGAAGCGGCCCCGGCCCGCCGCCGCACCGCCGGAGCACTGAACCCGAGGCTCGGTGGACCCACCGCCGCACGGGTGCGGGACCGAGCACCAGGGCCAGTTGCCGGTCATAGCAGGCACGGACGGCAATCGGCCGGCTGATTCTCACACCGTGTGTGCGTCTTCGAGAACCAGCCGGCCGGTTGCTGATGTTGCCCATGCTTTGCGTGCCCCCGGCAGGAATCGAACCTGCGACACACGGTTTCTGGATCATGGTGTCCGGAGAGTTCCGACCATTGCCGAATACCCTGGTTCACCTGCGGCAACACTTCGGACTACTCCGGGTGGGCTCGCGTTGATCACGACGGTTTACGGTAGGTAAGCGGTAGATCGATCATGGTCGTGTAGCTACCGGCCGACGCGCGCACGAACCCCATCCGCGATACAGGCCGATCACTTGGGCGAGGTCAAGGTGTCAACTTCGATCTTGCCCGCAATCGGATGGTGCGCTGGGTCAGGACGCAAGATCGTGGTTGACGCCGTAGGCCGAGTCTAAGACGATCACCGGCCAGCGGGTGGGGTGGAACTGTCCGGCAGCCGCCCGACATGTGGTGACTTTCTGTGACATCTCCGGCACTGCGTGGTCGCGCGTGGGCGCCGGTCCGCCAGGAGCGGCCGCCGACCAGAGCGGAGCGTCGGGAGTGCGGTCGCGGCCGGTTCGCCCCGCGCGTCCGGCCCGCAGGGTCGGCTTGAAGACGTACAGAAAGTCCTCACCAGGTTGTGCCGGCTGCCTGGTCTTGCACCCCCCCGTGTGCATGCGCGGGCACGCTGACTTCGAGCTGTCAGAACAGACCGTCGGGGTACAGCC
>DASYBO010000546.1:0-16152 GCA_036500685.1 Pseudonocardiaceae bacterium | reverse complement strand
CGTCGGGTTCGGCCACGGTGCTCACCACTGCCTTGGCGCGCCACTGGCCAGGTTGGAATTGCAGATGGCGCTGGCCAGCCTGGCGAACCGGGTGCCCACGTTGCGCCTTGCCGTGCCTGCCGAGGACGTCGAATGGAGGGCCGACCGCTTCGTTCGCGGCGTACTTTCGCTTCCGGTCACCTGGTGAAGGAAGCTCCGACCCGCACCGGACAGGCCGCGCTGACGGCGATCCAGGATCATGAGTCGCACGTTCGGTCACGAACGGCCGCCAAAGGTCGGAAGGATGCGCTATGAGCCTGTTCCACCAGATCCTCCGCGCTCACCAGTGGATCTACCAGCACACCGACGGGTTCCTTGGACACCAGCTCCTGTTCGGCAATCCGACCCTGCTGCTGCGCTCGACGGGCCGACGCACCGGCTTGCCCCGCACCAATGCGCTCACTTATGCCCGCGATGGCGACGTCTACCTGGTCGTCGCCTCCAACGGCGGTTCGTCCACCCCTCCCGGCTGGCTGGCGAACCTGAAAGCTAACCCCGACTGCGAAATCCAGATCGGCCGCCACCGCCACTCCGTCACCGCGCGCCCCACCTTGCCCGGCGACCCGGACTACGCCCGCCGCTGGGCCATCGCCGACGAGGTCAACAACGGCCGGTACACCGCATACCAGAGCAATACCGACCGCGCCATCGCGATCGTGGAACTACGCCCCACGATCGCGGCTTGACAGCTCGGCCCGCCAGTGTTGCGCAAGGCAGGCTCATCGAATGTCCTGTTCGGACGTCGCGTGGGTCTCGGAGCCATCGAAGACGAAGCCGACGTATCCGGCTTCGACCTGCGCTGTACACCGTTGCGCGTAACGGTCGAAGCCACCGACGTAGATCATGAATACTCGTGGCTTGCCTGGGATGTTGGCTCCCGTATACCAGGAGTCGGCCCGTGTGTAGAGGGTCTGGTCCGCGGCGGCGTTGACTTCCGCGCCCCACTGTCGCTCCCAGCCCGCCGTGGTGTCGACGCCGCGGAGTTTGCGGGCCTGCATGTGCTCGATGAACCGCGCGATCCACTCGATCTGCCATTCACCACCAGTAATCATCTGCGCCAGTACACCGGGACTGCCGGGGCCGTGCACCATGAACAGGTTCGGGAAGCCCGCCACCAGGAAACCCAGGTACGATGACGGCCCATCAGCCCATTTCTCGCGGAGATCGACTCCGTTGATGCCGGTGATGTTCAGGTTGGTGAAGGAGCCGGTCACGCCGTCGAAACCGGTGGCGAAGATGATCACGTCCAGGTCGTACTCGGCGGCGGTGGTCCGCAGGCCGCACGGAACGATCTCGGTGATCGGGTGCTCGCGCACGTCGACCAGGGTGACGTTCTCCCGGTTGAACGTTTCGTAGTAGCCGTTGTCCATGCAGATCCGCTTCGCGCCGACCGGGTAGGTCGTCGGGCAGAGCAGTTCGGCCACCTTGGGGTCGCGCACGGTCTGCCGGATTTTACCCCGGATGAACTCGGCGACGACCTCGTTCGCCTCCGGATTCACCATGGTGTCGAGGAACGTCCGCAGGAACAGCAGGCCATTGCGGCCGGTCCAGGCTTTCTCCAGGATCTGCTGGCGTTGCGCTGCCGTGTGGTCGAAGGTGAGGCCGTACTGCGGTGAGTTCGGATAGATCGCAGCCGGGTTGGCGCGCATCGTCGCTCGGCGCTCGGCATAGCTCGCCTTCCATTCGCGCTCGTAGTCCTCATCGAGCGAGCCGTTGAAGGCGGGCACGCTGAAGGCGGGAGTGCGTTGGAAGACGTGCAGGTGTGCCGCTGTCTCGGCGACGGTCGGCGCGATCTGGATGCCGGTCGAGCCGGTGCCGATCAGGCCGACCCGCTTGCCCGCCAGGTCAACGCCTTCCTTGGGCCACCTCGCGGTGTGGTACCACTGGCCACGGAAAGAATCGAGCCCGGGAAACGCCGGGACGTTGGCCGCGTCGAGGCTGCCGGTCGCGGCGACGACGTACTGCGCCGCGATGGTATCTCCGTGTTCGGTTCCGATGCGCCAGCGGTTGCGCTCTTCGTCAAATCGCAACCGGTCGACCCGCGTGTTGAACCGAATCTTGTCGCGCAGCCCGAAACGGTCCGCGACGTGATTGGCGTACGCCTCCAGGTCCGGTTGCGCGGAGAAATGCTCCGGCCAGGACCATTCCTGTTGGAGGCCCTCGTCGAACGAGTACGAGTACTGCATGCTCTCGATGTCGACCCGCGCCCCTGGATAGCGATTCCAGTACCAGGTGCCGCCGACCCCGTCGCCTGCCTCGAAACACACCACACGCAGGCCCATGCCAGTAAGACGATGGAGCGCGTAGAGGCCGCTGAAACCTGCTCCGATGACCGCCACGTCGAACTCGGCCGCATCGTTCACCGGGCGCTCCCGTCCGTATTGGACAGATGGAGATGCCGTTCGTTGGCCGCTGCCCAGGACATCGTGTCGGTGCGTACCTCCGGGGTGCGCGGATCGTTGATCGCGTCCCAGTTCGCCAGCAAGTGCTCGGGAGCCAGGTCCAGTCCGTCATGGACGTAGCCAGGTGTCTCGGCGAGGAACAGCCGGGTGACCCTGCGCATCCCACTGATGTAGGTTTCCCCGTTCACCGGGCAATCGCGGTGGCAGAGGATGGCGACCAGCGGTGCTGCGAGCGACGGATCACGTTCCGGGGCATCGGGCACGTCGGTCCTGCCCGCGCTCATCATCCTGGTCATGCCCATCGGTGCCACCATGTTGACCTTGATGCCATGCGGTGCCCCGGCTACGGCCAGCGACCGGCCGAGGCCGAGCACTGCGGCTTTGGCAGTGCTGTAGGAGGTCAGCGTCGCCGAGCCGAGCGCCCCGGTCGAGGTCGTCATCACGACCCGGCCATGGCCTGCCTCGCGCAGGTGGGGCCATGCGGCGCGGGTGACGTTGAAACTTCCCCCGACGTGCAGGGCGAGTTGCCTGTTGAGCTCGACGAGCTTGATGTCGGGGAATCCGTCGGTCCAGTAGATACCGGCATTGTTGACCACGATGTCCAGCCGTCCGAACGTGCTGATCGCGCGGTCCACCAGCGCCGCGGCACCCTCGGGGATCGAGATGTCGGAGGTGTCCGCTTCGGCGGTCCCGCCCGCTTGCCGGATCTGCTCGACCTGCCGCGTTGCGAGGGTGGTGTCGCCGCCCATACCGTCCATGGCCGCGCCGATGTCGTTGACCACTACCTTGGCGCCGCGAGCGGCCAGCAGCGCGGCGTGCGCGGCACCGATGCCTCGCCCAGCACCGGTGACCACGGCGACCTGGTTGTCGAAGTGAAGCAAGGCTGATTTCTCTCCTGTCCGGGAAATCTTGCTATTCGGCGACGGCGCGCTGTTCCCGCAACTCCGCGCCCAGTTCGGCCGCCACCTGCTGTCCGTCGCCGGTGTGCGGGCCACCGACCGGATGCAGCACCAGGTTGTGCAGGCCGATCCCGGGATGTGCCAGACCCTGCGCGATGGCCTTGGCGATGAAGACGCCCACGTCTTCGGCCGTCATGCGACGTTGCGCCAGCGCGGCGTGCGCGACCCATTGCGGGAACAGTTCGGCGACGAGCGTGAGATCGAAGTCGCGGGCGAAGTCGGTGTTGTCGGTGTCGCCGACCTCGATGCGTAAGAACCGTCGATCCGGGTTTTCCAGGCGCCAGCTCAGCAGAGTCTGATCGAGCGCGGCCTTGCTCGCCGCATAGGCGCCGACTCCGTGATAGGGCCGACCGACCGCACGCGAGGACACGAACGCGACGATTCCGTCCTCGGTCAAGGCGGGTAAAACTGCCTTGGTGATGAGGGAGGGTGCGATGACGTTGGTGAGCATCACCGTCTGCCAGGTGTCCGGTTCGGTGCGGGCGATCGGCATCAACGGAGACCAGCCTGTCGCGTGCAGCACGGCATCGATACGTCCGCCCAACGCGGCGACGGCTTCGGCACTCACCCGGGCACATTCCGCCGGGTCGCTGAGATCAGCGACGATCACGGTGCCGTCCTCCGCTGCGGCGATGACCTCGTCGAGCAGGTGACCGCGCCGTCCGACGACGACGATGCTCGCGCCGGAGGCGGCCGCGGACAGGGCGACACTGCGACCGATCCCGGACGAGGCACCGAGGATCAGCACGTTGCGGCCGGCCAGGGTCGGCTCAGTCATGGTCTACTCCGATCGGCTCGGCACTCGTCGGGCGGAGCGGCAGCCGGCTCAGACCCCGTACGTTGGTCTGGACCTGGCGCACCGCTCGGCTCTCGTCGATGGTGTAGTCCGGGAACCGGGCCAGGATCTCCTCGAGGGCGACCCGGGTTTCCAGCCGGGCCAGCGCGGCGCCGAGGCAGACGTGCGGACCGATCCCGAAACCGAGCTGTTTCTTGATCTGGCGGGTGATGTCGACCCGGTCCGGGTCGTCGTACGCGCGTTCGTCCCGGGAAGCGGCAGCGGTCAGCAACATCACCCGCTGCCCGGCGGGAATCGTCACCGCGTGCAGTTCGACGTCCCGGGAGATGGTGCGGCCCTGCAGATGCGACGGCGGATCCCAGCGCAGGAACTCTTCGACCGCATTGGGGACAAGACCGGGATCGTCGAGGAGTTTGCTGCGCTGGTCGGGGAACCGCCGCAAACCGATGAGGGCACTGGGAATGAGCAGCGCGACCGTCTCGTGACCAGCGAAACCCAGCTCGAGGAACCGCATCGCGACCTCGTCGTCGCGCAGCATCCGCACGGTGCCGTCCGTTTCGTCGATCACCTCGGCCGTCATCAGCTGGGTGATCACGTCCTCGCGCGGGTTGGCGTGGCGTTCCTGGACCAGTCCCAGGTAAAGCTGTAACAGCGCCATCAGGGACTCGGCATATTCCTGTTCGTTGGTGGGGTCGTCGGGGTCGCCACGGACCGTCATGCGGTTGCTGAGTTCGTGGACCTGCGGTCGCAGGTCGGCCGGGATGCCGATCAGCTCGCTGATCACGTCCAGCGGGAGGAGCACGGAGAATTCGGTGACCACATCGAACTCGTCGCGGTCGGCGACCCGGTCGAGCAGCTCCCTGGTGCGGCTGCGGATGAACGGCTCCAGTCCGGCGATCCGCCGCGGCGTGAAGACCTTGTTGACGAGCTTGCGGTGCCAGGTGTGGTCGGGCGGGTCCTTCACGATGAGCAGCGGCATGACCGCTTCGCGTCCTTCGATGGTGACTCCGCCGCTGCTGCGGTAGGTGTCAGTGTCGAGGTGCGCGGCCGCGACATCGTCATATCGCGACAACGCCCAGAACTGCTTGTCTTCATTGTGATATACCGGCGCGCTGTCGCGCAGCTGGCGGTAGATCGGGTAGGGGTCAACGCAGGTGGCCCAGTCGTAGGGATCGAACTCGACCATGGTCACTCCTTCGGGACCGAGGTGAGGGGTTTATTCGGCGTGATCTGTCGTGATGCCCAGTAGCTTGAGCACGTCGAAGGGATTGGGCGGTGGGCTCAGTTCACGGAGTTGGTTCGCGCGGGCTTCGGCCATGTCGCGAAAGGGCTGCTCGTCGGAGGAAATCCAGAATTGACCGCGAGCGACCGCGTCCAACATCTGCGCAGCGGCGGCAAGGGGATCGACCGCGAACGTGTCGTTGACCTGTTGCAGGACGTCCCACATCTGATTGGCGAGCACGTTGTTCGTTGGCGCGTCGCGCAACGCGGAGCTGAAGATGCCGCTGCGGACCGGGCCTGGCAGCACGGCAGAGACCTGGATCGGCGCACCGGCAAGGGCGACTTCCTGGTGCAGGCATTCGGTCAACGCGAGCACGGCGTGTTTGCTGACGATGTAGGGCGCCTGGAGCGCCGAACTGGTCAGCCCGCCGACGGAGGACATGTTGACGATCACGGCAGGCGTGCCACGCGTGATCATCCTCGGCACGAACGAACGAACGCCGTGGAAGACGCCGTTGACGTTGATCGCCATGACCGTGTTCCAGCGTTCGACGTCGACTTCCCAGAGCAGGCCCGCGTTTTCCACACCCGCGTTGTTGACCAGCAGCTCGACGCTGCCGTACCGCTCGAACACCGAGCCAGCCAAGTCCTCGATGGACGCAGCGTCCGCCACGTCCACGACGTGCGGTAACGCGTTGCCGCCGTGGGCGATCACGCTGTTCGCCACCAACTCGGCGCGGTCACTGTCGATGTCGGCCACCACGACCGTCATGCCCAGCGCGGCCGCGTGCCGGGCAAGTCCTTCGCCGATCCCGGAACCGGCTCCGGTGATCACGGCGGTTCCGCTGCTGAACCGTTGCTGCGCGGTTGGCACGGTCTCTTCCATCAATGGACCCTGGCTGGTGCGTATCCGGCCTGTTCGGGGGTGAGGAGTTCGTCGGTCTCCAAGGCGGGCAGGATCAGGATCTTGACCTGCTCGGTCGCCACGTCACGCGGGCACAGCGCCTCGAACGCCTTCCGCGCGCCGGCGAGTCCGGTGTAGGCAGTGACCATCAGCGTCGGGTCGTAGCGTCCTTCGCGCAGGTGCTCGTAGGCTCGCCAGACGGCTTCGTAGCGGGTCTCGCCGTAGACGGGGCCGGACACGAACCGCACGGTGAGGCTCTTCATCACCGCCGCGATCGGGCGAAGCATCTCGATTTCCGTCCCGCCGCCGACGACGGCGATCACGGAATACGGCGGGACATCGTTGAGCAGGTTCACGAACACGCCGGGTGCTCCGGACGCCTCCACCACGTGCAGGCGGGAGCCTGGCGCGGCAAGGTCCTGCCATGCGTGGACCGGATCGGTGTCGCGGGGATCGACCGCGGCCGTCGCACCGTAGGCAAGGGCGATCTCGCGCCGTTTGGCCGACGGGTCGGACACCACGATCGTGCTCGCTCCCCGCGTCGCGAGTTCGACCACCGCGCCGAGCCCGACCGGACCAGCACCGGTGACCAGTGCGGCATCGCCCTCAGCCAGCCCAGTCTGCCGGGCACCGTTGGTCCCGGTGGCGATCGGCTCCAGCGTTGCCGCGAGCACCGGATCGACGTCCTCGATAGGGACGTGCATCATCCCCATCACGATGGCCTCGGTGCTCATACCGCCGGGATAGTCGTTGGCGAACCCGACACAGCGCAACACACTTCCGCCGTCGACGACCGCGGGCAGCACGAACAGGTTCTGCCCGACCGAGAACTCGCCGACCCCTTCGCCGAGTTCCAGGACTTCGGCCGTGAACTCGTGCCCGAACACCAGCGGCCGCTGTTTGTCGAACCGGTACAGCTGCTGGTTCGTCTCGACCGTGGCGGCCAGAAAATCGTCGGCGTGTGCCCATGCCGACAGGTCGGTGCCACAGATTCCATTGGCGATCGGGCGAACCCGGATCTGCCCTGCCGCCAAGGGCGGCAACGGAAATTCGCCGACCGTGAACCGACCCCGGTCGAAGATCGCAGCGCGCATGGCAATTCCTTCTCCTTCTTACCCCGGCTCGTCGTCGACGAGGGCAGGTGCGAGCAGGTGGCAGACCACATCGGTGACCAGTTCGAGCGGGTCCTCAAGAGCCGGTTTCCACTCGGCGACGACGGCAGCCGAGAAGAACGACTCGATCTGCCCCAACGCCATCAGCACCCGTTGTCGTGCCTGGGCCGGTGGCACCGCGTGCCACCGCTCGCGGTCGTCGGCGAGCCTGGCCAGGTAACGCTCGTGTGCGGCGTCGACACCGGCGCCGGCCATGGTCGGACCGGCCAGGGTGAGTGCCCGGATGGCGAGGGCCTGCTCGCGCCAGCGCGCCTCCAGTCCTTCCAACCAGGTGCGGATCGTCGCCCTGGTCCATTCCGGAATCGCGGCCAGTTCGGAGTACACCTCGTCGGCCTGCTCGTACTGGCGTTGCGCCAGTGCCAGCACCATGTCGGACTTCTTGGTGAAGTGCGCGTAGACGGTCGCCCTGGCCACCCCGGCCGCCTTGGCGATGTCGTCCATGTTGACGTCGAGGGCTGATCGCTGGGCGAACACTTCGACGGCCGCGTCGAGCAGCCGCTCCCGGGTCAGTTTCTTCTGTTCCTCGCGTACGCTCGGACGCTCGGCACTCACGTTTCCCCGCCTCCCGGCGTGCTGGTCGTCGACAGCAACCGCCGCAGTATGTCGCTCACCTCGGTCAGCGCGTGGACCGCTGTCGGATAGAGACCGGGCGCGGAGACGAAGCCGTGCGCCGCACCCGCATACGTCGACTGCCACGCCGGAACCCCGGCCGCCCGTAACAGGCGCGCGTAGGCGGGGCTCTGATCGCGGATCGGGTCGTGTTCGGCCGCGATGATCACCGCGGGCGGCAGACCTCGGTGATCCGGCGCCAGCAATGGTGATATCCGCTGGTCGGCCCGGTCGTGTCCACCGACGTAGTGCCAGGGGAACGCGTCGGCCTCCTCGGCGGTCATCATGATCGCGTGCGCGTTCTCGACCGAGGACGGATACTGCCCGGCCAGGTCGACGGCGGCGTAGAGAAGCACCTGTGCGCACAGTCGCGGCCCGGTTCCGTTGGCGGCGGCAAGGGCGACACCGGCGGCGAGGTTGCCGCCCGCGCTGTCGCCGAGCACGACGATCCGCGACGGGTCTCCACCCCACTGTTCCGCTGCTGCCGCCGCCCAAGCGGTCGCGTCGACGGCGTCGTCGTATGCGGCGGGGAACGGATTCTCCGGCGCGAGGCGGTAGTTGACCGAGACCACCACCGCGTCCAGGCGCGCGGCCAGTTGACCGTTGAACCAGTCCTTGAGGGTGGCGTCACCGATCACGAAGCCGCCGCCGTGGAAGTCGACGAGTACCGGTCGTGCGGCGCTCGCGGGATGCCGGGGCCGGTACCTGCGCACCGCGAGCCGCCTGCCGGGTAGGTCGGCGTCGATCCAGTCGACGGCCACCGACTTGGGTACCCGCCCGGTCAACAGGGTCGCCGGTCCACGGGTGGGAACCGCGAGTTTGCGCCGCAGCGCGGGACTCTCGTTCGCGGTCTTCCCGACGATGGTGTACGCGGGCGAGCGTCGTTGCTGTGCGGTGAGCAGCCGGGCCCTCAATGGGACCTTCATGACGCCACCCGCTCGGACACCGGCTTGTCCCGGGCAACGACACCGGCCAACACGTACGCGTGCGGGTCGAAGCGCCGAGTGCGCAACTGGTAGCCCGCGGTCCACGCTGGCCACATCACCACGTTCTCGCCCTTGCGATTGAGATAGTAGCTGCGACAGCCACCGACCTCGTAGGTGGTGCGCGCCGAGACGCCCCGAACCCACTGCGTCCACTTGCGCGCCTTCTCCGGCCGCACCTCGACTGTTGCCACGTCGTCGCGGGCGAACCGGTGCAGCGCGTCGGCGATGTAGCCTGCCTGTGCCTCGCCGAACATCAGCGCCGAACTGATGCCGCTTGTCGCGTTCGGGCCTTGCATGATGAACAGGTTGGGAAACCCGGGCACCGTCATTCCCTTGTAGGCGCGGGGATCATCATCCCAGCACTCGGCGAGCGAGGTGCCGTCGACGCCGCGGATGCGTCGGGCGATCGGGCTGGTGATGCCGATGTCGAATCCCGTGTTGAGGATGAGCGTGTCGACCTCGGCCGTGCTGCCGTCGCCCGCGACGACCGTCGATCCACGGACCTCGACCAGTCCTCCGGTGTGCACGGTGACGTTCGGCTTGCCGAGCGCGGGCAGGTAGTCGCTGGAGATCAACGGGCGCTTGCACATGAACTCGAAACCGGGCTTGAGCTTGCGCCGCAGTCGCGGATCGGACACCTGCTTGTCCAGATTCTTCAGGCACACTCGTTGGAACAGTCCGCGCACCGGCCGGAAGCGGCGCGCGGAGGAGACGATTTCGGTGATGACGTAGAAGAGCATCCGCTCGACCACCATCAGGCCGGGCGTGCCGGCGAGGCGGCGCCGCGTCCGCTCGGGTATCGAATTGTCCACTTTGGGCAGAACCCAGGCCGGTGTCCGTTGCAGGACATGCAGTTCCGCCACTTCGGGCTGAATCCGCGGGACGAACTGGACCGACGACGAGCCGGTGCCGACGACAGCGACCTTGCGGCCGCGCAGATCGTGGTCGTGTTTCCACTCGGCGGAGTGGAAACAGGTGCCTGCGAAGTCCGCGAGGCCGGGAACGTCGGGATAGCTCGGATCGGCGACCAGACCGGCGGCGCTGACGAGAAACCGAGCCCGGTAGGTCCCCCGCGAGGTCATGATCACCCACTGTTGGGCGTCCGGGTTCCAGCGCGCATCGTGGACCGTGTGCCCGAAACGGATGTAGGGCAACAAGTTGTGTTCGGCCGCCACGCGGCTGGCGTAGTCGAACAGCTCCGCGCCCGTCGCGTAGAGACGTGACCAGTCCGGGTTGAGATCCGTCGACAGCGAGTACAGCTTGGATGGTGTGTCCACGCCGACCCCGGGGTAGGTGTTGTCGCGCCACACTCCGCCGACCTCGGCTGCTCGCTCCAGAATCACGAAGTCCTGCAGGCCTTTGCCGAGCAACCGCACGCCCATCGCGATCCCGGACAGACCCGCTCCGATGACGGCGACCCGCACGTCCCGCCGGACGCCGTCAACAGCGTCTTCTGACATGTTGTAAGTAGACCATACATACCGTCATCTGACTAGACAAACTGTCAGCTAATGCGGCCTTGGCGTTCTCGCAGCTCGCGGCGGAGCACCTTGCCGCTGGCGGTCTTGGGCAGGTCGGCCAGAATCTCGACGACGCGGGGGTACTTGTAGGCAGCCATCCGCTCCCTGGCGAACGCGATCAGCTCAGCCGGGGCAGCCGAGGCTCCGGGCACCAAAGTGACGTACGCCTTGACGGTCTCGCCGCGATAGGAGTCGGTGACGCCCACCACGGCGGCTTCGCGGACCGCCGGGTGTTGGTAGAGCACGTCCTCCACCTCGCGGGGCCAGACCTTGTACCCGCCCGCGTTGATCAGGTCCTTCTTGCGGTCCACCACGAACAGCCAGCCCGGCTCGGTCATCACGCCGATATCGCCGGTGAACAGCCAGCCGTCCCTGATCGCGTGCGCTGACTCCTCAGGCGCCGCCCAGTAGCCCGGCACCACCATCGGTCCGGACACCACGATCTCGCCCTCCTCCCCCTCGGCCAGCGGCCGGCCGGACTCGACGTCGACGATGCGGACGCGGGCGCCGGGCACCGGAACACCGACGGACAGCGCCCCGCTGCGCTGGTCGACCGGCGCCGGATGGTCCGGCGGGGCGAGGTGTGTCGGCGACGTGGTCTCCGTCAGCCCGTACACACCGTGAACACGCCACCCCGTGGCGGCCCGGATCCGATCGACCGTGGCCTGGCTGACCGGAGCACCGCCCGAGGCCACCTTCGTCAGCGACGACAGGTCGTACCGGTCGACATCGGGACAGTTGAGCATCGCGATGAACGCCGTGACCGCCGCGACGGTGAAGGTGGTCCTGCGCGCCTGGATGGCCTGCAGCGTTCGGGCGGCGTCGAAGCGGTGCAGCAACACCAGGGGCGCACCGGTGAGAATCGTGACACCCATACCGGCCACACTGCCGGTGATGTGGAACAGCGGCGCGATCCCCAGCACGGTGTCGCCCTCGTCAAGGGAGAACCAGGCCGCGTACACCCGGCAGCTGTGCACCATGCCGCGATGGGTGTTCAGCGCACCCTTGGCTCGCCCGGTGGTACCGGAGGTGTAGGTGAGCAGCGCGACCGAATCACCGGTCAGCGGCTGATGTGCCGCGGTCGTCCCCCATCGTGCCGTGACGAGGTCGTACCAGTAATGGACATTGTCGGCGGACTCCCACGACGCGGGAACCGAACTCTTGACGCGGACACCGAAGTTGGTCGGCCCGGTGATCACGACCGCCTCGACGTCGATCTGGTCGCGGACGTGATCGTAGATCGGGTACAGCTCGTCGAGGCACACCAGGAACCGCGCACCGGAGTCGCTCAGCACGAAGGCGAGCTCCCGCTCCCTGAGCATGGGGTTGACCGCCACCGCCGCTCCACCGCATTTCCACGCGGCCAACATGGTGATCAGCCAATGCGGGTCGTTCTGGACGTAGACGGCGACGTGGTCGCCTGCGCGCAGGCCGAGGTCCTGCAGCGACGCCGCCAGCGCCTCCGCCGAAGCGTCGACCTCACCAAGCGAGAGGGTGCGGTCGAAATAATGCACGGCGGGCGAGTCCGGCCCCAGCCGCGCCAGCGTGGAGTCCCACGCGGCCAGCATCGTCTCCGCGCCACCGACCTGGTCCGCGCGGACGCCATCCGGGTAGAGATCGGTCCACGGTGCGTCAACCGGTCCGTTCATCGCGTCCTCCCCGTTCCATAGTTGTCGCTATACCCTGCCTTTCGCGAGGACCCGCTGTCGATAGCGCGGATGGCCTCGGCGATGGCGACCCGTTTCGGATACAGCGCGGTGGCAAGCACGTGTGGACACCATCGAGATCGCCGGTCCAGTCCGTCGCCACCTCAAGAACACGTTGCGGTCGTGGGAATCGCTGCCGGCACAGCTCACCCACGCGTAGATCAGATGGACGCGAGAGCGCGGAGCCGGTCGGCCCGCGAGCGCCGGGCGACATCGGCATCCGCACTAACGTACTCGAAACCGTGCGGGCAGCCAGGATGCACGTGCAGTTCGACGGACGTGCCCGCCTCGACGATGCGTCGGGCATAGCTGATGCACTCATTGCGGAAGATGTCCAACTCCCCCACCTCGATATACGTGGTCGGCAGACCGGCCAGGTCCTCCGCCCGCGCCGGGGCCGCGTATCCGGGCACACCGTGGCCGCCGATCACGTCGCCAAGCAAGGCGTGCCATCCGGTGTAGTTGTCGTCGTAGGACCAGAACGCCAGCGGCACCAGGGTCGGATCGGGTTCGGTGGTCCGGTCGTCGAGCATCGGGTAGATGAGGATCTGCTTGGCGACCGGCAGACCGCGGTCGCGAGCGAGCAGCGCCGCACCGGCGGCAAGGCCACCTCCCGCGCTGTCGCCGATCAGCGCGATCCTGGCCGGGTCGACGTGTAGCTCGTCGGCGTGCGCGGCCAGCCACGCCAGACCGGCATAGGCGTCCTCGACCGGCGTGGGGTGTGGGTGTTCCGGGGCGAGCCGGTAATCGACGGCCAGCATCGGCACACCGCTGTCGGCAACGTAGCCCGCGATCAGCCGATCGTTCAGATCCACCGATCCGGAGATCATCCCGCCGCCATGCAGGTAGACCCCTGCCGGGCCGGGTTCATCGGAACGTCCATTCGGCACATACCAGCGCACCAGCACCTGGACCCCGTCGAAGGAGACGACCTGATGGTCGGTCCGCGCGACGTCGGTGTGCGCGGGCATGGCAGCGCCGATGGCGACCAACGCGGCGTCGGCATGCGCGCGCACCGCTTTCCAGTCGTCACGAGCGGCACGCTCGGGTCGGACGAAGTCGCTGTTGGCCATCGCGGCCGTGATGACCGACAGGAGCTGGAGGTCCAACGACAAAGCCATGATCGGCTTCCTTTCGGATGCGCCGGAGTGGGTAAGGACCCGCTCTGGAGATCATAAGTTACGACACGTATCGTAATCAATATGGGTGATCGACAGCAACGAGGGCGGCCGCGCAACGCCGAGACGGATCGGGTCATTCTGACCGCGACCTGTGAACTGCTCCTGGCGAACGGCTACGGACGACTGTCCATGGAGGCCGTCGCGGCCCGCAGCGGCATCGGCAAACCCACCCTGTACCGCCGCTGGTCGAGCAAGGCGGCTCTGGTCGCAGATGCCGTCCTGGCCGGACTGTCGATCGAGGCGGCGCCGCTGGCCATCACCACACCGGTGGACAGTGGCGACATCGCCCGGGACCTGCGCGAGTGGCTCGACGCCTACGTCACCGTCGCCACCGATCCGCACAACGCCGCGCTGATCCAGGCGCTCATGGCCGCGGCGGCCGAGAATCCCGAGGACGCCGAGGCGCTGTTCGGGTTGCTCACCGATCCCCGGCACCACGCACTGACCGCCCGCCTGCGCCTCGCGGCCCAGGTGGGGCAGGTTCGCGCCGACGCCGACCTCGACGCGATCGCCGACACGCTGATGGGGACGCTGCTCCTTCCCCTGCTCACCGGTCGCGCCGGCACGGCGCGGCAGCGCGCGCACGGCCTGCTGGAGGTCATCCTGCGCGGACTTGGCCCTACCCGCGCGCGGGCGTCCGATGGATAGCGCCGTTGAAACGCTCCCCGGCAACGCGATCCTCTCCAGGAGAGCCAACTCCGGCTCGCTCACTGTGATCCGCCGCACCGGCCGGCCTCGCACTGATCGTGCGGCTCGTCGACACGGCCCGGAAACCGACGCTTGCGCCGTTGCCCGACAGCCCGCAGCGTCAGCCGTCCTGAATCAGGTCGAATTCCTCCCACGTGCCGATCACCGTGCGGTTGGCGATCAGGGGCTGAGCGCCGGCCTGCTCGGCGGTGACGTAGTCGCCGTCCGCGTCGGCTTTGAGGCTGATGCTGCCGTCGGGGTTGTGAATGAGCTGGAACGTTTCCCACTGACCGACGACGGTGCGGTTGGCGATCAGCGGGTCGGCCCCGGCGTTCTCGGCCGTGACGATCTGGCCGTTGGCATGTGCGCGCAGGGCGATCTGGCCATTGCCCTCGTCGATCTCGTCGAACTCCTCCCATGGGCCGATGGCGGTTCGGTTGGCGATCAGCGGGGCCGCGCCGGCGTTGTCGGCCGTCACGATCTCGTTGTTCGCGTGCGCGCGCAGGCTGATCACCGGGCTCGTGGGCGCGGTGCCGAACTGGCTCAGGTTGACCGCGTTGGCGATGGCCTGGTAGCCGGCGTTGTTCGGGTGCAGGTGGTCACCGCTGTCGTAGGCGGGGAGGTACCAGGTGGGCGCGGACGGGTTGTGCGACGCGGTGTCCTGATCGAGGATGCCGTCGCAGCCGCTGCTGCTCCCGCGCAGGAACGTGTCGATGGCCTCGCGTGCGCTCTCGCCGGAGGCGTTCCAGTAACCCGCGCCCTGGTAGGGGGTGAGCGTCGAGCAGATGAACGTGATGCCGTGCTGGTGCGCCGTGGAAATCAGTTGCTGGATAGCTGTGATGAGTTGCGCCGCGGTCGGCTGTGGGTTGGTCGAGCCGAGGTCGTTGATCGGGTCGTCGGAGAAGATCACCCAGCGCACGCCGGTCGCGCCGAGCACGTCGCGGTCGAAGCGGTTGATCGCGCTCGGCCCGCTGCCGTCCACGAGCAGCCGGTTGCCGCTGATCCCCTCGTTCAGCACCCCGACCGGGTCTCCGGCCGCGTTCAGCCTGCCGGCCAGGGCATCGGTCCAACGGTCGTTGCCGTCCTGGTTCGAACCGAAGCCGTCGGTGATCGACGCGCCGAGCGCCACCACCGTGCCCTTGGCGTCCGGGTTCTGCACGTCGAGGCCGCTAAGGAAGTAGTAGCTGTTCTGTGTCTGCGCACCGGCCAGGTTCGCCGCACCGCTGACATCCCCCGAGGCGATGTAGGTCGTGCTCATGGCGAGTTGGTGTGCGGTGGACGGGCCGGTGGTGCCGGGCAGGTGGAAGCTGATCGCGATGTTGGTCAGTGCCGGAACGGGCATGGTCACGGTGTCGCTGGCCGCTTCGCCACCGGCGGGGATGGTGACCGAGCTCGAACCCGCGAAGCTCACCGCGCGGTCGGTGCCCCCGACGATCGCGGAACCGGTGCCGGCCTGGGCGATGTGCACGTCGTCCACGGTCAGTGGTGCGGTGCCGAAGGCGTTGGACAGGTCGATGCGGGCGACGGTGCCGCCGATGCTGGTGTGCACGATCTGCCGGATCGTCTGCTGGTTGAACGTGTCACCGCCGCTTTCCGGGGCGCTCGCCCAGGTCCCGGTCCAGTTGCCGCTGGTGTTGGCGGCCTGTGCAGGCGGACCGCTCAGGCTGGACATGGCCAGCGCGGCCAGGAACCCACAGCCCCATAACTTGATCATGGCCAGCTCCGATCAGTCGCGGATCAGGTCGAATTCCTCCCATGGCCCGATCGCCGTGCGGTTGGCGATCAACGGGTTCGCGCCCGCGTTGTCGGCAGTGACGATGTCCCCGTTGGCGTGCGCCCGCAGGCTGACGCTGCCATCCGGATTGTTGATCAGGTCGAACTGCTCCCACTGCCCGATCGCCGTCCGGTTGGCGATCAACGGGTTCGCGCCCGCGTTGTCGGCGGTCACGATGTTCCCGTTGGCATGCGCG
>DASYBO010000545.1:0-8274 GCA_036500685.1 Pseudonocardiaceae bacterium | reverse complement strand
CGCTGGAACGGGCGCGAGTCATCGAAGCCCTCGCTGAGGACGGCGTGATCATCGACCCGAGCGGCCAAGCACCGGCACATCTGCTGATGCTCGCCGCGGCACAAGGGATCCTCTGCCGAGGACCCGAGACCGACCGCGGCGAGCCGACCTACGTGCTGCTGGACGACTGGGTGCCCAAGGCCGACGATGCGGACGAGGACGCCGACCTGCGCCGGTTGGCCACCCGTTACGTCGCGGGCCACGGGCCGACCGCCGCCGCCGACCTGGCCGCCTGGAGCGGCCTGCCCATCGGTACCGCCCGGCGAGCCTTCGCCGCAGCCGATGCCGACCTCGTGCACATCGAGACCGCGATCGGGCCGCTGGCCGTGTTGCCGGGCCAGGATCGGCCACCGCTCAATCGGCCCTCGGTCCGCCTGCTCGGCCTTTTCGACGGCTACCTGCTCGGCTACCGGGACCGGAGCCTGTCCGTCCCACCCGACCACGAGCGTCAGGTGCAGACCGGCGGGTTCATCATGCCGACGGTGCTCTCCGACGGTCGGGCCGTGGCAACCTGGCGGACCACGCAACGCCGCGCGGCCACACTCGTTGACGTGCGGTCATTCGGCGAAGTGGCCGATCGGACCGGGCGTGGGGTCCGCAGCGAGGTTGCCGACCTGGCCCGGTTCCTCGGCAGGCCGGTCGAGCTGCGCGATGGACTCCTTTAGGCTCGGCTGGTGCCATTGATCAGCGCTGAGGTCACCGTCGAACAGCTCACCGAGAACCCGCATCCGGTGCTGGCCCAACTGCGCGAGCGCGAACCCGTTGCCTGGCTGCCGGCCCTGAACGGCTGGCTGGTGACCAGTTACGCGCTGGTCGACGAGGTGTTGCGCGATCCGCGTACGTTCACCGTTGATGACCCGCGCTTCTCTACCGCGCGCGTGGTCGGCCCGAGCATGCTCTCGACCGACGGCCCCGCGCACGCCCACCACCGCGACCCGTTCGCCCCTGCCTTCCGGCCCGCCGCCGTGCGCGCCCGTTTCGCCTCGTCCGTGCAGGCGCACACCGACGAGTTGCTGGGCGGCTTGCGCGGCGAGGCCGAGTTGCGTCGGGAGTTCGCCGGGCCGCTCGCGGTCGCGGTGCTCGCCGACGTGCTGGGCCTGACTGGCGTCGCGGCGGACACGATGTTGCCCTGGTACGACGCGCTCAACGCGGCCGTGTCGGGCATTTCCGCGGGCCTGCCGATTCCGCAGGCCGCGACCGACGCGTTCGGCGCGCTGCGCGCGGCGATCGAGGCGAGCCTTGTGCCGCCCTCGCTGATGGCCGAGGTGGCGGCGAGCCTGAGCGTCGACGCGACGGTTTCCAACACGGCGGTACTGCTGTTCGGCGGGATCGACACGGTCGAAGGCATGATCACCAACGCGGTCCTGCACCTGCTCACCCACCCCGACCAGCAACCCACCGACGCGGATTCGCTGGCCAATGCCGTCGAGGAGTCGCTGCGCCTTGAACCGGCCGCCGCGCTCCTGGACCGATACGCGACCCGCGACATCGAACTGGCCGGCGCCCGGATCCGCGCCGGTGATCTGGTCAGCCTGTCCCTTGCCGGCGCGCATCGCGATCCGGCCGTGTTCGCCGAGCCCGACCGGTTCGACATCGGCCGTGCGAACGCCCGCCAGCACCTCGCTTTCGCGCGCGGGCCGCACTTCTGCCTCGGCGCCGAACTCGCCCGGTTGGAGGCCAACACCGCGCTCGCCGCACTGATCGCGTTGCCCAACCTGCGTTTGGTCCGACCGGTCAGTCCGCGCGGCCTCGTGTTCCGCAAGCCTCCCGAACTGCATGTGCGCTGGGACGGTTAAGGCGCGCCGATGCGGTGCGAGATCTCCTCGGCGACCGCCCGTACCTTGGCGCCGAGTTGGGGGACACGGTCCTCGGTGACGCGCATCGTCGGGCCGGACACGGACAGCGCGCCGACGACGGCGCCGAGGTGGTCGAGGATCGGGGCGCCGACGCAGCGCACGCCGTCCTCGTTCTCCACGTTGTCGACGGCCCAGCCGCGTTCTCGGACCTTGCCGAGCTCGACGAGTAGCTCTTCCTCGGTGGTGATGGTGTTCGCGGTGCGGCGGGGCAGGCCGCGCGCGATCGCGTCGGCGACGCGCTCGGCCGGCAGGTGGGCCAGGAAGGCTTTGCCGGTCGCGGTGCTGTAGGCGGGCATCCGGTTGCCGATCTCCGAACGCATGTGTACGACGTTCGGGCTTTCCACCTTGTCGACGTAGACGACCTCGGGGTGGTCGTAGATGACCAGGTGCACGGTTTCGCCGGTGTCGGTCATCAGCGCGCGCAGGGCGGGGTGGGCGATGGTGCGCAGGTCCACTCGGGACAGGAACGACTGGCCCAGGCTGGCCACGCGGGCGCCGAGCCGGAAGCGGCCGGTTTCGTCGTCCTGGACGACGAAACCGAAGTCGGTCAGTGGTTCGAACAGGCGCAGCGTGGTGCTCTTGTTGAGGTCGAGCCCGGTGGCGACGTCCTTGAGCGAGACGCCGCGCGGATCGTCGTGTTCACCGACGAACAGCAGCAGGCGCAGCGCCCTGCGCACGGACGTGGAGCGGTTGCGGCTGGTGTCGCCGGTTTCGGCGGTTTCGGCGGAGAGGTCCACAGATGCTCCCTTTGGCAGCCTTGACAACCGTTTGCAGCGTATCTAGGTTCCACGCTACCAGAATGCAAACCAACGTTTTGCAATGCAAAACCTGCGGGAGCTGCCGTGTCTGACGTGTCCAATGTGCCCAGCGTCCGGGTAGCACCGAAGCGCCAACCCAGCCTGTCCTGGTCGGCAGGGCATCTGCGGTGGGGCATCGCGCTGCTGCTCGGCGTCGGCATCCTCGTCAACTACTTCGACCGCGTGAACATGTCCGTCGCTGGCACCGACCTGCGCCACGCGTTCGGCATGAGCGCGGGCCAGCTCGGCATCCTGCTCTCGGCCTTCACCTGGTCCTACGGCCTGACCCAGATCCCGATCGGACTGCTGCTCGACCGCATCGGCGTCAAGTGGATCATGCGGGTGACCAGCATCCTGTGGGGCATCGCCACGCTGCTCACCGCGATCGTCAGCGGTTTCGGCCTGATCATCCTCACCCGGCTGCTGCTCGGCGTCGCCGAGGCGCCCGCGATCGTCTCCTCGCAGAAGACCACCGGCTACTGGTTCCCCCGGCACGAACGCGGCCTGTGCACATCGGCCTTCGACGGCGCGGCCAAATTCTCCAACGTCATCGGTCTGCCGCTGATGTCGCTGGTGGTGGCCGGCTTCGGCTGGCGCGGCGCGTTCGTCGTCTCCGGCCTGATCAGCCTGCTGTTCGCGGTCGCCTACTGGCTGATCTACCGCAACCCCAAGGAAATGCGCGAGGCGGGGAAGCTGAAGGAAGCCGAGTACAACTACATCACCGAGGGCGGCGCCCAGGACGAGACCGTCGTGCCGCAATCCACTTGGCGCGACTTCGGCTACCTGCTGCGCAGCCGCAAGGTCTGGGGCCTCTCGCTCGGCTTCGCCTGCTACAACTACGCGTTCTTCATGCTGCTCACCTGGCTGCCCGGCTACCTGGAAACCCAGCTGCACATGACCGTACTCAAAGGCGGTCTGTACTCGGCGGTGCCGTGGATCGTGGCGACCCTGGCCGACCTGTTCATCGGCGGGGTGCTGGTGGACCGGCTCATCTCGCGCGGTCGCAACGCCGAGCACGTCCGCAAGTGGGTGCTCATCGGCGGCATGGTCGTCGGCCTGTTCATCGTCGGTGCGGCTGCTACGAATTCGCCGGTGTGGGCGGTGGTGTTCATCTCGCTCGGCCTCGGTGGCCTGTCCGCTTCGGCGCCGGTCGGGTCGAGCTGCGTCGCGCTCATCGCCCCGGAGGGCCGCGTCGGCGCGGTCGGCGGGATTCTGAACTTCCTGAGTCAGGGTTTCGTCGCGGCGGCCCCGATCATCACCGGCTTCATCGTCGACGCGACCGGCAGCTTCGCGTGGGGCTTCATCATCGCCGCGTTCATGGTCGCACTCGGCATCGTCTGCTACGTCTTCATTCTCGGTCGCATCGAACAGGTTCCTGCGCGGGAGGCCAGCTGATCGTGCGCGAACTCGCCGACCTCACCCGCGACGACGTCGCCGACCTCGCCGCCCGCTCGGTGCTCGTGCTGCCCGTTGGCGCTGTCGAACAGCACGGTCCGCACCTGCCGCTGATCACCGACACCATGATCGTCTGCACGGTCGCGCAGCGCGCCGTCACCGCGCTCGGCGATCGCGTGCCGACCGTGTTGGCTCCCACGCTGCCCTTCGGGCACTCCGAGCACCATCTGTTCGCATGTGCCGCCTCGCTCAAGCCCGCCACCCTGACCGCGGTGCTGTCTGATCTCATCGAATCGTTGCACACCAGCGGGTTCACCCGGTTCTTCCTGATCAACGGGCACGGCGGCAACGACGAGACGGTGCGCTCGGTGTCCAAGTCGATCGTCAACCGGCTGCCCGTCGCCGTCGCCACCGCGAACTACTGGCAACTCGGCGGCCCCGGTGCCCCGCCGCGCGACGGCGCGGACGTGCCCGGCCATGCAGGCTGGTGGGAAACCTGTCTCGCCATGGCCACCCGGCCCGAACTCGTGCACACCGAGAAGTTCACCGCCGAACCGCTCGGCCCGCGCGGCCTGCACTCCTACGAGCCGACACCGGGGCTCAACGTGCAGCGCCACGGCGAATGGGCCCGCTCCGGCGGCACCACCGACCCGGCGGCGGGGGCGGCCGGAATGATCGGCGCGGCCATCATCCAGGCTAAAGTGGACGGTCTGGTCGACGCGCTGGTGCGGTTCGACGAACTGACGGGAAGCACGCGGTGAAGATCGAGGATCTTACGGTATGGGTGGTGAACGTGCCCTACTCGCGGCCGTTCACCAGCTCCTTCGAGACCCGCACCGGCACAACGAGAACCGTCGTTCGACTGCGCACCGACGACGGGGCGGAGGGCTGGGGCGAGACCATGCACGGGCGTCCGGTCGCCGCGACCATCGAGAAGATCTTCCCGCAGCTCAAGGGAAGCAGCCCGTTCGAGATCGAAAGCGCGGCGGCGAAGTTCCACATGGTGCCCTACTTCTACGGCTATCTCGGCGCCGCCGCACTCGCCGGCCTGGAAATGGCCTGTTGGGACATCATGGGCAAGGTCGCGGGCCGCCCGCTGGCCGACCTGATCGGCGGTCGCGTCCGCGACCAGGTCCCCATCACGGCCGTGCTCACGCCCGGTCTCGTCGGCGAACCCAGCGGCGCGATCGCGCTGGCCGATGCCCTGGTCGGCGAGGTCGAGCGGGTGACCGAGACCGACGGCACCGGCGTGTTCAAGGTCAAGGGTTCCACCGACCCGGAACACGATGTCCAGGTCCTGGAACGCATGCGCGCCGCGCTTCCGCACACCCCGCTGCGCATCGACCCCAACGCGCACTGGAGCGTGCCCCGAACTCTGGAACTCGCGCGCCGCATCGAGGCCATCGGACTGGAGTACCTGGAGGATCCGGTGCCAGGACTGGAAGGCATGGCACTGGTTCGGCAGCGGATCTCGGTGCCGCTGTGCACGAACATGTGCGTCATCGAGTTCGACGACATCGCGCCGAGCGTTCGGCTCGGCTCCGTCGACATCGTGCATGGCGACGCCCACCGCTGGGGCGGCATCGCCCCGACCAAGCGGCTCGCCGGTGTGCTGGAGACGTTCAACCTCGGGATGAACCTGCACAGCGGCGGCGAGATCGGCATCTCCACCGCCGCACACCTGCATCTCGTGGCGTCGACCCCGTTGATCTCCTACGCCATCGACACCGTGTACCAGTACCTGGAGCACGACATCATCACCGAGCCGCACGTGATCAGCGGCGGCGCCATGACCGTCCCCGATGGACCCGGCCTCGGCGTGACCGTCGACCACGACGCGCTCACCTCGGCCGCCCGCGCCAACCAACGCGACGGCGACCTCCTGCTCTGACCGGGCGGCGCCCGCCGGGCCGACCGGAGACACTGGGGGCGTTCGTCGTGTGAGGAGGCCTGGTGTCGCTGTTGGTGCTCGCGCTTGTGCTGGTCATCGGCCTCGCCGGGCCGCTGCTGGCGACGCCCGAGCGCGCTCGGGTGCCCGTCGTGGTCGGCGAGATCCTGCTCGGCGTGCTGGTCGGCCGGACCGGTTTCGGTTGGATTCGGGCCGACAACCCGGAGTTGTCATTCCTCGCGTCCGTCGGATTCGCCCTGGTGATGCTGGAAGCCGGCAGCCACGTGCCGCTCGGCGACCCGGCGTTGCGCGGCGCGCTGCGCAAGGGCGTGCTGCTGGCGATCGGCGTCGGCGTACTGGCGGTACCCGCCGGTATCGGGGTGGCCGCGCTGGCCGGGACCGGACACGCGCTGCTCTACGCGGTGCTGCTCGCCTCCAGTTCGGCGGCACTCGTGGTGCCGGTGCTGGACGAGGCCAACCTGCACAGCGGGGCGGCCCTGGTCACGATCGTGCAGGTCGCGGTGGCCGACATCGCGTGCATCATCGCGTTGCCGCTGGCCGAGAACCCCGGCAAGGCCGGTCCGGCCGCGTTGGGGGCCGTTGCCGTCATCGCGGCCGGTGGCGCGGTGTTCCTGGTGATGCGCAGGCTGCGCGACCGCGGCATGCTGCGTCGCCTGCACCGGCTCAGCTCGCGACGGGACTTCGGGCTGGAACTCCGAGTCCGGTTGATCATCCTGTTCGTCCTCGCCGGCATCGCCCAGCTGCTCGGCGTCTCGGTGATGCTGGCCGGTTTCGTCGCAGGCCTGATGCTGCGCGCCGAGGGCGAACCGAGACGGTTGGCCCGGCAGCTGTTCGGCCTGACCGACGGGTTTCTCGCGCCGGTGTTCTTCGTCTGGCTCGGTGCCTCGGTCGATCTGCGCGCGCTCGTCCAGTCGCCCCGGTTGATCCTGCTCGCGGCCATGCTGATCGCGGGGACCGTGCTCGTGCACGCGGCGACCAACCTGGCCGGTCAGCCGCTGCCGTTCGCGGTGCTGGCCTCGGCCCAACTGGGTTTGCCGGTCGCCGCGGTCACCATCGGCACGGCGCGCGACCTGCTCAGTCCCGGTGAAGGTGCCGCGATCCTGGCCGCGGCCATGGGCAGCGTGATCATCACCGGTATCGCAGCGCACCGGGCGGCCGGCTCTGCGGTCGCGAGCAGCTGACCGGCGGCTGGTGCTGAGCGGGCGATCCAGGTACAACCGAAGGATGTCCGAGCGGGCGCAGCGCCCACACACCGCGGTCACGCGCGAGCTGCTGGTGCGTTACCTCGATGCCTGGACACCGATCGTCCTTCGCTCACACCGCCGCGCCACCTATATCGAGGTCAGCCGGGCCGACTTCGCGGCCGACGCGCTGCGGGTGTTCGGCGAGTTCGCCGACCGGCTCGCCGGCCATCACCTGGATGTCGTGCTCCTCAGGGCGCCGATTGGATCACTCGCCGAGGTGGCCCGGCCGCCAGGGCTCTCGCTGCGATCGGTCGAGGACGCCGCCGACCTGACGGTGACCGGGCCGATGCTGGCCCACATCGACATGGTGGCCGGCAGCGCCGTCGACGAGCCCGCGCTGTGGCGACTGGTCGCGTTGCTGGCACCGGGCAAGGCGCGGGAGGTCCTGCTCACGTTGCCGCAGGCCACCGCTGATCAGGTGACCGGCTACCGGACGCGGCTACGTGAAGCAGGCTTGGCGTGTGCGGCCGCCGTGGAATTGGCCGACGACGAAGGAGACGTGCAGCTGCTGTTGTTCGCGACGGCGGACGCCCGGCATCTGGCCACGTTCAAGGAGGAACTCTGGGCCGCCGACGAGTTCGCCGGGATCCGCTACCGCGATCCGCACGATCCCGAGCACACTCCGGTCGACATCTCGCTGAGCCCGCAGCTGCACCCGTTGCGCCGGCCGCTGCTGGACGAACTGGCCCGGCGCGGGCGTTGCACCGTCGCCGACCTGCAGGAGCACACGATCCGTGAGACGATCTACCGCCCGGCCGACACCGTGCGGGTGCTGGTCGCCGCGGCCTCGGCCGGCAGCATCACCCGCGAGCCGCCGAAAGGCCGCATGTCGCCGCGCACGATCGTGGCCATGAAGCTACCCGGTTCTTAGCGTTTCCGCCGTGGACGTGGAGCGCGTCGACGTGATCGTGGACGCGGCCTCTCGACTGTTCCTCGGGCGGGAGCCAGCGATCGGCCGTTCGATGTGCGGGTACAGCGATTCCTGATCGCGGCCGGCACCGAACTTGAGATCACCCTCGGCGCGCTGGATCGGC
>DASYBO010000544.1:0-7668 GCA_036500685.1 Pseudonocardiaceae bacterium | reverse complement strand
CGAGCCGCCGTGCCCGGTGTGCGGGGCACCGCTGGTCGACGGTCTGGTCGACGAGGACGCCAGACTGGACCCGCGCAGCACCTACGCGGCCAGCAAGCTCGCCCAGGAACACCTGGCGGCGGCCTGGGCCCGGCAGACCGGTGGATCGGTCCTTTCGCTGCGCTACCACAACGTCTACGGGCCCCGGATGCCCCGCGACACCCCGTACGCCGGCGTGGCGTCGATCTTCCGGTCCGCGCTGGCCAGGGGAGAAGCGCCGAAGGTGATGGAGGACGGCGCTCAGCGGCGGGACTTCGTGCACGTCACCGACGTGGCGCGGGCCAACGCCCTCGCGCTCGCCGCCGATCCCGCCGCCGGGATGCTGGAGGC
This sequence comes from Pseudonocardiaceae bacterium, assembly GCA_036500685.1. Taxonomy (GTDB): domain Bacteria; phylum Actinomycetota; class Actinomycetes; order Mycobacteriales; family Pseudonocardiaceae; genus CAJCJE01. The sequence goes on along the minus strand of DASYBO010000544.1, from coordinate 7,299 downwards.
GGTCAACGTGTGCTCCGGCGAGCCGCACACCGTCGGCGATCTGGCCAGCACCCTGTCCGCCGCGATGGACGGCCCGCAACCGGTGGTGGTCGGTGGGGCCCGGCCCGGCGATGTGCGCCACGTGGTCGCCTCACCGGCGAAGGCCCGCCAGCTACTCGGCTTCGACGCCAAGGTCAGCTTCACCGATGGTGTGCACGCGTTCGCCACCGACGAACTACGCGGACCAGCCAACCCAGGGTAGTCAGCCATCCGGTCCACCCGGTAGAAGAATTTGCCAACAAGTCGCTCAATGTTTATCAGGCGCCGGAGGAGTGGCCGGCGTCGAAATCGGCCTCGGGAACGTCCGGGTTTACCCGGCCAGCCACCACCTCGAACGACCGAGCGTCGGTCGCCGTGCAACCCAGCTTGCCCAGCGTTGCGAAACGGTACCTGCTGTCCTTCTCCTGCATAGCGTTGTCGAGATCATCCTTGGTATTGTATATCGTGATGGAGAAGACGTTTCCCTGTTTCTGCTCCTCGTCGTAGTCCACGAAGAAGAACATTTGCCGGAAGCCTGGGTCCCCGGCGGCGTAAGGCACTATCTCATCCTGTAGTACAGGGATCATCTGCTCCAGTGAGTCCTTATCCACTGGGCATTGGGCCTTCAGCATGCGGGCGTACAGCTTCATGGGTCTCCCTCGGGAAGGACGGTACTGGGGGCCGCGACGTGCTCATCCTGGTCCCAGCCACCGAGCGCGCGCAACCTTCGGCGTGCGATTTAGGGGCGACACCACGCGATGGCCCAGAGGCCGATCAATGGCCACGGGATAGCTTACCCACCGGTAACTAACGGCGTTGCTCACTACCGCTCGCCGAGGGCACTACGGCGACTATTGCCGCCAGCACCCTCGCCGAGGAGACATCCGCCGGTTAGTACCACCTGCCACCGCTCCCCGCCCGCGGTTTCAACCGCCGCGATGGCCGCGAGCAACTCGTCATTGTGCCAGCCCGTAATCGCCGGACTCCGGGCAAACGCCGGCCGCGACACAACGAAACCGTCCTAATCCGCTTGTGACAGAGCCAGGGGTCGACTCCCTCCCGGTTTCCGCGCGCAACCACGTTCCGTCACAAAACCCAGTGTCAGGGGTGGGTTTTGCGCTGGTGATGGTCGAGCAGGCGCACCACGGCCTCGGTGCCGTTTACGACACGGCTTACCGGGGCGGCGCCAACAGATCGCGGTTGATCGCGCGCCAACCTGCTGGTTCAGCCTTCCGGACTCGCCTGGCTCGTCGTAGCTGACGACCCCGGTGGTACTCGAACAGAACAGCGAACCACTGTATGTGGGCCGCACGAAACGGTGTGTGAGCATCCAGAGACCACACCGCGAACCACCACCGCGCACAACCCCACGCCTATGGGACCATCCAGCTGAGCACGGATGTCTGCAGGTAGGCGAACAGGCAGAACAGTGCCAGCAGGGCGAGGCTCCAGCCGAGGACCTTGCGCAGGATGTCGCCTTCCCGGCCCGGCATGCCGACCGCGCTGGCGGCGAGGCAGAGGTTCTGCATGGCGGCGGCCTTGCCCTGCACGCCGCCGGTGCTGTTGGTGGCGGCCAGTAGCAGGGGCGAGACGCCGATGCGGTGTGCCGCGGCAACCTGCATCGCGCCGAAGAGCGCATTGGACGAGGTGTCGGACCCGGTCAGCGCTACCCCGAACCAGCCGAGGAACCCGGACAGCAGGGCGAAGGCACCGCCGATCCCGGCCAGCCAGGTGCCCAGCGAGATGGCCATCCCGGACAGGTTCATCACGTAGGACAGCGCCAGCACGGAGCTGATCGTCAGCACCGCCCAGCGAATCTGGCCGAACGCCTCCCGGTAGCAGCGCGCCGCGCGGCGCGGCCCCACCCGCATGACCAGCGCGGTGAGCACACCGGTGAGCAGCAACATGGTGCCCGCCGCGGCGAGCCAGCCGAAGTCGAAGGTGGTGATCGAGAGCGATTTTCCGGTCGGCCCGACCACCGAGAGGCCTGGCCATTCGAAGGAAACCCCTACCGAGGCCACCGCGCGCTGGACCGGGCTCTTGATCTCGGTCAGCGCGAAAAGAACGGTGAGCAGCACGTACGGGGTGAACGAGACGACGACGTCCCTGCGCGAGTCCGGCGGCCGTACCTCGTCGGCCGGCTCAGTGGCGGCGGTCCCGTCCCTCGGCGGTTCGGAGGCCAGGTCGGAGTCGGACGTCGGGTTCTGCCCGGCACCGGACAGAGCCATCGCCGGACGCGAGGCAGAAACACCGCGGCCGGGCGACCAGACCTTCAACAGGACGATGACCAGGATGGTGGAGAAGATCGCGGCCGAGAGGTCGGTGAGCTGGTAGGCGAAGAAGTTCGAGCACAGGAACTGGCCGATCCCGAACCCGATGCCCGCGGTGAGCGCCGCCGGCCACACCTCACGCAGTCCGCGCCGCCCGTCGAGCATCAGCAGCAGCACGAGCGGCACGATCGCCGCCACGAACGCCGACTGACGGCCGACCATCGAGGCGAGGTCGTCCGCCGGGAACGAGGTGACCTTGGCCAGTGCCTGGATCGGGTTGCCGACCGAGCCGAAAGCCGCCGGCGCGGTGTTGGCGAAGGTGGCCACCGCCGCCGCCTTCAGCGGTTGCAGGCCGAGGGCGATCAGCATGACCGACGTGACGGCGATCGGGGTACCGAACCCGGACAGCGACTCGATCATCGAGCCGAAGCAGTAGGCGACCAGGATGGCCTGGATCCTGAAGTCGTTCGACAGCGAGGAGAACGCCCTGCCCAGTACGTCCCAGTATCTGGTGGTGCGCTGGATTTTGTTGATCCAGACCGCGTTCAGGATGATCCATACGATGGGGAATAGACCGAACGCGGCGCCCTCCAGCGCACCGTCGGCCGCCTGCCCGACCGGCATGCCGAAGAAGACAACGGCCAGCACCAGCGACAGTGCTAGCCCGGCCAGCCCGGCCCAGTGCGACTTCATCCGGAACACCCCGAGCAGGATGAGCAGTGCCAGCAGCGGCAGCGCCGCCACGAGAGCACTCAGCGTGAGGGAACCGAACGGATCGAGTACTTGGCGATACATGCGGGCTCGCTTCCTTACAACCACGTCAGCCGGCAGCGACAAGAAGCAGTTATTCCGACATACGGAATTGAACTTCCAGTAATCGAAAGAATGGCATATATCACTTCAGGCCGTCAAGGCTGCCCGGCACGGTGCTCTGGCAACCGCTCGCGCTACCCGATCGAGGGCAGCGCTACCACCCGCCGGTGAGCGGGTCGTCGCCCGGTCAGGCGAAGTGTTTGGCCAAGGCCGCCGCCGTGTCCCGCAGCAGTGGCACCACCTGGGCCACCACGGCCGGGGTGAGGCGGCTCTCGGGGCCGGACACCGAAATGGCGGTGAGCGTGGGGGCGTCGTGAACCGGCACGGCGACGCACCGGACACCGATCTCCTGCTCACCGTCGTCCACGGCGTGGCCGCGATCGCGCACCCGCTCGAGCTCGCGGATCAGCGCATCCGGATCGGTGATGGTCAGGTCGGTCTCCGCCGGCATGCCCGCCGCCGCGAGTATGTGCCGGACCTCGTGCTCGGGCAGCTGCGCCAGCAGCGCCTTGCCGACACCCGTGCAGTGCATGCGCACCCGGCGGCCGACCTCGGTGAACATCCGCATGGAGTGCCGGGACGGCGTCTGGGCGACGTAGACCGCGCGGTCGCCGTCCCGCAGTGCCATGTTGGCGGTCTCGCCGATCGTGTCGGCCAACGCGGTCAGACCGGGCTGTGCCCAGGTCGCGAGCAGCCGGGAGGCGCTCTCGCCAAGACCGATCAACCGCGGCCCGAGCGCGTAGCGCCGCGACTTCTGCTGCCGGACGTGACCGGAGGTGATCAAGGTGCGGATCAGCCGATGTATCGTCGGCAGCGGCAGTCCGGACGCGCCGGCGAGCTCGCTGAGAGACATCTCGCCGCCCTCGACGGACATGAGGTCGAGCAGCGCGAACGCGCGGGCCACCGACTGGACGCCGCCCGAGGTTTCCTCCTGGGAGCCACGGGTCACGGTCAACGCCCTCCATCCAGTTCCTGCGTCGCGGAATCTGGATTCCGCGAGGCGAAAGAGACTTTACAACGACCACTCTCGTACCACCGAGAGAAGATCGGGCCAGAGCCCCTCGACGAACCGAGGGCTGGACCGCTAAAATCCACACAGCGGTAAACATATTCCACAATACGGATGTTTTCCATCGCTACGGCGTTCGGGAGGACAACACATGACCTACACAGCGGGCCGCCACTTCCTGCAGATTCCGGGGCCGACCAATGTGCCGGACTCGGTGCTGCGAGCCATGGCTGCCCCCACCATCGACCATCGCGGCCCCGAGTTCGCCGAGCTCGCCCTGGACCTGCTCGCGAGGCTCAAGCCGGTCTTCGGCACGACCCAGCCGGTGGTGATCTTCCCGGCGACCGGTACCGGTGCGTGGGAGGCCGCGCTGGTCAACACGGTGAGCCCTGGCGACCGGGTGCTGTGTTTCGAGACCGGCCACTTCGCCACGCTGTGGCAGGAGATGGCGCGGCGCCTCGGGCTGGAGGTCGACTTCGTCCCTGGCGACTGGCGGCACGGAGTCAGCCCGGAGACCGTCGCACAGAAGCTCGCGGCGGACACCGCGCACGCCGTCAAGGCCGTCTGCGTGGTGCACAACGAGACCTCCACCGGTATCGCCAGCCGCATCCCGGACGTGCGCGCGGCGATCGATGCGCAGAACCACCCGGCGCTGCTCCTCGTCGACACGATCTCCTCCCTCGGGTCGATCGACTACCGCCATGACGAGTGGGGGTCGACGTCACGGTGGCCGGCTCGCAGAAGGGGCTGATGCTCCCACCGGGGATGAGCTTCAACGCGATCAGCGAGAAGGCGCTCGAGGTCGCGAGGTCCGCGAAGATGCCCCGGACGTTCTGGGACTGGGCACCGATGCTCGCGGCCAACCGCAACGGCTTCTTCCCCTACACGCCCAACACGAACCTGCTCTACGGGCTCAACGAGGCACTGCGGCTGCTCGAGCTGGAGGGTTTGCCGAACGTGTTCGCCCGGCACGCCCGCCACGCCGAGGCAACCCGGGCAGCGGTCCGGGGCTGGGGCCTCGAAGTGCTCTGCCTCGACGAGCGGGAGCATTCCGGGTCGCTGACCGCCGTACTGATGCCCGACGGTGTCGACGCGGACAAGGTCCGGGCGGTGATCCTGGACCGTTTCGACATGTCACTGGGCGCCGGGCTGGGCAGGCTCGCCGGGAAAATCTTCCGCATCGGGCATCTCGGCGCCCTCAACGACCTCACGCTCGCCGGCACGCTCGCCGGGGTCCAGATGGGGCTGACCCTCGCCGGGGTGTCGATCCAGCCGGATGGCCTCGGTGCGGCGCTGCGGCGTCTGCAGAGCGCCTGACAGGGTCACACCGCCGCGAGAGGATCACCACCAGCGATGACCGAGACCACCGAGACCGGGCACCCTTCGAGGCAGGGCGGTGAGCTGGAGCGCGCGCTGCGCGCGGCGGTGCGCGGCGAGGTCGCGTTCGACGACTACAGCCGGCACCTGTTCTCCCGCGACGCCAGCATGTACTCGATCATGCCGCTCGGCGTCGTCTTCCCTCGGCACGCCGAGGATGCCGCGGCGGCGGTGCGCACGGCGGGCGAGTTCGGCGTGCCGATCGTGCCCCGCGGCGCCGGCACCAGCCTGGCCGGCCAGACGGTCGGGGCGGGCCTGGTGCTGGACTTCTCCCGCCACATGAACCGCATCGTGTCGATCGACCCGGTGGCGCGGACCGCTGTGGTCGAGGTCGGTGTGGTGCAGGACCAGCTCAACCAGGCAGCGGCGGCCCACGGGTTGATGTTCGGCCCGGACACCTCCACGAGCAACCGCGCCACCATCGGCGGCATGGTCGGCAACAACTCGGCCGGCAGCGGGTCGCTGACCTTCGGCATGACGATCGACCACGTCCGCGCGCTCGACGTGGTGCTGGCCGACGGGTCACTCGCCCGGTTGGAGCCGGTGGACGGGCCGGAACGGGCCCGGCGGGCGTCGGCGGACACCCTGGAGGGCCGGATCTACCGGGAGCTGCCCGAACTGGTCAGCGCGAACGAGAAGGTGATCGCGGCGGGGATGCCGGTGTTCTGGCGGCGCGCCTGCGGCTACCGACTCGACCGGCTCGCCGGCTACGAAACGGCGAACGAGTTCGACCTCGCCAAGTTCGTCGTCGGCGCGGAGGGCACCCTGCTGGTCGCGACGCACGCCGTGGTCGACCTGGTGCCCAAGCCGAGCCGGACCGTCTACGCGGTCGGCCACTTCACCAGCACCCCTGGCGCGATCCGCGCCACCGGGGACGCGCTGAGCTGCGCGCCGCACCAGGTCGAGCTGATGGACAAGACCATCCTGGACCTGTCCCGGAGAAAGATCGAGTACGCCGACCTCGGCAACTACCTCGTCGGCGATCCGGCGGCGCTGCTGTTCGTCTCCTTCTCCGGTGACGACGAGGCGGAACTGGTCGGCAAGCTCGACCGCCTGATCGCGCTGTGGGCACGCAACGGCCACGGGTACCACACGCTGCGGGCCGTCACGCCCGCCGAGCAGACCGCGTTGCTGAAGGTGCGCAAGTCCAGCCTCGGCCTGCTGATGGCGGCGGGTGAGGGCACCCGGCGCCCGCTGGCGTTCGTCGAGGACACCGCCGTCGATCCGGTGCACCTCGCGGACTACACGAAGCGGTTCACGGAGATCCTCGACGAGCACCGGCTGGAGGCCGGCTTCTACGGACACAGCTCGGTGGGGTGCTTGCACATCCGGCCGTTCGTCGACCTGACCGATCCCGACCAGGTCGCCACGATGCGCGTCGTCGCGGGGAAGATCAAGGACCTGGTGTCCGAGTACGGCGGGGTCAACTCCAGCGAGCACGGCGACGGCCTGGCCCGCAGCGAGTTCAACCGGGAGATCTTCGGCGACGAGCTGTACGAGGTGATGCGCAAGGTCAAGCAGCTGTTCGACCCGGCCGGCGTGATGAACCCCGGCAAGATCGTCGACGCTCCGTCGATGACGGACAACCTCCGGGACCGCGACGCACTGCCGCCGGCACCGCCGCTGGGCACCACCCTGCGGTTCGAGGTGCTGGGTGGCATGCGCGACGCCGCGGACCGGTGCATGAACATCGGCCTGTGCCGCAAGTCCGGCCCCGGGGTGATGTGCCCGTCCTACATCGCCACCAGGCAGGAGGAGCACTCCACCCGCGGCAGGGCGAACGCACTGGTAAAGGCGCTCTCCGAGCCGGAC
>DASYBO010000543.1:0-27832 GCA_036500685.1 Pseudonocardiaceae bacterium | reverse complement strand
GGTAGCGGTCACTGCTCCCACCTCCCATCTCACTCGTTCCGAGGGCGTGCGGGGGACACTAGCCAAGCCGTTCTGGGCGCGCAATCGGGGTTGGATCGGGCGGTGGGCGAGAAGGGTTGGGGAATGAACGATGTCGAACTGCTTGAGCCGATGACGGACGCGGTGATCGAGGTCGCCGCGCTGCTGGCGACGCTCCCCGCGCCCGCCGAGCCCGCGCGGACCCGGGACGAATTCGCCGCCGTGCTCGACGGTGGGGCCTTGGTCGCCCTGGAGGCCGCTGCGGGAGATTCTGGATGTGTGATTACTGCTCTGTCGGGCGGTCGGCCAGCAGCGGGAGTAGGGGGTTCCAGGTTTCGCCGGTGTGCGCGTCGCGCCTGCGGCGGGCGATCGCGCTCAGCGATTCGAGTACGACACGGTTGGCCAGGGCGGCGGTGATGTCCGAGTGGTCGTAGGGCGGGCTGACCTCGACGACGTCGACGCCGACCACCGGCAGCTCCAGGCAGATCCGGCGCACCGAGTCGAGCAGTTGGCGCGCGCTCAGGCCGCCCGGTTCCGGGGTGCCGGTGCCGGGCGCGTGCGCCGGATCGCACACGTCGATGTCGACGGAGAGAAACACGCCGTCGCAGTCGTCGGTGGCGATGCTGAACGCCTCGGTCAGGCATTCGGACAGGCCGCGGTGCACGATCTCGGTCATCTCGTAGGAGCGCATGTGTTGCGCGGCCATCCAGTTCAACGTCGCAGGCTCCGGCCAGTAGCCGCGCAGGCCGATCTGGAGGAAGCGGTCGCCGCGCAGCGCGCCCGACTCGATCAGCCGCCGCATCGGTTGGCCGTGACCCCACAGTGAACCGAACTCGATGTCGCCGGTGTCCGCGTGCGCGTCGAAGTGGATCATGGAGATCCGGCCGGCGCCGAGCACGTTGGCAACGCCCTTGGCATCGGCGAAGGCGATGGAGTGGTCGCCGCCGAGGATGATCGGGATCGCCCCGCTCGCGGTCACCGTCTGCACCGCGGTTTCCAGCGCGCCGAGTGCGGTGATGATGTCGCCGGGGTTCATCATCACGTCGCCGGCGTCGTAGACGCGCAGGTCCTTGAGGCCGTCGGTGCGCAGGGCGAGGCTGGGGCGGGAGCCGTCGTGGCCGAGATAGTCGGTCATCCGGATCGCCTGCGGACCGAACCGGGTGCCGGGCCGGTGCGAGGTGCCACCGTCGAACGGCGCGCCGAGGACGACCACGTCGGCGTCGGCGTAGCTGCTCGGCTCGTCGATGTCGCAGGCGGGGACGCCGAGAAAGGTGATGTCCGGGCCGAACTGTGCGCCATATCGAACCACGGCTGGCTCCTCTCGCTCAGTCGCATTATGTCGGTAGGGTCCAGAACATGACTGATCCGCATCTGGCTACCCCGTCCGGCCTGCCGCGGGCGCGCAGCCTCGGGATTCGGCTCGGCGGTGTCGCCGGGACGGCGAATGCGATCACCGATGTGGCCGGGATCGAGGTCGGCTACGTGACCTTGATTTCCGGCTCCGGTCCGTTGCGGATCAACGAGGGACCGGTGCGCACGGGGGTCACGGCGATCCTGCCGAGAGGCCGCGCCGGGATCGGGGTGAGCGCCGCGGCCGGCTGGTTCTCGCTCAACGGCAACGGCGAACTCACCGGCTCACATTGGCTCACCGAGACCGGCTCGCTGTCCTCGGCCGTACTGTTGACCAACACATTCGCCATCGGGTCGTGTCATCGAGGCGCGGTCGACTGGATCACCCTGCGCCAGCCGGACGTGACGCCCTGGGATTTCCCGGTCGTCGGCGAGACCTGGGACGGGCACCTCAACGACGTCAACGGTTCGCACGTGCGGCCAGAGCATGCCGTGCGGGCGATCGACGACGCACGCGGCGGCCCGATCGAGGAAGGTTCGGTCGGCGGCGGCACCGGCATGGTCTGCTACGGCTTCAAGGGCGGCAGCGGCAGCGCGTCCCGCCTCGTGGACTTCGGCGGGACCACGTACACGGTCGGCGCGTTCGTACAGGCCAACTTCGGCCGTCGCCGGGAACTCGTGATCGACGGCTACCCGGTCGGCCACCTGCTCCTTGACGACAACCCGGTCGAGGAGGACGAGTCGGCGATCCCGCCGGGCGCCGGCTCGGTGATCGCGGTGGTGGCGACCGACGCGCCGCTGTTGCCGCACCAGTGTTCAGCGCTGGCGCGCCGAGTCACCATCGGCATCGGACGGACCGGGACCAGCGGTTCGCACCATTCCGGCGACATCTTCCTCGCTTTCTCCACCGCGAATCCGGGCGCGCTTGCCTCGACGCCGGGCAGCTTCGACGACGTGGGCGGGCCGCCGCGCCTGTCGAAGGTGGAGTTCCTGTCCTGGAACACGATCGACCCGTTGTTCGAGGCGACCGTGCAGGCCGTCGAGGAGGCGGTGCTGAACGCGTTGATCGCCAACCAGGCCATGGTCGGTCGCGACGGACACCGCGTACCCGCGCTGCCCAGGGATCAGCTGCGCGCGTTGTTGATCGAGCGCGGTGAGCGGTGACGATCTTCCTGACCACGGATCGGTTGGTGCTGCGGCAGTTCACCGAGGATGACGCGGACAATCTGGTCGAGCTGGATTCGGATCCGCGCGTGATGCGCTTCCTCAGCGGTGGCAAGCCGACACCGAGGGCGGACATCGAGAATCGGGTGCTGCCGGCGATCCTGCGCTTCTACACCCTCGGGCCCGCGGGCTCCTGGGCCGTGGAGGATCGGGAGACCGGGGCGTTCGTGGGTTGGATGTCGTTGAAGCCGGCCGATGACGGCGACACCGAGCAGGTCGAACTCGGGTATCGGCTGCACGCGCGGACCTGGGGGCGCGGTTTCGCGACCGAGGGGTCGCGGGCCTTGGTGCGGGCCGCGTTCGACGATCTCGGGGTCGGCCGGGTGTGGGCGCAGACCATGGCCGTGAACACCGCGTCGCGGCGGGTGCTGGAAAAGGCCGGGCTGCGTTACCTGCGCACCGTCCACCTGCACTTCGATGACCCGATCGACGGGACCGAGCACGGCGAGGTCGAGTACGAGCTGCGTCGGGCCGATTGGGGCACCGTAGGATCGCGATCATGAACGAGCCGGATGAGCTGCCGAGCAACTGGGGCCGGTGGGGCGAACACGACGAACTGGGCACGTTGAACCTGATCACCGATGAGGTTCGCGAGCGGGCCGCGCGGGAGGTGCGCATCGGCCGCTCGGTGTCACTGGCTGTGCCCATCCAACCCGCGCCGGTGTTCAGCGGACCCTTCCCGCCGAGGACCGCCGAGGAATCACCGGTCCAGCAGATCATGATGTACACGGGAGTGCCCGTGCACGCGGACGTCATGACGGTCACCAACCACCACACCTTGTCCACCCACCTGGACGCGTTGTCGCACATGGTGCACGACGGGCAGGTGTATCCGGGGCGTCCGGTACACGAGAGTGTCACCATGGGCGGCGTCGTGCACGGGTCGACCACTGCGTTCGCCGCCGGGATCGTGACAAGGGGAATCCTGCTCGACTTCGGCGCCGACCGCCCGGTGCCCGCCGACCGCGCGATCACGTCGGAGGATCTCGACGCCGAGCAGGAACGCCGCGGCGTCCGCGTCGAGTCCGGCGACGCGCTCGTCGCGCGGTTCGACTGGGTGAAGACCCGCTACCGCGGCAACCCGATGCCGGGCATGACCGTCGACGCGGTGCGCTGGATGCACGAGCGCGGCGTCTCGGTGTACGCGGGTGACCTCTCGGACCCGTACCCGCCGGTGGAACCCGGCCGCCCCTCGGCGATGCACGGCGTTGGCCTGCCCAGGATGGGCATGCCGCTCATCGACGCCGTGGACGCCGATGAGCTCGCCGCCACCTGTGCGGAACTTGGTCGCTACAGTTTCCTGTTCGTCGCCGCGCCACCACGCATTCATGGCATGACCGGAGTCCCGGTCAACCCGGTCGCGATCTTCTGAAATCCGTTCAGTGTGACCGCGAGAAGAGGCCGAACACGCCGCCTTGCGGATCGCGGATCGTGGCGAACGAGCCGATCGGCGAGTCCATCGGCTCGTCGACGACGGTGCCGCCCAGCTCGGTGGCGTGCTTGGCCGCGGCCGCCGCGTTGTCCACATTGAAGTAGACCCGCCAGTGGTTGGCTTCGCCGTCTCGCGCGTCAGCGGTGCCGCCGCACATCTCGCCGTCCACGACGATCCCGGTGTAGGGCAGGTCGCCGAGTTGGCTGGTGTTCGACCCCATGCCGAGCACGGTGTCGTAGAAACCGAGCGCCTTGTCCTTGTCGTCGGTGATCAGCTCGTTCCAGATGACCGCGCCCGGTTCGTTCACGACGGTGGCGCCGATGTGCTGGTTGGCCTGCCACAGCAGGACCTGCGCGCCGGTCGGGTCGGCGATGAACGCCATCCGGCCCTCGTTCATGACGTCGAACGGTGCCATCAGGACGGTGCCGCCCGCTGCCGCGACCCGGCCCGCCGCCGCGTCGACGTCGTCGACGGCGAGGTAGGTGTTCCAGGTGGGCGGTGCGCCCGCCGCGCGCATTTCCGGTGACTGCGGCGCGATTGCCGCGGCGACGCCGTCGCCGACGAGAGCCATGGAGTAACTGCCGCTTTCCATGGGTTCGTCCTGATAGGTCCAACCCAATAGTTCGGCGTAGAACGATTTTGCCGAGGCCTGGTCGGTGGTTTGCAGGTCAGCCCAGTTCGGGGTGCCCTGCCGATAGGAAGTTCGTTGCGACATCGCGGATCCGTCTCCACAGGTTTCCGGCTTCCCCTGGCATTGGTCAGCCTACGCGATGTCAACTCTCCAGCAGTCGTTTCCGCGCGCGGTAGCGACGCAGTAACAGCGGGCGCAACAACCGCACCGGCGGCGGGAAGTTCGCCTGCATTGCAGCGGCGCCCCGCGCGGGCTCCGGGTCGTCGAGCAGGCCGAGAACGAGGTCCGGTCCGCCGCGCGGGGCACCGGCCACAATGGCCTTGCGCAGTTCGACAATTCGCGCGCTCGGGGTTTGCGGAAACAATGTCAACAGGACCGGTTCTTCGGCGTCCAGGTGGGCGGCCAACACATCGCGAACCTTTTCCGCCGATGGCAGCGCGCGGGTTCTCGCGATGTCGGTCGCGGCCGAACGACTCGCCTTGGCCAGTTCGTCCGATGCGGCGCTGAGTCTGTCCAGTTCGCCGTCGAGCACGTGATGTTGTTCGGTGAGTTCGTCGAGCGAGGCGACCGAGTCCGGGAACAGTTCGCGCAGCACCGGCCAGAACAGCTCGTCCTCGCTGCGGTGGTGATGGTGCACGAACGCCGCCTGCCACCGGATCAACCGGACCAATGGCTTGATGCTCGACGACGAACCGGATGCGAGCCGCGTCAGCGCCGTGGCGGTGAGGACGGTGCCGCGTCGCATGATCGTGTGCACCGCGATCAGTTCGTCGTAGATGCGCAGGCCTTCGGCCTGGTCCTGGGCTTGCTGTGGCATGGAAGGCCCTTCGCGAAAATTCGAGTGATTGGTAGTGCAACGAATAGTAGAGGGCTGTATTCGATGCCGCCACTAAGCTACGACCATGGCCGAGACCCGCGCGTACCACTCACCCCGCCGCGAACGCGCGGCGGCGGCCACGCGCAGCGAGATCATGACCGCGGCCCGTGAACTGTTCGCGGAGCGCGGCTATCCGAGGGTGACGGTCGCGGAGATCGCCCGGCGGGCGCACACGGCGGTCAAGACCGTGTATGCGAGCGCCGGCGGCAAGGCCGAGATCCTGGCCGAACTGCTGGCCGAAGCGGTCCGTGACTCGGGTGGCCGGGAGAACCTGGAGCGAGTGCGCGCCACCACCGACCTGGCCTCGGCGATGGCCGTGCTGGCGCACGGAACCCGGCTCGGCAACGAGACCCTGCGCGACATCGTGGACATCATGTATTCGGCGACCGGCAGCGACGAGAACGCCGAGCAGATCTGGGCGCAGGGCAGCACCGAGTACCGGGCGGTGCTCGCGGCGGCGGCCCGACATGTCGAGGCGATCGGCGCGCTCGCGCCCGGGATGGGCGTGGCTCGGGCCAGCGATGTGCTGTGGTTCTGTTTCGGCTTCGGCGCGTGGCGGGCGCTGGTCAAGGAATGCGGCTGGAGCTTCGACGACGCGCAGGCATGGCTGTGCGAGCAGGCCATCCGGATGCTGGGCGGGCGCTGAGCGAGCGCGGAGCAGGCGCGGAGTCGAACTATTTCGGTTGCGGATACGGGAGTAGCGCCATCTCGCGGGCGTTCTTGATCGCGGTGGCGACCATGCGCTGCTGACTTGGGGTGAGACCGGTGACCCGCCGCGCACGGATCTTGCCCCGGTCGGAGATGAACGTTCGCAGCATTGCCACGTTCGTCCAGTCCACTGTGCTCACTCCGGCGGTGAGAAGCGGATTGCGTTTGCGCCGGATCGGTCGACGATGCTGCTGGTTGGCCATCAGATGCGCTCTCCCTCGGGTGCGAATGACATGCGTCCTCCGCTATTAGTATTGAAAACCATTTTCATCTAGCCTGGATCGCACTGTACCCGCACTGGAGGTGTGATGACCACGGGGTCACCGACCACGCTCGTTGTCGTCGCAGGGCTGCCCGACGAGGCGACGGCGACGCTCACCGAGGACCTGCGCTCGGCACGACCAGGCACGGTGTCGCTGCACCACGACCTGAGCCGCGTCGCGCAGGGCATCGTGCTGCGCAGAATGCGCTCGTCGAAGCAGAACACGATCGAGGTGCTGGAACTCGCGCACGGCTGCGTGTCCTGCACCCTGCGCGAGGACGTGCTGCCGATGCTGCGCAGGCTCGCCGCGATCCCGGAGGTGCGGCGCGTGGTACTGCGACTGGACCCGGTGATCGAACCGGACGCGGTCTGCTGGGCGATCCAACAGGTGCCGATCGAGGGCAGGCCGGTCAGCGACGACGTCGACATCGAGGCGATCGTGACCGCCGTCGACGTCGGCAGGTGGCTCGCCGCCGCCACCGACGACCGGGAACTGGCCGAACACGGCCTCGCGGTGACGCCACAGGACGAGCGCACGCTGGCTCAGGTCGCTGTCGGCCAGGTCGAGTTCGCCGACGCGCTGGTGCTGACCGGTGTCGCCGACCAGAAGACCCGTGCGGTGCTGGACCGGCTCGCGCCGCAGGCGCCGAGAGCGCGCCTTGACGACCTCGACCCGAACGCGTTGCTGGAACGCATCCCGGTCAATGCCCGGCGCGGCGCACCCGACGATCCGCACGGTCCGGTGCTACTCGGCCAACCGCCGCTGGACAGCGATTCCGGCTGCACCACCCTGCTCTTCCACGACAGCAGGCCCTTCCATCCCGGCCGGTTGTCCTACGCGCTGGACGCGCTGCTCGACGGGGTGGTGCGGACCAGGGGCCGGTTGTGGCTGGCCAGCCAGCCGGATGCGGTGCTGTGGCTGGAATCCGCAGGCGGCGGGCTCAACCTCGGCCGAGTGGGGGAGTGGCTGGCGGCTAGCGAACCCGCGCTGTGGCCGGATGACCCGCAGCGGCGCGTCATGGCCGCGTTGCGCTGGCACCCGTATTACGGCGACCGCGCCCAGGATCTGTCGATTCTGGTGCACGACGCCGACCCGGTGCAGCTGTTGGCAAGCCTGCGGGCCGCGCTGCTGACCGACGCGGAGCTGGCTCAGGGCTGGTCGAGCTGGCCGGATCTGCCCGACCCGTTCGGCAGCTGGCACGCGGAACTGAGCGGCGGAAAGGAGGAAGAATGAATCGAAAACGCCGGGTAAACGCCGTTTTCTGCTAGTGCCGACGTCGCTGTATCGCAATAGGCACATTCGCGATGACACCTGTGGGCTTCCTGGGTTGAGCTGGTATCGTCAGGCATCTGGTGGCATTTACTGTCACACCGCAGATGCTGCCATGACGCGGCGGCTGGACTATCGGCACTAGGAGTCGCCCCCATGTCGACCTCGCCCTCTGCCTTGTTCGCGCAGATCAGCAGCACCGAGCCGCCAGGACCGGGCGGTGCGCGCCTGCGCAGGGCCGTGGTGCTCGGCGCCAGCATGGCCGGCCTGATGGCTGCCAGGGTGCTGTCCGATCACGCCGACGAGGTGTTGATCATCGAGCGGGACGGCACCGAGTCCGACGGCACGCCTCGACCGGGTGTACCCCAGGGCACGCAGGTCCACGCGCTGCTCTCGGCCGGCGCCGCACAGCTGGACCGCTGGTTCCCGGGGTTCTCGGCCGACGCGGTCGCCAACGGTTGCGTTGTCCCGCCCAAGGACGGCTCGCGCGGACGCATGTACATCGACGGGAAGGAGCGGCTCAGCCCGTCGCAGCCGGACCTGCCCGCGCTCATCTGCACCCGGCCCTACCTTGAGTTCATGGTGCGCGAGCGCACCCTGGCCGTGGCCAACATCAAGCTGGTCGCCGGGCGGGCCGAGGGGCTGGTGTTCGACGGGCAAGCCGTGCGCGGCGCGCGTTATGTTCCGGCGGACGCGCAGGAGTCGGTCACCGAATCGGCCGATCTCGTTGTCGACGCGATGGGCCGCTCGAGCAAGCTCAGCGAGTGGCTTGAGGAGAACGGCTGGCCCCGCCCGCCGATGCGCAGGATGCCGATCAAGCTGAACTACGCGACCGCGCTGTTCAAGCGCGATGAGGCCATCACCGACGTCTGGACGTCGGTGGCCACCGCATCGGCGAACCCGAAGACCGGCGCCCGTGCCCTCGTCGGCGGCTTCCTGCTGGTCGAGGGGGATCGGACGATCATGTTGATCGCCGGCTACGACCAGGTCCGGCCCGGCCGCGACCTCGATGACTACAAAACGCGCTGCCGCAAGGATTTCCCCGCTGTTTACGGCGACATCGCCGAGCAGGGACAGATCATCGGCGACGTGATCACCTACCACCAGGCCGACAGCAGGCGCCGCGACTTCGACGAGCTGGACCGGTTTCCGGCCGGCCTGGTCGCGGCCGGTGACGCGGTCGCGTCGTTCAATCCGGTGTACGGCCAGGGCATGACCTCGGCGATGCTGCACGCCTCGTGCCTTTCCGCCTACCTGCACGAGAATCCGTCGCCGGCCCAGCCGGCCAAGTCCTACTTCGACCGGGTCCGGGTGATCGTGGACGTGGCCTGGCAGCTGTCCACCTTCGCCGACCTGTCGCTGCCGCACGTGAACGGGCCCTACCCGCGCGGCTACAAGCTGCTGAGGTGGTTCACCGGCGTGGTGTTCCGGGCGGCCGCGGTCGACCCTGAGATCAACGAGGCGATGGCCCGCACGACCCAGCTGATGATGCACCCGAACTCGTTGGCCAAGCCGAGGTTGCTGTTCCGCGCGCTGCGTTACGGCCTGCGCAAACCGAAGGTCAGCGCGTAGCCGAGGTGGGGTAGGCGGCGGTGCGGACGAGGTCGACCTCAGCGAGGTCGACCTCGCTGCCGTTCGGGTCCACGAACGCGACGTGCAGCGGGGCATTGTCGGCACGACCGCGCCGTTCCACGGTCGGGCCCTCCGGGCGCGGCAGGTATTCGTCGCCCCACTGTTGCAGCGCGCCGACCACGACCATCAGGTCACGGCCCGCCTGGGTCAGGTGGTAGCTGAACCGCGCTCGGCTGCCGGGCTCCTGGTACGGCTGCTTGGTCATCACCCCGTACTCGACCAGGGTGGCCAGTCGCTCGGAGAGCACGTCCGGCGCGATGCCAAGGACGTCGCGGAACTCGGCGAAGCGGGTTCGGCCCGCCAAGGCCTCGCGCATGATCAACAGCGTCCAGCGCGCGCCGACCACTTCGAGGCTGCGCGCGATGGAGCAGCTCAGGTTGGACAGGTCGGTGCGTCGTGTTGCCATGGCCACAGCATAGCTAAGTTGACAAAACCTATCCAGGAGGAGTTGAGTAGGTTTCACCAACTCAGCTAGCCCGGAGGATTCGACATGGACATCTCAACCAGCACCGCCCTGGTCACCGGAGCCAACCGTGGCCTCGGCCGCCGTCTCGTGACCGAGCTCCTCGCGCGGGGCGCCAAGGTCTACGCGGCCGCACGCAAGCCGGAGGCCATCGACCTGCCCGGCGCGATCCCGGTCGCCCTGGACATCACCGATCCGGCCTCGGTCGACGCCGCGGTCAAGGCGACCGGCGACGTCAACCTGCTGATCAACAACGCCGGCAGCTCCACCGGCTCTGCGCTGCTCACCGGTGACCTTGCCGACATCCGCCTGGAGATGGACACCCACTTCTTCGGCACGCTGGGCGTCATCCGCGCCTTCGCCCCGCAGATCGAGGCGCGCGGCGGCGGTTCCATCCTCAACGTGCTGTCGGTGCTGTCCTGGGTCAGCACGCCGACCTCGGGTGGGTACTCCTCGGCCAAGGGCGCGGAATGGCAACTGTCCAACGCGCTGCGCCTTGAGCTGGCGCCGAGGCGGATCCGAGTGGCCGGCTTGCACGTGGGCTACATGGACACCGACATGGCGGCGGCCGTCACCGCGCCGAAGTCCGACCCGGCCGAGATCGCCAAGCTGGCTCTGGACGGGATCGCGGCCGACGCCTACGAGGTCGTCGCCGACGACGTCAGCCGCACGGTGCGGGCCGGCCTCTCGGTCGGCGTCGGTCAGCTCTACCCGCAGCTGGTCTGAGCAGGCCCACGGGGTTCGGGACCGGTCCCTGAACTCACCGGTAACACTGGGGCGTGTCGTTGTGGTGGCGAAGCGAGCGGGCCGGCGGGGAGCCCATCAGCGTGGCGAACGTGTTTGGCCTCGGTGACGGCGGCCCGCTCGTGCTGGCCGCAAGACCTGACCTCGCCCGACTGCTCGCCGCGTCGAATCCGGTGCCCCCGCAGGACAATCGCAACGCCTGGTCCGGCGCGAGCTCGATCCGTTTCGCGCTGGTGATCGGCTATCTGCAGCACCCGGACGCCACGGTGCGCGCCACTGCCGTCGAACTCGGCCTCCAGTACTGCGGGCACACCTACGGCTTCCAGGATCGCCTCGTCGAACTGGCCGCCGACGCCGATCATCGGGTGCGGTTGGCCGCGGTGTGTGCACTGTGGACGGTGCACCGCGAGTCCTGCTGCGAGCGGGTGGTGCAGTCGCTGCGCGACGAGATTCGCGGGCACACCAACGATTTCGGCCTACCGGCCGCAGCGGGACTGCGGCTCGGGCCGGACCGGGCAAGGGCCGCGCTCCAGTTGCTGGTCGAACACGCGCCGGACGAGGTGGCGCGACGCGGGCTGATCGACCTGATCGAGCGGTACATCTCGCCGATCTAGTCAGAACCGCCTTGTGCGGGCCTTGATGTTCATGCGCTCGCCCTGCGGGCCGAACAGGCTGAGCAGTTCGACCGAGCGGTCGTTGCCATTGCTGTACCAGTGCGGCATCCGGGTGTCGAACTCGGCGGCCTCGCCGGTGCGCAGCATCACCTCGCTGTCGCCGAGCAGCAGCTTCAGCGTGCCGTCCAGCACGTGCACCCATTTGTACCCAGGGTGGACCTGCGGATCGGGGGCGAGGTTCGCGCGGCTGGCCGGCAGGATCTCCTTGAGCGCCTGCAGCCCGCCGGGCCGCGAGTTGAGCGGGATGGTGATGCCGCCGTGCCGCCAGACCGGCTTCTGGTGCAGTTGCGGTCCGGGGTGCGGGTTGTCGACCAGGTGATCGAGGGTCACCTCGTAGAGCCGGGAGAGCGGCAGCAGCAGTTCGAGGCTGGCCTTGCGGGTGCCCGATTCCAGCCTGGACAGGGTGCTCACCGAGATTCCGGTGGCCCGCGCCACGTCGCTCAGCGTGCTGCCGTTGCGTTTGCGCAGGTCGCGCAGGCGGGCTCCGACGGAGTTCAGCATGGAGTTCAGCAGATTGTCCACGTCGTCGGCCATACCCCATTGTGCCGGCATGTTGAACATGGTTGTCAAGTAAGTTCGGATTTGACATGCAGGTATTTGCCTGCATAACGTGGTGGCATGGCGTCGGACCGGGATGCGGAGCTGGATCGGGTGTTCAAGGCGCTTGCCGACCCGACCCGGCGATACCTGCTCGACCAACTCCACGAGCACAACGGACAGACCCTGGGCGAGCTGTGCGAACGCGTCGCCATGACCCGCCAGTCGGCCACCCAGCACCTCGGCGTGCTCGAGGCGGCGAACCTGGTGAGCACACTGCGGCGCGGCCGGGAAAAGCTGCACTACCTCAATCCCGTTCCGCTGCACGAGATCCAGGAGCGCTGGATCGACAAGTTCGAACGACCCATGCTGCGCGCGCTGAGCGCGATCAAGAAGGAAGCGGAGCTGACCATGAGCGACAAACCCAGCCACGTCTACGTCACCTACATCCAGAGCACCCCGGAACAGGTCTGGCACGCGTTGACCGACGCGGAACTGAGCGGCCGGTACTGGGGCCACGCGAACATCTCCGACTGGCAGGTCGGTTCGTCCTGGGAACACCGCAGGGTCGACGGGTCCGGCATCGCCGACGCGCTCGGCGTCATCGAGGAGGTCAACCCACCGCGTCGGCTGGTCGCCACGTGGAAGGCGCCGGACGCCGGCCCCGAGGTCGAACCGTCCAGGGTCACCTTCGACATCGAGTACTCCGGCGAAATCGTCCGGCTCACCGTCACCCACGAGAACCTGGCCGACGAGGCGGAGCGCGCCGCCGTCGCCGGCGGTTGGGCGGCGGTGCTGTCCAACCTGAAGTCGTTGCTGGAAACGGGGAAAACCCTCACGCAGGCGCCCTGGGAAATGGGCCGCGACTAATTCCTGCGCAGATCCGACGGCCGCATGCCATAGGTGGCGCGGAAGATCCGGACGAAGTGCGGCATGTCGTGCAGGCCCCACCGCGCCGCGACCTGATTGATGCTGCGGTTGGTGTTGGCGGTCAGCTCGCGGTGGATCGCGTCCAGCCGCATCGAGCGGATCAGCTGCGAGACCGACTGGGCCTCGGTGCTGAACAGGCGGTGCAGGGTGCGGCCGGACATGTGGTGTGCGGCGGCCACGGTGTCATGGCACAGGGTCGGGTCGGCCAGGTTCGCCCTGATGTAGGAGGTGATCTGCCAGCGCACCGGGTCCGGCTCGTCGGGCAGCGTGTCCGGTCCGCTCAGCGCCG
Organism: Pseudonocardiaceae bacterium; assembly: GCA_036500685.1. Taxonomy (GTDB): domain Bacteria; phylum Actinomycetota; class Actinomycetes; order Mycobacteriales; family Pseudonocardiaceae; genus CAJCJE01. Next base: position 14,791 of record DASYBO010000543.1, on the reverse strand, counting down.
CCGCGACCAGGTCCAGCGCGGCCCGGCCAAGGTGTTCCGCGACGCCGTCGGCCGCGATGCCCGAGCGCTGCCGGACCGTGGTGCAGACGAACTCGCTCAGCACCGCGCCCGGCCCGCTCGTCGCCGGCACCACGCGGCTCATCAGCGCGCGCAGCAGCCGGTCCGGGATGGCGAGGGCGGTGCGCGGGAACGCGATCACGTCCGAACACCAGCGCTCGCCGTCCAGCCGTAGCGCGTAGGGCCGGTCGATGTCGTAGATCGCCATGAAACCGGCGTCGACCGCGATGTCCCGGTCGTCCTGCTGCACCATGGCCGTGCCGGCGCGCTGGATGCACACCTTCAGCATGTCGCTCGGCCGGGTCTTGAGCTGCCGTGCGGTCCTGCGCAGCACCTGCGACGCGCCGGTCACCTGGAAGGTGGCCACCGGACCCAGTCGAGCCTGCGCGATGGTGCCACGCGTATCGCGCGCGTCCGGCACGAGGCCGTTGAACGCCGAGGACAGCTCGGCGCGCCACTGCTCGTGGTCGGTCGCGACGCTCGCGGCGGTCATGGCTGCCCCTTTTCGGGAGCGATATGGCAGCGGTGGACAACTGAACTGGCACAAACAGACAACACCACGACGTCGACCCTCGCAAGACTTGTCGATATTTCCTGGCGAGAAGGGACCGACGACAATGGCGTTGCTCGATGGGGTCGACTGGGACTCGAAGATTTTCAGCAACGGCTGGGTACCCGCGAAGGGCGGCGTGCTCAGCTCGACCGAACCGGCGACCGGCGCGACCCTGGCCACGGTCGGTGCGGCCAATGCCGCCGACGTCGCCGCAGCGACCGAGGGCGCCAAGGCCGCCCAACCGGAATGGGCCGCCCGGACCGGCGTTGAGCGCGCGGCGGTGCTGCGCAAGGCCGCCCGCATCCTTGAGGACAACCACGAGGAATTCGAACAGTGGCTGATCCGGGAAGGCGGTGCCATTCCGGGCAAAGCCGCGTTCGAGGTTCAGTTGGTGCTGGGAGAGTTGTGGGAGGCGGCGGCGCTGCCGACGCAACCGTGGGGTCACCTGCTGCCCACCGCCGAGGCCGGTCGCGAGTCGATCGCGCGGCGGGTGCCGTTGGGCGTCGTCGGCGTGATCAGCCCGTGGAACTTCCCGCAGATCCTGTGCGTGCGTGCGGTCGCGCCCGCGCTCGCGCTGGGCAATGCCGTTGTGCTCAAGCCCGACGCGCAGACCGCCGTGTCCGGCGGCGTGCTGATCGCCCGACTGTTCGCGGAGGCGGGCATCCCCGAGGGCGTGCTCCAGATGCTGCCCGGCGGGGCCGAGGCCGGCGGTGCGCTGTGCGCGGACCCCAACGTCGCGATGATCTCCTTCACCGGTTCGACCGCCGTCGGCCGCAAGGTCGGCGAGGCGGCCGGGCGTACGTTGAAGCGGATTTCCCTTGAGCTGGGCGGAAACAACGCGCTGATCGTGCTCGACGACGCCGACTTGGACATCGCCAGCTCAGCCGGCGCCTGGGGCGCTTTTCTGCACCAGGGCCAGGTCTGCATGACCGCGGGCCGGCACATCGTGGTCGAGTCGGTCGCCGACCAGTATCTTGATCGGCTGGCCAAGCGCGCCGCCAACCTCCCGGTCGGCGATCCGTTCACCGAACAGGTCGCGCTCGGCCCGCTGATCAACGAACGGCAGGTCGCCAACGTGGACCGGATCGTGTCCGATTCGGTCAAGGCGGGCGCGGAGATCCGCGCGGGCGGCACGTTCGACCGGCTGTTCTACGCGCCCACCGTGCTCGCAGGCGTCACAACCGAGATGCCCGCGTTCCGCGAGGAGATCTTCGGCCCGGTCGCACCGGTGACCGTGGTCCGCGACGACGACGAGGCGGTGGCGGTCGCCAACGACACCGAATACGGCCTGGTCGCGGCGATCCAGACCGGTTCGGTCGGTCGCGGCCGCGCGGTGGCCGACCGGCTGACCACCGGCATCGTGCACGTCAACGACCAGACCCTGAACAACGACGCGTACGCCCCGTTCGGCGGCACCGGCGCCTCCGGCAACGGTGCCCGGTTCGGTTCGCAGAGCAGCTGGGACGAGTTCACCCAGTGGCAGTGGATCACCCAGCGGGAGCAGGCCCATGCCTTCCCGTTCTGACAGAGCCCGTTCTAAACACTGTCCAGTTGGATGAGGGTGTCGATTCCTCGGGCCGCGAGATAGGTCTTGTCGGTGCTCCGGCTCGCCTTCACGACGGCGGGCCGGACACCCTTGTCGATCAAACGCATGTAGGGCTCGAAGAACGGCGTCCACGGGACCAGATCATCCGGGAGGACGAGCGCGGTGTCGCGGTGGATCGGCTCGGGCGGAGACTGGTCGTACTCGCGGATCAGGTTGGCGATGGTCGCGCCGATCGGCTTGAGCCTGCGGTCGTTGGTGTACACGCCGAGGTCGTACTCGAGCTGGTTGAAGCCGGTGAACGTGGAGTTGACCTCGTGCGAGCACCACCACGTGACGCCCCACAGATCCTCGCAGCTGGCCATGTTCCGTATCGACTGCTCTGTCCACTGTGGAATGATGCTCGGGTCCATCCACACCTTGGACACGCCGGTCTCCTCGATCCACACCTTGCGGTTGAGGTCGGTGTGGAACGCCTTGATCAGCTCGATGAAGTACTCGGAATAGTGCAGCGACGGCGTGGACAGCGGACCGTAGGTGCTGAACACGTCGGCCCAGCCGGCCCAGGTGTGGTTCGCCGACAGCGTTCCGGTCGTGCCCATGCCGTCGCGGCTGAAGTAGTCGTTGTTCAGCCACGGGAAGTGGTCGATGCCGGCCACGTGCAACCGGCCCGGCGCTGCCTTGTCGGCCGCGTCGAACATGCTGCGCAGCCAGCCGTCGCCGACCGTCGGCGCGACGTCGATGCCGAAGGGCTGGGCGAACCAGTAGATCTCGTTGGACAGGTCGAAACCGAGGAAGCGCGGATGGCGGCCGATGCCGGCGCCGAGCGCGGCGAACAACCGCTCGGTGGTGGCGATGGCCGCCGGATCGGTGAAGAAGTTCGTGACCGCGCCGGTGCCGTTGTTGATCAGCCACGGTGGCACGAACAGGAATCCGCTCACCGCGCCGTCGAGCACGGTCACCTCGACGTCGAGTTGACGTTCGCCGGCCAGGTCGAGCAGGTCGCGGATGCGCTCGACCTGTTCGGTGCGCACGAACGTCGCGTTCGGTTGCAGGTCGGGCCACATCGCCATGATCCGGATGTGGTCCATGCCGAGCGCGCTGATGTCGGCAAGGTCGGCCCGGATCGAGTTGGCGTCCCAGTTCGACCAGCAGTACCACCAGCTCTTGCTGGGCGTGTAGTTCAGCCCGAACCGCACCTTGCGCTGTTGGTGGTGCAGCGGCGCGGCCTGGGCCGAGGAGGCGCCGGCCACACCGAGTAGGGCGGCAGCGGCTGTGCCGCCGAGGAAGCTGCGACGATCAAAACCGGACATGCAGAGTGTCCTCCCTGATCTCGTTACGGGGTGAGGCCGATGCCGTCCGGCACGTTGCCGACCGGCACCGAAGGGCCGACCGCGCCGGTGGCCACGGTGATCGGCCGGATGTCGTTCGCGCCGGAATCCACCACCCAGGCCGTTGTTCCGTCGGTGCTGAACGACACCGCATACGCGGTCGCGCCGGTCGCGATCATCGCGCCGACCGTGTTCGTCGCCGTCGCCACGGGGATGACGCCGCCGTTGGCGACGGTCACGTACAACTCGCTGCCGTTGGGCGAGATGCCGAGGCCTGCGGGGGAGCTGCTTACCGCGATGGTTCCGGTGACCGCGCCGGCCGCGTTGATCACGGTCACGTTGTTGCTGCCGGCGTTGCCGATGTAGGCGGTGTCGTCAGGGCCGATCGCGACGCCGAACGGTTGCGCGCCAACGGTGATCGTATGTACCGCGTCGGTGCTCAGGTCGATCTCGCTGGCGGTTCCCGCGCCTTGGTTGGCGATCCAGAGGTACTTGCCGTCGGGCGAGATCGCGTTCCGTTCCGGGTTGGCGCCGACCGGGATCGGCGGGCCCGCGGTGTGTGTTGCCACGTCGATGGGTTGCACGGTGCCGTCGCCGTAGTTGGTCACCCAGACGGTCTTTCCGTCCGGGGTGACCGCGACGTCGGCGGCGACCGAACCGACCGGCACGGTGGCGATCACCTGGTTCGTCGCCGTCGAGATGACCGAGACGTTGTTGCTGTTGTTGTTGGCCACGTACACCTCGGCGCCGTTCGGCGTGACCGCGACGCCGTCCGGTCCGCTCCCCACCGGGATCACCGGACCGGCCGTGTTGTTCGCGCGGTCGACCGGGGTGATCGTGTTGTCGGAGTAGTTCGACACATACGCTGTCGGGATCACCTGACCGGGCGCGGCCACCGTGACCAGGACCGACGCGTTGGCCAACACCGCGCCATCGCTGGCTTTCCCGGCAATCCTCACCGCGTAGAACCCGGCGCCGGCCTGTGGGCTCGCGGTCACCGTCAACGGGACCGTCGTGCTCTGCTTCGCGGCCACCGTCGTCGTCGCTGTGCTCGGGGTGAAGGTGATGCCGTTGTTGGGCGCGGTGGCCGTCCAGGTGACGGTCGCGGGCTGGCTGCCGAGGGTGTTGTCGACGATCACGTTGACCGCCGTGCTCGCGCCGGGCGCGAGCCGGACCTGGCCCGGATCGGTGCGCACCTGCGCGCGGGTGCTCGGCGGGAAGCTGACCGGGCCCGCGCCGAACGACGGGGGAGCGTCGTTGGCGCCGGTGCCCCAGGTCTTGTTCGGTTGCGCGCCAACGGAAAAGTCCAGGCGGGTCAGGCCAGGGCGGTTGGGCAGCATCAGGTAGGTGTGCGTTGTCGACCGGCCGTTGACGCGCAGGCTCTGCGTGTACGGGTTGGCATCGCCCGCACCGGGCGCGTCGATCTGGATCAGCCTGCCGTTGCCCGCGTGCACGGTGATCCGGTCGAACAGCGGCGTGCCGACGACCAGCATGGGCACGCCCGGCGTCTGCGGGTAGAGGCCCATCGCGGCCCACACGTACCAGGACGACATCGCGCCGAGATCGTCGTTGCCCGGTTCGCCGCCAGGGGTGGCGCTGTAGAGCTGGGTCATGATCGACCGCACCGTCGACTGGGTTTCCCATGGCGCGCCTGCGGAATCGTAGGCCCAGGGCGTGTCGAGGTTCGGTTCGTTGCCGGCCCAGTCATTCGGCGCGTTCGGGCCCGCGTTGAGCTGGGTGAAGAACGCGTCCAGCCGGGCTCGCGCGGTCGCGTCGCCGCCCATGCCGCTGATCAGGCCGGCCAGGTTCTGCGGCACCATCCAGGTGTACTGGGCGGCATTGCCCTCCTGGAACCCGCTCTGCCCGAAGCCGCCGCTCATTGCCAGCGGGTCGCCGGGCGGGAACGCGCCCTGTGCGTCGCGCGGCTGGATGTAACCGGTCGAGGTGTTGAACAGATTCGCCCAGTTCTGCGAGGTTGTCGTGAATTGCTTGGCGACGCCGGCATTGCCGATGCTGCCGGCAAGGCGCGAGATCGCGAAGTCGTCGAGGGCGTATTCGAGGGTTTCCGACGCGCCGTTGGGCACCGGGGAGATCGAGTCCGACTGGATGTTCGGGACGTAGCCATTCGCGAGGAATGCCTTGCCCTGCGGCCGATCCACGTACCAGCCCTGGCCGGGCGCGCCGGTCCCGGTGGCGCCATGCACCATCTCCTGGACAGCGTGTGCGGTGTCGAACCCGGTGGCGCCGAACGCGTATGCGCCGGCCAGGATCGGGTCGGCGGCGTCGCCGTTCATCACCCCCGATTCGCCGTTGGCCACCGGCCATTTCGGCAGCCAGCCCATCTGGTCGCCCGCGTCCAGCAGCGAGGTGGCCATGTCGCCCGCCCGCACCGGGTCGAGCAGAGCGACCAGTGGGATCTGCGAACGGTAGATGTCCCAACCGGAGAAGTCGCTGTACTCCTCGTGCCCGCGCGCGGACTTGTGCACCTTCCCGTCGTAGCCGAGATAGCTGCCGTCGACGTCGCTGAACAGGCTCGGGTGCAACAGCGCGTGATAGAGCGCGGTGTAGAAAGTCGACTGTTCGGCCCTGGTTCCGCCGTTGATCGCTATCTTGCCGAGTTGCGCGTCCCAGATCTGCCGTGCGGCCGCGCGGGCCGCGTCGAAGTGCGTGTTCTCGGCCTGGAGGTTGGTCAGTGCGCCCGCCGTGCTCACGTAGGAGATCGCGACCTGCATGTTCAGTACGGGATTGCGGGTGGTGTCGAAAGTCAGCGCGCCGCCGGCAACCACGCCGCCGCCCTGCTGCGCATGGCCTCGCGCCGCGAAGGACTTGGGTAGGGGCGCCTGTTTGCCGTGTGCGGTCAGGGATGTGCTGTTCGTCCGAACCTGCGCGCTGCTGGCGCCGGTGCCGCCCCAGGTGCCGGTCGCGGTGAACGGCTGGCTGAACGTGGCCGCGAAATACACGGTGTAGGAGTTGGGCTGGCCGCAGAAGTGGCCGCTTGTGACGGACCCGGTGATCTCGTTGTTGCCAATTGTCGTGAAGGTCGCGCCGGCCGAACCGTTCTGGCTGTCCGCAACCTTCACCAATAAGCGCGCCTGGGTGCTGGGCGGGTAGGTCAACCGGGCGAGGCCGGTGTGCGCTGTCGCGGTCAGTTGGGTGTCGACCTGGCCGACAGTCACGGAATACGAACCAGGACCGGCCTGCTCGCCGGTGTGGCTGAAGGGTTGGGTCGCCGAGGTGGGGTCGCTGGGTAACGCGCCGACCAACGGCAGGAACGGGATGTCGCCGGCCACGGCGCAGCCCGCGCCGGACAAGTGGGTGAGGCTGAAGCCGCTGATCGCGTTGTCGGCGTAGGAATAGCCGCCGCCTGCCGGGCGGGACGTGGTGTCCGGGCTGAACTGCACCATGCCGAAGGGCAGGGCCGCGCCGGGAAAGGTGTCCACGTCGCCGACGACCGCGCCACCGCTGCCGGTGCCGACGAACGGGTCGACCAGCGACGCCGGATCATGGAACGTCGGCGCCGCCGTTGCCGGCACCCCGGTCAGGGCGATGGCCAGCGCGGCGATACCGCCGAGGCCGATGTTGATCCGTCTTGACATCGTTGTCATCTGTCGGCCTTTCCCGGTCACACCTGGTCGGGAGTCGCGGAGCAGGCGGATTCTGCCTGCCGGCCGAGCAGAGCGTCAAGAGACGGAAGTCGGGGGAACCTCGGAAGGGCTCGACCCGCCGCACCCGTGACGCGGTAACCGCTTTCGTCACGGGCCTGCGAGGTCGAGCCCTGTCGAGATCATCGACCGCAGGTCAGGCGGCGCCGCCGATCGGCACGGCGGCAATGCCGTTCGACGCGGCGGTGCCGGCCTTGGCGGGGGCCGGGGTCCGGTTGCCGAGGGTGCCGGAGAGGATGCGGTGCTGCAGCTCGACCATGTGCTGTGAAGGTTCGAGGCCCAGCTTCTCGCGCACGTAGTTGCGGTGCGTCTGGTAGACCTCGAGCGCCTCGGTGCGCCTGCCGGAGCCGGCCAGCGCGACCATCAGCCGGCCCTCGACCCACTCGTGCGCCGGCTCGGCGAAGCTGAGCTCCTTGAGTTCGCCGATGACCTGCCGGTGCTGACCGGTGGCCAGGAACGAGTCGACCTTCATCTCGAACGCCTGGCGCCGCTGCTCGCCGAGGTAGCGGGCGCGGGCCTCCAGCGCGCGGGTGCGACGGACACCCGAGTACGCATCACCCTGCCAGCAGCCGATCGCCGCGGTCATGGTGGTGGCCACCGCGGCCGGGTTGCTCTTGGCCAACTGCCTGCGGCCCTCGGTGAGCAGGCTTTCGAACCGGGCGCAGTCGAGATCTTCCGCGTCCATCCGCAGCGCGTAGCCGTCGCCCTGGGTCTCGATGGACAGCGGAGTGGCGCCCGCGGTGTCGACGCTGCGCTGAAGGGCGCGCCGGATTTCGTAGACGTAGGTCTGGATGGTCGGCAGGGCCGTGCCCGGCACGCCCTCCGGCCAGATCTCCTCGATCAGCCGGTCGGTGCTGATGGCGATGTTGGGCGAGAGCGTGAGCAGCGCGAACAGCTGGCGCTTGCGCGGCGCGCTCGGCGTCACGTCCTGATCGCCCTGTTGAACCTTGAGCACGCCGAGAACATTGATCCCTGTGGTCACCGTACAACTCCCCGATGTAAGTGGTGAGAGAAATTCAGTCTCGCGAAAAGGCGCGATTCACACCCGGGTATCCGGCCCCGGTGTTAACGCTCAGTACGACTTCTGTTTGCCTCGGGTTAACCAACGCGGACCCCTCCACGTTGATGCCATCGACTTGACCCATCTCGACCGGTCGTTCCTGGCAGTGTGTGCCATTGTCGGCCGGTCAGATCAGTCAACCTTTTCGGTCGATGTCCCGTGTTTCAGCCGTACTGTTTCGCCACTGCTGTGACGTTGCATTGGACTGTATGCCCAGCCTATGTGCATCTACTGACTGTTCAGTGCTTGTTCAGTGTGTGCGCCGTGCGGGCGCCTCACTCACTCAGGGCCGGGTCGATGCCCAGGTCACCGGCGGTGCGCTCACGCCGGTGTAGACGATATTCCCGTTGACGGTCCGCAGCAGCGTGACGACGGCCACAATGTGGCTACCTCGTCAGTGACTGGCAAGGGTGTTTGTTACAACAGGGGATGGTAGTGGGTCGCCGGCCATCGCTTCATGCAAACGAACCAGACGAGTGCGGACCGGATTGGCCAATGGCAGTCGGAGCTCGTCAAGAATCGCGAGTGCGCGCTCCCAGGCTTCGCCCGCCGCCGTTTCATAGTCCGCCGCGAGCCACGAATCGCCAAGTGCGACCAAAACCTGCGCTTCATAGGTTCGGTCGCCATTTTCTTTGAAGAACGCGATCGCTCGCGCATGACAATCGGCGGCTTGATGGTACTCGCCGAGCAGATGGTGGGTGTCGCCGAGGGCCGTCCAGCAGTCGCCCTGGCCGATGCCGTTGTCAAGGGCCCGGTAGATCTCCATGGCCTCGTCGATGAAGTCGATACCCTGCTGGTAGCTGCCCAATTTGGTCAGGCAGCCGCCAATCCGTTCCAGCGACGCGGCTTGTCCGTTGCGGTCGACCATTTCCGTGTACAGCCGCAGTGCTTGCTGATAGTGCTCGATCGCCTGCTCGTAGCGACCCTGCTGGGCGAGCACCGCGCCGAAATTCCCGTGCAGGTAGGCGTGCTCGGTCGTGTAGCCGAGTTCGGCGAAGAGCCAGTGCGTCGACTCCAGTTCGGTAAGCGCTTCATCATTGCGGCCCAGAAAGTGCAGTGCGCCGGCCAGGGAACGCCTCGTGTGCGCCTGGCCGGTCAGGTCCTCGGCCGTTATCGCGGCCGACAACCCGACCCTGGTGATGGATTCCCAGTCGTGCCAATAACCCTGGCGCTGGAGGAACTGCTGCGGAATCAGCGACAGCTGCCAGGCGTGCCGACCGAATCCGCTCTCGGCGGCCCGCCGCACCGCCGCGTTCAGCACCTGGTGCTCCGCGGCGAGCCAGCCCATCGCGTGCTGCTTGCTCGGCAGGTCCACCGCGGCCACCCCGGGTTCCGGTGGGGTCAGGTCGATCGGGATGAAGTACGGGCCCAGCATGGAGTTGGCCTGGTACGCGGTGTGCAGGTAGAAGTCGAGCAGCCGGGTCCGTGCCGAGAGCCGGTCGGCCTCGCTGTCCAGTTCCGCCGCCAGTTCCTGGGCGTAGACCCGGATCAGGTCGTGCATGCTGAACCGGTGCGGGCGTCCCTCGACGAGCAGCCGCGCTCTGGTCAGTTCCGTGACCAGACGGCGCGTCTGTGCCTCGGGCGCGCCGGCCAGGCTGGCCATGGCGGCGGTCGAGATGTCCGGTCCGTCGTGCTGGGACAGCAATCGGAACAGCCGGGCCGCGGGCGGCGAGAGCAGTTCGTAGGACCAGGAGAACACCGCCCGCATGTCGGTCGCGGGATCGTTGGCACTGAAGGCGTCCAGCCGGGTGCGCGCGTCGCGCAGTTCGCTGGCGATCGCCGAGATCGGCAGGTAGTAGTGCACCGTGGCGCGCGCGGCCACGATCGCCACCGCGAGCGGCAGGCCCGCGCAGAGTTGGACGATCTCGTCGAGGGCCGCGTTGTCCTCGGCCAACCGGTACGGATCCAGTCGCTGGGTCAGCGTCGCGCGGGCGTCCTGCGCGGAGAAGGACTCCACCGTCAACGGATACGCGGCATGCGTGGTGATCAGACCGGTCAACTGATTGCGACTGGTGATGATCACCAGGCAGCCCGGCGATGCCGGCAGCAGCGGGCGGATCTGCTCGACGTCGCGAGCGTTGTCCAGCAGCACCAGCACCTTGCGGCCGTGCAGCATGCTCCGGTAGAGCGCGGCCTGCGCCTCCGGTTCGGCCGGGATCCGTTGCGGGCCAACACCGAGCGCGTCGAGGAAGATGCGCAGTGCCTCGCTGGCCGTCATGGCGGTGCCACTGGAGTCGAAGCCGCGCAGGTTCAGGTAGAGCTGGCCGTCGGGATGGTCCTTGGCGACCTGGTGGGCCAGGTGCACGGCCAGGGTGGTCTTGCCGATGCCGGCCATTCCGTCGATGGCCACGATCTGCACCGCGGCCGGGTTGCGGTCTGCCGACTCCAGCAGACCCGACAGGCGGGCCAGTTCGTCCCGGCGGCCGGTGAACGTCGGCAGGTCGGCGGGTAATTGTGCGAGGGGTACCAGCGGGGCCGGGGTTTCCTCGGAGTCCTCGGCGATCTCGACGGCGTCGCTGACATCAACGGCCGGAAGGCCCATCGTGGCAGTGGTTGTCGCTCGCGCGTCGATGTCACCGCGACTCGCCGATGGCGACGCTGTCGCACCGACATCCGGGGTTGCCTGCTGGCGCAGCACTTTCTGGTAGGCCGAGCGCAGTTCCTGGGTCGGATCCATGCCCAACTCGTCGGCTAGTTGCCGGGCCACCATTTGGTACACGCCCAGCGCCTCGGCCTGGTAGCCGGCCGCCGCGAGCACCAGCATCAGCCTGGCCTGCAACGGTTCGTCGAGTAGCGCGCCCGCCGCGGCCTGGCGCAGCGCGGGTAGTAACAACCGTGCGCCACCCGAACGCAAGGCGCTGTCCGCGGCCTCCTGCGCGACGGTCAACCGCTCCCGGTCGATCGCGGTGAAGACGGTGTCGGTCTCCACCCCGGCCGCGCACTGGCCGCGCCATAGTTGCAGCGCCTGCACGTAAAGCGGGACCGCGTCCGCGCCGCGCTCGCCGTCCAGCGCCGCCCTGGCCTGGCGCGCGAGCGCGCGGAACTGGAGCAGGTCCAGGGTTGCCGTGTCCAGCGCGAGCCGGTAACCACCGCCCTGGCGCAGCAGCCAGTTGCCGTTGGCCCGAGGCGGCAGGCCCGGTTCCAGCGCGCGGCGCAGCGCGCCGACACAGCGCTGGATCACGTTGGCCGCGCTGATCGGGGGATCATGCGGCCACAGCAGACCGATCAGTTCGGCCATGCCGGCCGGCTGACCCGCCTTCACCAGCAGCAGCGCCAGAATCGCGCGCTGCTGGGGTGGCCCGAGGTCGATCTCGACATCCCCGCGCCACGCCCGGACCGGCCCGAGCACGGACAGCTTGATCACGTCAGTTGACCGCGCTTCGGGCGCAACGGGGCGTGCGACATCCGACGTTTGCGTCGGAACAGGTGAAACGCCTTGCACGTCACCTCGCCCAATCAACTCCGCTGGATCGATCGCGCCCCAGCCAACCGAACCATGTGCCCGCCAGCTTCACGCTGGTTGTCGACATTTTCGTCCTTATTGTACCCCGCGATCGACCGACAATATCCCCGCCGATTGACGGGTATCCGTCGCCGGGGCTTGGCCCATCAACCGAAGATTATTCGCTACCTGAACCACCCGCGCGGGAATAGTCCGAATTCGCGATCAGCTGGACGAACGTCCAGGCGTGCCCAGCCCTGTTCTTGAGCTTTTACCAGAATTGGCGCAAGTCGGCCGTGGAAATGGACAGCACCGTCGGCGGGCGGCCGGCGTGACCTCGGGTGACTCTGCGGGAGCGGCACGAGGTCCACCTTAACACTGATAGTTGACTCTTGCTTTCATCACATGATGGGAGGTCCAGCTGTCACCGGACCGCCGTACCAGGTCACGCGAACGGGTGCTGCCCCGCCGCTCGCCCGCGACCATGCTTGATCCGTCGTGGCAGCCTCAGCGGAGGGCAGGGAGCGATCGCCAGTGGAGCCACCGGTTCTGCACACGCCTCGGCTGATTGTTCGAGCCTTCGTCGAGGACGACATCGAGGACGTATTTCTCGCCTGCCAGGATCCGGAAATTCAACGCTGGACTTCGGTTCCGGTACCTTTTCTTCGACAACATGCGGAGAATTTCGTCCGGAAAACCTATCCACTCGGCTGGGCGACGAACGCGCATCGAATTCTCGGTTCTTTCTGCCGTGAATCCGGCGCGCTGGTATCCACCCTGACGATGACCTCGACCGGACATCGAGTGTTCGAGATCGGTTACTGGACCAGCAGAACACAACGTGGAAACGGTTACACCGTGGAGGGGCTCGACGCGTTCGTCCGCTGGATATTCCTCTTCCTCGGCGCGCAGCGTATCGAATGGCAGGGCATTGTCGGCAACCCCGGCTCGTTCGCGGTGGCCGCCAAGGTCGGATTCCGCCTCGAAGGAACTCTGCGCGCCAGGGTCAACCAGCGCGGCACCATTCTCGACGCGGACATGGCCGGACTGCTCCCTGCCGACCTGGGACTGCCCTCGCCGGACGTTTCGGACGTCGTGGTGTAATCGGCCTGTCACGGCTGGTCAGGCAACGTCGGGTCACCCCGGGGCGTCATAGCAACAAAGAGCATCGCGAAGAGGAAGGTTGCCGGTGGCGACGGTCCGAAAAGGCATCACCATCACCACCGTGTTGGTGGTACTCGTCGCGGCGGTCGTGATCGCCGTCGTGTTCGTCACCAACATCCAGGGCCCACAGTCGCCCTACTGCTCGGTCAACGCCATCGGCGGCACGTCGACGAGCGGTGCGACGGCGTCGTCCGGCTCGACCGCGTCCAACCACTTCTCGTTCTCGGCCGAACAGGCCGGCAACGCCGCGACCATCGCCGCGGTCGGCATGAAACTCGGCCTGCCGCCGCACGCGGTCACCATCGCGCTGGCCACCGCCTGGCAGGAATCCAAGCTGACCAATCTGACCAGCGGCGACCGCGACTCGGCCGGCCTGTTCCAGCAGCGACCGAGCCAGGGTTGGGGGACCTACGTGCAGGTGACCGACCCGGTGTACGCCTCGACCACGTTCTACCAGCACCTGACGAAACTCTCCGGCTGGCAGGACATCAGCGTCACCCAGGCCGCGCAGCAGGTGCAGCACTCGGCGGCCCCGGACGCCTACGCGCAGTGGGAGTCCGAGGCGCGCGCGATGGCCAGTGCGCTCACCGGGGAGAGTCAGGGCCAACTGAGCTGTCACAACCTCGCGGTCGCGCCGACCAAGCAGGACATCGGCGCGCTCGCCGACCAGGAGTGGGGGACCAGCACAGTGACCGGTGGGCACGCCGCCAGCGAGGGCTGGGCCATCGGCAGTTGGCTGGTGTCCAAGGCGACCCAGCTCGGCATCGACAGCGTCACCGTCGGCGGCCGCACCTGGACCGCCGCCTCGGGCGACTGGTCCGCCCCGGGTGGCGGGGCGGCTACGACCGATGGCACCGTCAGCATGCACCAGGTGCAGACCACACCGACGTCCTGAGGTCGCTGGGTAGCCTTGGCGCAACCCGATCGTCGGCGAAGGAGTCGTGACCTGCATGGATGTCAGCGGCCTTGATCCGAATCCGGCTCCGGGCCCACTGGCGGGCGTGCTCGTCGCCGACTTCTCCCGCGTGCTCGCAGGCCCGTACGCGACCATGCTGCTCGGCGACCTCGGTGCCACCGTGATCAAGGTCGAAGGCCCCGGCGGCGATGACACCCGCACCTGGCAGCCTCCGGTGCGCGAGACCGACGCCGGTCCCGTCTCCACCTACTACCTGTCCATCAACCGCAACAAGCGCTCGATCGTCCTCGACCTCGCCGACCCGGCCGACCGTGCGCTCGCCGCGACCCTGGCCCGCCGCGCCGACGTGCTGGTGGAGAACTTCAAACACGGTGGCCTGACCCGCTTCGGCCTCGACTACGACACCGTCCGCGCCACCAATCCGGCGATCGTCTACTGCTCGATCACCGGCTTCGGCACGCACGGTGGCGCCGCCCTGCCCGGCTACGACCTGCTCGTCCAGGCGGTCTCCGGCCTGATGAGCCTGACCGGATCGGCCGAGGGCAGCCCGTACCGCGCCGGGGTCGCCGTGTTCGACGTGTTCACCGGCCTGCACGCGGGCATGGCGATCCTCGCCGCCCTGCGCCACCGCGACCGGACCGGCGAAGGCCAACACGTCGAAACCAGCCTGCTGGCAACGGCGCTGTCCACGCTCGTCAATCAAGCTTCCGCGGTCGTCGCGGGCGGCGTTGTGCCGCAGCGGATGGGCAACGCGCACCTGAGCCTGTTCCCGTACGAACCACTGCCCACCGCCGACGGCGAGCTGATCGTCATCGCCGGCAACGACAACCAGTACCGACGCCTGTGCACCGCGATCGGCCGACCCGAACTGGGCACCGATCCCCGCTACGCCACCATGGCCGACCGCACCGCCCGTCGCGCTGAACTCCGCCCCCTGCTGCTGGCCGCGCTGGCCCAGCGCACGGCCGCGGAGTGGTTCGGCATCCTCACCGAGGCCGGCGTGCCCTGCGGCCCCATCAACACCGTGGCCGAAGGCATCGACCTGGCCGAACGACTCGGCCTC
>DASYBO010000542.1:0-2484 GCA_036500685.1 Pseudonocardiaceae bacterium | reverse complement strand
TCCGCGCAACCGGGGGTGTAGACGACCTGCCTCACCTCGGTCCGGTTCCGCGCCAGGACGGGTTTCCCCCGCCAGACCGCCGAGGCGGGCCAGCTTGTGACCGGCATGGTGATCAGGTCGCCCACCGCGAGGTTAACTTTGGCCCCTGTGGTGTCGTGCACTGCCACCCGGCGGAACTGCAGGGTGCCTGGGTCGGTGCGGGGAAGGTTTTCCCCTTGCAGCACCTGGTCGAGCAGGTCGACGGCGATGCGGTCGGCGAGTTCGGGCACGGCCAGATCGGCGAGTTCTGCGGCCGTGCGGTGGATATCGAGTGTGGTCCCGATCTGGTGACCGGCTCGTTCGAGCAGGTCATGAGCCTGCCGGAGCGACGTTGCCTGGCCGGTGCCGTCAGCGAAAGAGCACAGCGCCCCCAGCACCTGGCCGTTGTCCGTCACCGGGTACGTCGACCACGTGAGGACCCGGCGCTTGCCTGCCAGGGCCTGCTCCAGGGGCATGTCGATCACGGGAACGCCCCTGTCTATCACCTGCTCGGCCAGGATGCGCTCGACCAAGGCCGCATCCACGCCGCCGTCGATCTCTGAAGGACGGCGGCCGATGATCGCCTCATCCGGGAGACCGGCCAGCTGGCGGAGCGCCGCGTTGATGCGCTTGGCACGCAGTTCGCGGTCAAGGACGACCATGGCGGTCGGTGACTGGTCGAACAGCGCGTCCAGTTCGCGGAGGGAACCAAGAGCGGAATCAGGGAGCGATGACTTGATAACGCTCCGTATAGCATTATGGTTATATATGGTGCCTGGTTCCAGTCTGTCCATCGACGCTCCCTTGGCCAGACATACAGCATCAGTACGGAAATCTGCGCTGATCAGCAAGTTTACCGATTCGCGAAGTCTTCGTGACGTCGGGTGGCAGTCACGGCGTACCACCATGATCAGCCCTGTTGCGCAAGCACATCCCGCACCAGACCCGGCCTGCAGACCGAGTGTGCGGGTGCAGCAGTAAAGTGCAGCAACCGCATCGTCCGGCACCGACCCCGACCGACCGCCATAAGCCTGTGCCCCTGCATCAGCGGCCCCGATCGACCCTCATGCGCCTCGTTCGCATCGAGGGGATCGGGTAGACCATGCTGGGGACCACACGCCCCAGTCACTCCTGAACTGAGCGGGTGCCTCGGCCGGTGAGGCCAGGGGTCTCCTGGCCAAAGGTGATCACGATGTCCTTGCCGTTAGCGTAGCTGACCACAGGCCGCCGGAGCATATCACCCACCCTTCGGGCGACCTTCTGGAACAGCTCCACCATCTCCGGAGTATCGGCGGTCACCCTGAACCGTCCCTTGGCGACGAGTGCCTGGGCGACATAGGGGAGGAAGTTCACCTCGGCCCGGGCTTTCTCGTCCGCGCTGAGAGGGGTGCGCTGAGGCGCGGGCTGCGCGCCAAGGGGCTGGGTCATCGCTGATCTCCTCGTGATCGCCGTCCTTCTAGGGTGCCATCCGCGCCACCCCTTTGGGACCACCACCGAGCATCTGGCGACCATTGTGCAGCAGCATTAATGCAGCAACCACACCGGACGAGGATGACCGCCGCCGTTCAGTCTTCGTCGCTGTTCTGTTGGGATTGGAATTCCTCCCATTCCCGGCGGCCGCCAGGGGAGGTGCCCTTGAGGAACGTCACGACGAGCAGGGCGACAACCACCAGGAGGACAACCCAGCGGGTGTGTTTGCTCCAGACTCCCACTCCCACGGCCAGTGCCACCGCGATGCCCACCGCCGCCCAGCCCTCGGGCGAGATGGGGGCCAGGCCCCAGCCAAGCGGCCGGGGGCCGAACCAGGCCTTGCGCCCAACCAGGGGAGTCGTCCTCATCTGTAAATTATCATCCATTTTAACGCCCCGATGAGAAGTGGGTGCGGCGGTCACAGCTGATCCCGCCACCTATCGGCCACCTGTTTGCGGCAGCAGCAATGTGCAGCAGTCGCACCGCACGGCGCCGACTTGATGTGACCGGCGCAAGCCTTCGAGCTGCGTCAACGCTCCTCGACTGCGGTTCACCTCCTGCAAGAAGCCTGAACCGCACTGGCTATCGACCTATCAGCATTACCTTACAAGCGAGGAGTCACTGGAGGATCGCGCTATGTGCTGGTGCGCCGGGGCGAACTCGACCCGGACATGCTATGCATGGGCCGTCGATTATCGCCGTCCATAATCAGGGCGTCCATTTGCCCAGTGTGAAGGTCGGATGCCAAAGACCCAGGGGCCAGAAAAGAACCGAGATGATGTACTGACCCCAACTATGGACCGATGACACGCTGCTTGGAGTCGTCGGCAAATGAGGAGCCGCCGTATTAAGGAAGACGCCAACCAGAACGTAGACCGCGATGAGGAGGCAGGATCCCGTCGGTGTGCAGCTTGCCGAGGTCGCGCAGCTGGGCGACGCGATCGACGCCGGGGTCGGGCGCCGGCGCGGGCGGCGGGTAGTCGTCGTACGGCTGCG
>DASYBO010000541.1:0-6224 GCA_036500685.1 Pseudonocardiaceae bacterium | reverse complement strand
GCGGGCGTGCTGGTCGAGGACGCGCTGTTCGCCACCCTCGACCCGACCACCCGGCGCAGCCAGCTGCCGGATGGCCGCACCTACACGCTCACCGACACCGTCGGGTTCGTCCGGCACCTGCCGCACCAGCTCGTCGAGGCGTTCCGGTCGACGTTGGAGGAGGTCGCCGACGCCGATCTGATCGTGCACGTCGTCGACGGTGCCGACCCCGCGCCGGAACAGCAGGTATCGGCGGTGCGGGAGGTGCTGGCCCAGGTGGTGCAGGACCGCGACGAGCCGATGCCACCGGAACTGCTGGTGGTGAACAAGGTCGACGCGGCGGACCAACTGACCATCGCCCGGCTGCGCAACCTGCTGCCGAACGCGGTGTTCGTGTCGGCGCGCAACGGCACCGGCCTGACCGCGCTGCGCGAACGCATGGCCGATCTGCTGCCGCACCCCGCGGTGTCGGTCGACCTCGTGCTGCCCTATCCGCGATCTGACCTGGTCGCGCGGGTGCACGCCGAGGGTGAGGTCAGCACCGAGGAGCACACCGAGGACGGCATCCGGATGCGGGCCAGGGTGCACCCGGCACTGGCCGCCGCGCTGGACGGCTTCATCGCCGATCCCACCGGCGCCTGATCAACGAAAGTCGCCGCGCCCTGTCGTCAGGGGCGCGGCGACTGTGTCGTTTCCGGGGATCAGAGGCGGCGCAGGACCGCGACGACCCGGCCGAGCACGGTGGCGTCGTCGCCGGGGATGGGTTCGTACGCGGGGTTGTGCGGCATCAGCCAGACGTGCCCGTCGCGACGTTTGAACGTCTTCACCGTGGCCTCGCCCTCGATCATCGCGGCGATGATGTCGCCGTTCTCGGCCGTCGGCTGCTGACGGACCACGACCCAGTCGCCGTCGGTGATGGCCGCGTCGACCATGGACTCACCGACGACCTTCAGCAGGAACAGCGAGCCCTCGCCGACGATCTCCCGAGGCAGCGGGAACACGTCCTCGATGGCCTCCTCGGCCAGGATCGGCCCACCGGCGGCGATCCGACCGAGGACCGGCACGTACGCGGGCCGCGGCCGACTCGCGGACTGGCTCTCTTCGTCCTCGTCGGAGGGCATCACGCCGACCGCGCGCGGTCGGTTCGGGTCGCGGCGCAGGTAGCCACGCTTCTCAAGGGCACGCAGCTGGTAAGCGACCGATGAGGTCGAGGTGAGGCCGACCGCCTCACCGATCTCGCGCACGCTCGGCGGGTAGCCGAAACGCTCCACCCAGTCGCGGATCACCTCGAGCACGCGCTTCTGGCGCAGGGTGAGGCCGGGCGCCTCGGCGACCTCCGCCGGATCCGGGAACGCATGGATCTCGGCGCCGGCACCGTTCGCCGGAGGCCGGTCCGCGCCGGCCGCGTCGTCGGGGTCACCGCTGCTGTTACCGGTGCTCTTGCGTGCCACTGGGAATGCCTTCCTTCTCCGCGCCGGCCAGGGAGAGCCGACCGCGATCTTCGGTTGTCGACGCTAGCCCGATCGGCGGCCGAGATCAAACACCTGTTCGAAGACACGCCGCGAGGTACTCGATTTTGTCGGTGCCGGGTGGTACAAAATCGCACAGAGGTTCGATCGAACGGGTGTTCGATCTTGGAACGAGGAGGCTACGAGATGGCGGTTGTGGCGGACGCCGAAATCGACCCTTCCACTGAGGTGGTGACCGACGCCCCCAGGGACATTCGCGCTGTTCGGCCTGCCGGTACGGTCATCCACCGGCCGGTGCGGATGCGTCAGGTCCGGCTGGTGCGCGCCGGTGACCGGCGCAGGCCCGGCCATGTGGTCACCGTGCCGGCGCGCCGTGCACAGTCCGTTGCCTGCGCTCCTCGTTCGAGGGGTGCGTCGCTCGGTTGGCTGATTCTCACCGCCGGCATCGTGATGCTGATCGTCTTCGGCATCGGCTGGCTCGCCTCGTCCGGCGGCACCTCGTCCGACGTGCCGGTCCCGGCCGCGACCACGGTCGTCACGATCCACTCCGGTCAGACGTTGTGGGAGGTGGCCACCAGCGAGGCGCCCTCCAGTGCGCCGCAGGACGTGGTCGATCGCATCCAGCAGCTGAACAACATCGCCGACGCCACGCTCTACCCGGGGGAGCGGCTCATCGTCCCGGTCGAAGCCGTGCACTGAGTATCGCCGAACGCCGGTCCGTCGTCTCCGCCCGGCGACGGTCCGTACCCGGCCGCTCACCCACGCGAGCCCCATAGCTCATGTCCGACGCCCCGGTTCCCTCAACCGGGGCGTCGTCGCCGTGTTGAGTTGCGAAATAATCGGTCCCGACATACCTTGGAACCCCAAGATGTAGTAGTTACATGGTCGTAAGTAGTCCACAGGTTGGGGTTAGTCGGTGGATAGATGCCATCGGCAAGATGCGGGCCACAACACGGCAAGCGGGGATTCGGGGAGGCGGAAGCACACATGCGGTGCCCTTTTTGTCGGCATTCGGACTCGCGGGTCGTTGACTCGCGCGAGGTCGACGAGGGACAGGCGATCCGGCGGCGCCGCTCGTGCACCAAGTGCAACCGACGGTTCACCACCGTCGAAGAGGCCGTGCTCGCGGTGGTCAAGCGCTCCGGCGTCACCGAGCCGTTCAGCCGGGACAAGGTGGTCAGCGGCGTGCGCAGGGCCTGCCAGGGGCGGCCCGTCGACGAGGACGCACTGGCCCAGCTCGCGCAGAAGGTCGAGGAGACCATCCGTTCCGCGGGTGTCGCCGAGATTCCGAGCAACGAGGTCGGCCTGGCCATCCTCGGACCGTTACGCGACCTCGACCCAGTGGCCTACCTGCGATTCGCGAGCGTGTACCGGTCCTTCTCCTCGGTGGAGGACTTCGAGCAGGAGATCGCCGATCTCCGCAAGGCGATCGCCGAGGAGTCGGGGACGACAACGTGAGTACCACCAGGGCGCGCGGTCGACGGGGACCTCGCAGCGCACCCAGAGCAACAGCACCAGTGGCGGGAAGTAAAACGGGAGAGGGTCAGGTCATGAAGGAGTCCGTCGGGGCGTCGTCCTCGAATGAGGCCGGCACAGCGGAGCGCGATCGAGGGCTGCGCATCCAGCGCGTCTACACCACCGAGGGCGTGCACCCCTACGACGAGGTCACCTGGGAACGCCGCGATGTGGTGATGACCAACTGGCGCGACGGTTCGATCAACTTCGAGCAGCGCGGCGTCGAGTTCCCCGACTTCTGGTCCATCAACGCGACCAACATCGTGACCAGCAAGTACTTCCGAGGTGCCGTCGGCACGCAACAGCGCGAGTCGAGCCTGCGCGCGCTGATCGACCGCGTCGTGCACGCCTACGTCAGCTCCGGTGTGGCCAACGGCTACTTCGACACCGAGGCCGACTCGGTCGTCTTCGAACACGAACTGACCTGGATGCTGCTGCACCAGGTGTTCAGCTTCAACTCCCCGGTCTGGTTCAACGTCGGCACCAGTTCCCCGCAGCAGGTCTCGGCCTGCTTCATCCTGGCCGTCGACGACACCATGGACTCGATCCTCAACTGGTACCGCGAAGAGGGCCTGATCTTCAAGGGCGGGTCCGGCGCGGGTCTGAACCTTTCCCGGATCCGGTCGTCCAAGGAACTGCTCTCCTCCGGCGGCACCGCGTCCGGCCCGGTCTCGTTCATGCGCGGCGCCGACGCGTCCGCGGGCACCATCAAGTCCGGTGGCGCGACCCGTCGCGCGGCCAAGATGGTCGTGCTCGACGTCGACCACCCGGACATCGAGGAGTTCGTGGAAACCAAGGCGCGCGAGGAAGAGAAGATCCGCGTGCTGCGCGACGCCGGGTTCGACATGGACCTCGGCGGCAAGGACATCGCGTCGGTCCAGTACCAGAACGCCAACAACTCGGTCCGCGTCTCGGACGAGTTCATGCGCTCGGTCGAGGACGACGCCGAGTTCGGCCTGCGCGCCCGCACCACCGGCGCGGTCATCGAGAGCGTCAACGCCAAGTCGCTGTTCCGCAAGATCGCGCTGGCCGCATGGGAATGCGCCGACCCCGGCCTGCAGTACGACGACACCATCAACGACTGGCACACCTGCCCGGAGTCCGGCCGCATCACCGCGTCCAACCCGTGCAGTGAGTACCTGCATCTGGACAACTCCAGCTGCAACCTGGCGTCGCTGAACCTGCTCAAGTTCCTCCGCCAGGACGGCACGTTCGACGGTGCGCTGTTCACCCGCGCGGTCGAACTGGTGATCACCGCGATGGACATCTCCATCTGCTTCGCGGACTTCCCGACCGACCCGATCGGCGAGACCACCCGCAAGTTCCGTCAGCTCGGCATCGGCTACGCCAACCTCGGCGCGCTGCTGATGGCCACCGGCCACGCCTACGACTCCGACGGCGGCCGGGCCATGGCCGCGGCGATCACCTCGCTGATGACCGGCACCGCCTACCGGCGCTCGGCCGAGTTGGCCGGCGTCGTCGGCGCCTACGAGGGCTACGCCCGCAACGCCGAGGCGCACCAGCGGGTCATGCGCAAGCACGCCGCCGCCAACGACCTGGTCCGCACCTACGACGCGAACGACTCGTCGGTGCACAAGCTGGCCACCATCGAATGGCAGCGTGGCATCGAGGTCGGTGCCCGCAACGGCTGGCGCAACGCGCAGGCCTCGGTGCTCGCGCCGACCGGCACCATCGGCCTGATGATGGACTGCGACACGACCGGCATCGAGCCCGACCTGGCCCTTGTCAAGTTCAAGAAGCTGATCGGCGGTGGCTCCATGCAGATCGTCAACCAGACCGTGCCGCGCGCGCTCACCGCGCTGGGCTACCAGCAGGAGCAGGTCGAGGCGATCGTCGAGTACGTCTCCGAGCACGGCCACGTCGTGGACGCGCCAGGCCTCAAGCAGGAGCACTACTCGGTGTTCGACTGCGCCATGGGCGAACGCTCCATCGCGGCCATGGGCCACGTCCGGATGATGGCCGCGGTGCAGCACTTCATCTCCGGCGCGATCTCCAAGACGGTCAACATGCCCGAGTCGGCAACCGTGGAGAACGTGGAGGAGATCTACTTCCAGGGCTGGAAGCTCGGCCTCAAGGCACTCGCCATCTACCGCGACAACTGCAAGGTCGGCCAGCCCCTGTCGGCGTCGAAGAACAACACCGACACCAAGGAGAAGGAGCAGGCGCCGGTCGTCGAGTACCGCCCGGTCCGCAAGCGCCTGCCCAAGAAGCGCCCGAGCCAGACCGTGTCCTTCACGGTCGGCGGCGCCGAGGGCTACCTGCACGCCGGGTCCTATCCGGACGACGGCCTCGGCGAGATCTTCGTCAAGCTCGGCAAGCAGGGGTCCACTCTCGCCGGTGTGATGGATGCCTTCTCCATGTCCATTTCGGTCGGTCTGCAGTACGGCATTCCATTGGAGTTCTACGTTTCCAAGTTCTCCAACCTGCGCTTCGAGCCGGCCGGCATGACCGACGACCCGGACGTGCGGATCGCCACCAGCGTGCTCGACTACCTCTTCCGCAGGCTCGCGCTGGACTACCTGTCCTACGACAAGCGGGCCCAGCTCGGCATCTTCACCGCCGACGAGCGTTCCGCCCAGGTCGCCGAGAGCTACGACACGCCGATCTCCGCCGACGTCGACCTGGAAGGCCTGCGTACCACTGTGGACGCCCGCCCGCAGCGCCCGGCCGTCGAGGCGAAGGCGCCGGAACAGCCGAAGGCCGGCAGCTCGACCGAATTGCTGGAACTGCACCTCGGCAAGGCGGCCGACGCCCCGCTGTGCATGACCTGCGGCACCAAGATGCGGCCCGCCGGCTCTTGCTACGTGTGCGAGGGCTGCGGCTCGACCTCCGGCTGCAGCTGATCGGGAGTAGCCGTTCGGGTGGGGCGTCTGCGGGAAGCCGGCGCCCCACCCGAACAGCTATGGCGTGTCCGCGCGTGCCTGCCGCCAGATCGGGCTGTCCAGGAAGTGATTGTCGAAGCGATCCTGCGAGTCCAGGATTTCCTGTGGGCTGGCCTGGCCCTTCAGCACGCGGTCGGTCAGCCGGAAGTAGTCGAACCGGTCCTGCATCCCCGGTGCGAAAACGATGAGCACGTCGGCCGATGTCTGTGCCGGGGTCGCGAACGCGTGCGGCATGTTCTTGGGGACCACCAGGAAGTCGCCGCCATTCAGGGTAAGAACGCGATCGCCGGTCAACGCCTGTAGCGAGCCGTCGATGACGAAGAAGATTTCGGCCGAGCCGCGGTGATAGTGCGGCGGC